>CAYOWB010000031.1:14223-19008 GCA_964407515.1 uncultured Bacteriovoracaceae bacterium
GGCCTGGTTTCAGGCTCGGGTTCACTGAACTTTCGCGGCGAGGGTTGCTCTATGCGACAGCTCATCGAACCGACTCAAAAGAACGTTCTGCGTCCGACGCTTATCTTTGGAATTCCATTTGCTGCGCTCTTGCTGCTGGCCCTTGCCGTCATGGCCGTACAGCTCGTGGGTGGCGGCTCCGTGGCGGCGAATATCGTCTCCGTCGTGGCGGGAGTCTTCGGCTTTGGAGCCCTCCGTCTTCTGGCTCGCTTTGGGAAGACGGGATGGGATGAGAGCTTAGTGTTCGCGCTTGAATGGCTCCTGGCGCGAAGGCGCACTGGAAGCTGGAATCCGGGGCCTTCGCAACGGCTGAGTGTGACCCCATTCGATACGCTCGACGAGCGGGACCTGATCCAGGGCAAGGAGGAGATCTCCGCGCCCATCCAAGATCTGAAGCCTGGGGAGCGGCTTTGCTTCTCCGCAACTCAGAACCAGGACGGCCGGGCTCTGGAGCAGTTTAAGCCAGATCTTAACACGCCGCTGTTTGTTCCAAGGCTCAAGCCTTGGCGGATCAAGGTGTACCTCAAACAGAAGGGCCTTGAGACTTGTCACATATACTCTCTTCATCAGCTCCCGGCTTACACCGATCCGCTTTGGCTTTGCGCGATCTTAGAGCGTGTCTCTTCGGTCCCTTTCCGTGTCTACACCTCCTTTCGGGGCGTGGATCAGCACAGGGCCAAGAAATGGATTGAATCGTCGCGCAAGCGTTCGGCGAAAGGGGAGACTGCGGTGAGCGAGATCGACTGCGATGTCACCTTTGATGAGGCCACGCAGGTTGCCGAGTCGTTGTCTCGTGGAACTGACCGATTGGTCCAGGCTTCACTGGTCCTGATGTCGTCTCATCCCCTGGACCTCGACCCCTCACTCTTCGTTGAAGAAACGCGTCCGTGGCTCAAGGCGCTGGCTTACCTTTCTTCTACGGGCCAGCGAAAGCGTCTGCATCGCTCCTTTCTGGTTAGGGTTCCTACGGCGACGGACCTTATTCCGAGTGTCGGTGACCCTATGGCCACGCTCCGGCCACTGCTGACCACGCGGCGTGGCTGCCCGCTCTACCTGGACTTTCAAGATCCTGCGTTTTCCGCGCTGCACATGAATATCAATGGCGCCACCGGAGTCGGAAAGAGCGTGTTCATCGCCGCGATCCTCAATCGCATGAGCGAAGGCTCCCCGATGTCGGTCCTCTTTGTCGATCATCTGCGCTCTTACCGGCGACTGGTCCGCTCGAAAGGCGGCGAATTCTCCGAGCCTCGATCGGTGGATGAGCTGAATCGGGCTCTCCCAAGACTTTTGGCGAAACTTCTGACCTCGGGTCGGTTTCAGGGAGTGGAACTCTCGGAGCTGCCAGAGGCAGAAAAGAAAGAGGCAGTGCGACTTCTCCTCTCGTCCTTTGAGCGGTTCCTAAAGACCAGACCGGAACATTTTCCAGTCTATCTGGTAATGGACGAGTGTTGGTCGATCCTCAAGAACGAGCCAATCTTAGTGCAGCGGGCCTTCCGCGAGTTCAGAAAACTCGACGGGGCTGCCGTAGCCATCACGCAGTCCTTGGCTGATCTCCTCAAGGAGGAGAATGGGCAAGCCATTTTTCAGAACTCGCCGATTCAGATCATCTTGCGACAACGTGAGGACCCGGCGAAATACACCGGCGACCTTGGGCTCAACACCAAGGAGATCGAGATCGTTCGCTCGCTGCGGCAGGAAAGGGGCCGCTACTCGGAGTGCCTGATCAAAACCCCGTTTTACTCGCGGGTAGGCCGCCTGGAACTCACCCCTGAAGAACACGAACTTTACCGAACAGACACGGTTCGCCGTGAGGTGGTCGCGGAGCGACTGCAAGCTCAGGAGGTAGCACATGCCTAAGTGTTTCTACTTCTTTCTACTTTGGACTCTTCCCCTGACTGTAAACGCGTCGATCTTTGGAGAAGAGAACCTGGCGCTCGCCAAGCTCGTGACCGGGCAGATTTTGGAGCTGGAACGGTTGGCACAGATCGTCGGAGTGACGAGTGATAGCCAGGCCGTTCTCCAAGCGGTCAATCGGGGCATCGACAGTACGGTTGCCCAGCTTGAAAGCATCGAGGAGATCAGCCGTCGCAGCCAGGGGCTTGACCCTGGCTCAGTGCGGACTCTTTCGGAGTTGAATCGACAGCTCACCGAAGCACGTGGCTTGGCGGAGGAGACGAGTAGCCTCGTCCGGCAGAAACTCGCGCTGATTGAGGTCTCCGTTTCGCAGGCGGCGCTTCAGAGTGAGACCTCGTATCTGATGGGCCAAGAGATGGTTTCGGTGGGTCGGAGCCTGTCCGCCGAGAGTCGTTCGGCGTCTCCGGGACGCGCAGCTCAGATCACCGCCGCTGCGCAAAGTTCGCAGATGCTTGCCCAGGGCGTTCAGCTGCAGACGCTTTCTCATCTTGTTCAGCTTCAGGCAGAAAGCCTTGATCTCCAGAAGGCAGCCCTGGCTCGCCAGCAAGCGGTGGCCCAAGCGCAAGAAGAGTATTTCCGCGACGGTTTGAAGGCTCCTTTGAGAAAGAAAAGGGCTCGCCCATGAAAGACGCTGTGCTGAATCCTTCACTTCTTCTTCCCACTGCTCGTGCGCTACTTCTGGCTGCTTTTGGAGCGAGGATTATCCTGGGCCTCCGCAAGGGAGATGTAAGAACCGCCTTTGAGCGGTTCGCCTTGGGTTTTCTGTGTTTGGTCTTCTTTGAGCAGGGGTTTGCCACACTCCAGACTCTCTCGTCAGCACTTGCTACCTGGATTGAGCACCTAGGCGACCCCAATGGGCTCAAAGCTGCTCTCCTTTCCGCTTATGAGGAGGCTTCGAATCAGACTGGGGACTCGCACGGTGCCTCAATGATTTCGCGGATGAGCGAGTGGCGTCTTCAGCTCCTAAGAACGGGTATTTGGGGAGTTGCCAAGGGCATTTCTGAACTGGCGTTTCTCGCCGTGGCCGTCATGCTGGAAAACGCCCAGGCCGTTCTTTGGAAGATCCTGGCGTTCATATTTCCTGTCTTGGCTGCAGTCGTGCCGATTGCTCCTGGAATCCTGATGGGGGCGGTGCTCTTTGCAGTGGAGCTTTCGCTCTGGGTCCCGGTACTGCGGCTGGTTCAGGTCGCAAGCTCGGCAGTGGCACAGGTGGCTCATGAGGATACTGGGACGCTTGGCATCTCGATCATTGCGACCGAGCTGGTCGCGGTCTTTCTCTATCTTTCGATTCCGATGTTCACCCACCGACTCTTGAGTGGCGCTCTCCACGGGGACCCTTCCGAGAGTACCCGCGCCGTCATGATGACGACCCGGTTCGTGAAGGGAGGTCTGCGATGAGGGTAGTCCTAGCGCTTCTCTTACTGATGGGAACCCCCGGCTACGGTGCACCCCCCGTGAAAATCTACCCGGGGTTTGTGAGCAAGCTCCGGTGCGAGGGACGGCTCTACGTTTCGGCCATTGGCAACGACCGGCTGGTTCAGCTCGACGCGCTCCCCAAGGAGATGGGCTGTGCGGTCCTTCTTAAGACTCTGGCCGGCGAGGGCCAGACCAACTTGGTGCTCGAAACCTCAACCGGAACCATTCTCAGGATCGTGGAGATCGTTCCTTCGGTGATCCCGAGTTCCGGTCTTCTTGAAATTCAGCTTCGCGCGGAGGGCAGCCCATGATTCGAAACACCTCCCCCAAGTTCCCCTGGGGCCTTCGGATCATGGGCTTGATCCCCTGGGTTGCCTTGTTTTCGAGCGACCTGGCGCACGCCGATTACGCTCAGGACTTGGACCGCATTAAGCGGCGCAGCGAGACCATTAACCGCGAGTTGAAGAAGCTCGGGTATGGAACGCCATCCGCGCCAGCCAATGGCACGGCGGAAGAGAAGGGACCGACTCGACTCTTTGTGGTGCATGACTCGGTCCAGCGGCTCCAAATCACGACGGGAACAGTCCTGGAAGCGACGACGGAGACTCGACTGGTGGTGGGAACCGAACTGGCCCCCGCCGTGGTGGTCCTTGCGGAGAACCAAGGGTCTCTTTCTGGACTCAGGGTTCTGGGGCGCGCGAGAGCGGCGTCGATTCAAGGAAGGGTCCAGATTGAGTTTGATCGCGCTGTGCTCCGATCGGGGAAAGTTCAGCCCATCAAAGCACTCGCGCTCGATATTGCCGGGGCATCCGGACTCGAAGCCGAGGTGTTCTCGGGAAAGGCGCTCGCGATTGCGGGAGCCCTGGGTTCCAGTTTTATCTCGGGCCTTGCGGCCTCGCAGCAGAGCGTGACCACGTCTGCATTCGGTCTGAATCAGGTTCAGCCTGGAGGAAGAAACGCCATTCTCCAAGGAGTGGCGCAAGCGGCGGCTGATCAGAGCAAGCGGTTTGTCGACGAAGCCACCCAAGAAAAGCCGGTGCTCGTTGTCGAGCCCGCGACCTCTCTTAATGTCTACTTTGATGAGGAGGTGCGTTTCTGATGTGCGCTTCTCTCCGTACCCTGATCTCAAGTCTTGTGACCCTATCGCTCCTTTGCGGGTGCAGCACTCCCCGGGGCCGATTCTTAGTCGGTGCCGGGGTCGGGGCAGCGTCTCTTGGGGCGACAGCTACTGCGCTTTCACCCAATCCCGAGAGCCGCTCCATGAACGCCTTGGTCTTTGGACTCATCGGCGCTGTCGGAGGCGGGCTGATCGGGCTACTGACTGGTCCGGATGGCGAGATCCCCAAGTCCAAACCGCCCATCGCCAAAATCGGCGAGACGGCGGATGCCGCACGTAAAGGTGGCTCTCTAGCGTTG
>CAYOWB010000031.1:19018-25549 GCA_964407515.1 uncultured Bacteriovoracaceae bacterium
AAACCTTATCCAGGTCGATCCATCAACGGAGCTTCCGCCCTTTCTTAAGGAGAGGATTAAGCCCCTTCTGATCGAGAGCTACGTGGAGCGAGACAGCGTGGGAGAGGATGGAAGCCTTCATGAACCGCATCGCGTTTATCGCATTCGGCAATCGCCGGAACTGATCCCGCAACCGCTGGCTCCCACCAAGAAACCGGAGGAAAAGAAATGAGCACGGACACGACTCAGGCCTTCCCATCCCTCTTCCCCCGGCCCTTCCCGGCCGGTAATACCTGCGAGAAGAAGCGCGCGCCCGAACTCCCTGGGGATTCAGCGACTTGCCAGGTCGAGCCAGCTGCACGCAACGCCGACCCCGCCCCCTCGACGACTGTCGGGGCCGGGGTCGGCGTTGCGTGCAGCTTGGGCGATGGACCTAGGCCAGTCCATGCAGAATCCCCAGTCGAGGGGGCGCGCGGTGAGAAGGGCCGGGTGATGTTGTCAGAGAGGGATCGGGGAATTCTACGTCTGTGCTACGAGCAGACGTTCTTGCTTAGGGAACACGTGGAGTGCTTCTTCGGTGATGCGAGTGGAAGACGGATCAACCAGCGATTGAAGGTGCTCGAAGACGGCGGTTTTCTGACTCGTTCCTATTTTCCGGAGCTGGGTCCCAAGGCGGTCATTCGACTTTCAAAACGGGGCGAATCGGTCGCGCTTCAGAGTGGTGCCAGGAATACCCGTCAGCCCGCTCGCCTTAATCCCAAGACCCTTGCGCACGACGCCATCGTGACCACTTGTCGGCAGAAGATTCTGAGGCACTGGAACGCGGAGTTCATCCCTGAGAGAGCGATCAAGACTCGAGACTTTCCGGAGATCCCGGACGGGATCTTCTTCTTTCGGTCAGGAAGAGGGATCGCCTTAGAGGTTGAGAACTCTGACAAGGGGCGGACACGGTTCTTGAGACTTTTGGAACGGTGGAAGGGCGCACCCTCCATCGTGTTTGTGTTGTTCGTCGCGACGACGGATCGCCTCTTTGAAACGTTGAGTCGGTACCTATCTTCAGGCCCGGAGGATCAACCGATGGGAGTGGTCCGCTTCTCAGAGTTGATTTCAGCGGGTGACGTTCGCGTTCGGACCAAGCGTGGGCCGGTGGCACTCTTTGACCGGAGGGAGTTCTAGCGATGCTGGAGTCCTTTTCCAATGAACAACTTGGGCTGGCTGGCGGGGTGGCGCTTCTCGGCCTGACCGTATTTGCGGTGGAGCGCGATGTGCCCGGCATGGTCGGTCGTGGCGTGATGAGTTTGGCTCGACGGGCTGGCTGGGATCACTGGCTGCGTAAGCAGCAACCTGGGGTTTGGCTGGGACCGGTGTTTCTCAGTGACCAGGCTCGTGTTCGGCACAGCCACATCGTCGGATCTCCGGGGTCTGGAAAGACCGAGGCGACCAAGAGCCTGATCTTTGAAGACATCCTCCGGGGGCGAGGCGCGTTCATCATCGACGCCAAGGGCGATCGCGAGCTGTATGACGAAGTTCGTGCCTACTGTCGGCTGGTTGGCCGCGAGCAGGATTTGAGGCTGCTATCGGCCACCCATCCGGAAGAAAGCTCCGTTTGGAACCCTTGCGGCCTAGGCGATGCATCGCAACTGCAGTCAAAGTTCCTAAATGCCAACGTCTACTCCGAGCCCTTCTACGCCAAAGCTTGCGAGTTCGGTCTGATCCAAGCGTTTAATCAGCTGGTGCGGTCACGACCGCGCGGCTTTGGGCTGTCCGATCTGGTGCGCGAGCTGAGGATCATCGCCGAAAAAGAAAAGAGCGAGACTCTGGAAGGGCTCTTCTATGACTTTGGCAACCTGGCGAGCGGTGAGTGGTCCGAGGTTCTGGGCTGCCGTCCAGAAAAGACGCGAGGCCGGGAGTTCTCGCTCCTGGATGTAGTTCAGAAGAATCAGATCCTCTTTGTGGATCTCCCGACCGAGGGTCGATCCATTCAGAGTTCACGCCTAGGGCGTCTCTTAACCCAAGAGCTAATCCTGATTTCTGGCCTGCGAAAGAACTTTCCGGTGCTGAATCGTTCCGGCGTCTTCTCGGTCTACATCGACGAATTTGACGCCTTCGCGACCGACAGCTTTATCACCTTCCTGAACAAGGGGCGGTCGTCAAACTTCATGATCCACATCGCACACCAAACCCTCTCGGACCTAAGAAAGGTCAGCCAGGAGTTTGCCGGGCAGGTGATGGGCAATTGCAATGTCCACCTGATCTTCCGGCAGGACGATCCTGACGATGCCGAGCTTTGGTCACGCTTTATTGGGACGCATCAAGTGACCAAGCGGACTTACCAGACGCAAGACGGCTCCCGCACGGGCATGAGCAGCAACCGCGAGGTGCAGGAGTTCCTGGTTTCTCCGGACCAGATCAAGAATCTCCGCGTCGGTGAGTGCATCGTTTCTGCCAAAACGCTGAGGACACATCGGATCGTGCGCCTGCCCCTTCCGCCACGATATGCGGAAGCTGCGCCTGCGTCCGAGGACGTTGTCCTAGACGGAAAGGTCCGTAGTTTGGACACGAACGATCCAACGCTCAAGCCGACCTTATCGCCTGAAAACTTTGAGCTGTCGTCTGCACCTCCGCCCCAGGCGGACAAATGGTCTGCGTTTCAACCCGATCACTTCGTTGAACCCCGAAAGGACCCATCATGAAATCCGTTGTCACACTCCTGTTCTGCCTATGGCTCTCGGGCTGTGCATTCCGTCAACCCGATGGGGCTTCCGCCGCTGCCGGAGATGCTCCGGCGGCTGCTCTTCCACCCTATACTCTTTCGATGACTTCGATCTGGCAGGAGGGAACCGCCGAGAGCCCTCGCACCCGAAGCGAGAAGCGGCCGGTGGCCCCCCTTCGAGAATCGGCGGGAACCTATGCTTGGGACTTGCCGATCCATCTTCCGGCCCTAGTGCCGGACTCGATGGACTTCAAAGTGGAGGTTCCACTTCCTTTGTCCGCTGCTCAGACGCTTTCTGCAGAGGATGTTGTGGTGCAGCTGGGGGAATCGGGCACGGAGCACCCCATGTTCCGTGCGCTGAAGCGGGGAACCCGCTTAGAGGCAAATCAGTCTGCGGTGCACCCGGCGCAAAGCGTGCTGAGCGTTTCCGTTTCAGGGCTTCGAGAGGCTTTTCCGGTCGACTCCCAAAGCTTGTATGACTTGCGCCTGACTGTTCACGACAAGGACGGAAGGCCGATCGCGGTTCTTGAGGGGCCAGTCATGACCCCGCCTTCCGCGGTAGGCGCGGTGCAAACCACTAGCGCCGAACACGAACGCGGCTCGAATGAGGTGGTCAAAGAGGCTTGGAAGCGAATCAGAAGCGGTGCGCTCGATCTCTACTTGCTCCAGGTGGTCCGAGTAGAGAACCCATCTGCGTTTCCCATTGAGATCGACTTTCCGGTTCACCCCGAAGAGGCCAAGCTCTGGACCCGGACCGAGGGCCGCACGTATGTCGACAAGGGCTGTTCTTACGAAGTTAGGACTTCGGATGAGACTACCGTCCTGACTCAGGACATCTATTTGATCCCGTGGGCCGAGTTGACCCGTCAAGAGATCCCGCTAGCCCTCCGGCAGCCGCTTGCACGACCTCGTGGAACTCTCACTCTGGCTGCAGGAGAAACCGGGTTTATTGGTGTTTATGGATCAGGAGGCGCACAGCTCCAGGCGGTCGAGCAAGGCCGTAAGCCCTCCCTCTTCTCCACGCAGTCCGTGAGTAACGGCTGTTACTGGTGGTGCACGGGTCGAACGAATTATGTTTGGTGGTACCGGTCGAGCAATTTTGGAGATCACCACTATCAGGCTTGCATGGCTTGCAGCGAGGCAGACCCCGGTTCCTGTAACGAATGCTACGCTACTGAACCGCCAGGCGATAAGGGCAATCGGTTCTGTTGGATGACGATGTGGCAAAACCGACGCCAGCAGGTCACCGAAACTCTTGGGACGCAGACCCATCCGATTCTGCTGGATTTTAATCGAACAAAAACGCGCTTCCTCGTCCGTTGGTCGGGCTCCGTGGAAACGCGTGAATTTCCGGCGGTCAAAGAGTCGTCGGCTCAGATGCAATGAGAAAGGATTATTTGAGATGTTCGAGGAACTGATTCAGGCAGCCAACGAGATGTTTCCGAGCAAGCGACTGCTGACCCTCGAAGACGTGACTCAATTCTTGGAATGCGAGGCCGAGGTGATCCATAATTGGATCAAGAGGGCGGACCCGAAGAAGCGTCCGCCGCGCTTGAGGGTGGGTCAGGAAAGCCGATTTCCCAAAAAGCAGTTTATTGAGTGGATCGTCAAAGAGCAGGCGACCCACGGCGCGGAGTAAGACATGAATCCTATTCGTACCAACATCTATCGCCGCACGTATGCCAGTGGCCGCGAGGCCTGGATGGTTCGATGGTGGGATAAGAAGTCGGACTCCTGGATTGCCATCAAAGGGGGCAATACGCGCGACGAGGCCCTGATTGCTGAAGCGAAGGTCCGCCACGATTTGTTGGCCGGACAAGATCCGCGCGGCGCTTTGCGACGGGAGAAGGCCGAAACAGTGGCCGAGGTGATCGACCTCTTCTATCAAAGCCCGCGCTTTTTGACCGCCACTCCGCAGTGGCAAGCAGTGGGGCGCCTTCAGTTTGATGGGCCTGTTAAGGAGCACCTCGGAAAATGTCGCTTCTCGGATTTGAAACGAGATCGGGTGCTTCGGTTTTATCTTAAGTTGAAGGAAGAGGGGTTATCGCACTCCACTATCCGGAAGTACCACTACCAGCTTTGTGTGTTGGGGGATGTCTATACGGAGCGACATCCCGACCGGCCCAACCCCTTTCGGCAGATCAAGGATTTCCAGAAGTTGTTCCCAAGGCAGCCGTCGACTCGTGACATCAACTTTCTCGTGCCCGAAGAAGTCGAGGCGCTCCTTCAAGAGATCCGGAAGTCCAGTAGTAATCTGCTCTATGAGCTGGTTGAGCTGCTGGCTTTCACAGGAATACGCCGTTCGGAGGCGCTGGCCCTCAAATGGACGGATATCGACGAAAAGCAGGGGTTCTTACACGTTAGAAAGAGCAAGACCAATACTGCGCGATCCGTTCCCCTCGAAGCCGGAGCAAAGAGAGCGCTGAGCCGGTTGAGTCGAAAGACGGAGTATGTCCTTACCCGGCCAGACGGAACCCGTCCCGACAAAGATTCATTTCTTCGTCCCATGCAGCGGGCAGCGAAGCGTGCGGGCATCACGAAGCGAATCGACCTGCATACACTTAGGCACTCTTACGGCAGTAATAAAATCCGGGCAGGATGGGGACTCAAGAAAGTCTCCTTGCTGCTTGGGCATTCGGACATCACGATGACCGCGCATGTTTACGCGCATCTTCTGGATGGCGATTTGAAAGTGAGCGACGAGTTTCGCTTTGACAATCCTGCGGCCAGGGAAAATAGTGAGAAAAGGCCGCAAAATGCGGCTAATTTGGACGCACAGGCGATATTGAACATGCTTCAGACGTTACAGAATCAGCTCATGGTTCAGCTCCCGCAAATGTCGGGCGCTTCTGCGGCTGGTGTTTCCCAGAAAAACGTCGAAAAAGGCCGAAAAACACGGAAAACCGCCGAACACTTGCATCGTGAACAGCCTTCATGCGACGCTAATGCTACCTGCGATATGAGAATACACGAAGGCCTCCGTCTTAACGGCAACCCTCATGATGTCTTGTCATTGATTTCAAAAGACTTTGCGAATTTCAGAATGGCGGACCCGACAGGGCTCGAACCTGTGACCTTCAGATCCGTAGTCTGACGCTCTAATCCAACTGAGCTACGGGTCCGTTGTTTCTGAAGTTCCCCCTGATTACACGAAACCAATGCGGGGCGCAAGCGTCCAGACGGGCGGAAAACAGAAATTTTCGCGCTGGCCAAGCGGCGGAAGCCTGTGCTTTATTCCCCTTAATGTTCAGGAAGATAATCCCTAACGCCGCGATTTTGCCTGTGCTTTTTGTGGCCCTTTCGGGCTGCGGTGAAGAGCGGAATGCCTTGCCACCAGCGGCCACGGGACAGTGCCCGGCCGGTTATGCTCAAGTCCAGGTCGAGGATGGATTTTTGCGCGAGGGCTGCGGCTGCCAGGAAAACCGTGCGGGCACGGTGGCCACGCCTTCTGCTACGCTGACTTGTACGGTGAATGCCGGGACGCTCGTCAGCTTCTATTACGCAGGCAGCACTCTTGAACATCAAATCGTGCCGGTCGGAACGCCGGCTTTCCAGCCGAGCGCTCTGTTCAGTCCTGAGCGCTTGGAATCGATCCGCGTGCATTCCGTGCGCTTCAGCACGCCTGGTACCTATAACTTCTCCGATGCGATGAACTCTGCCCTCAAGGGTCGGATCATCGTACAATAGTACTCCATGAAAGCATTGATCCTGAATGGCGAACGATCCGGTGAGTCTTGTCTGGACGAGATCCAGTCGCTACTGACGCGCGAGCTGACTTCCCAAGGTTGGCAGTGCGAGTCGATTGCCCTGAGTTCGTTGTCAGTGCAGGACTGTTCCGG
>CAYOWB010000031.1:25607-25875 GCA_964407515.1 uncultured Bacteriovoracaceae bacterium
GATGTCGGGGCCGAGATCGCCAAGAAGCATGTGCAAAGCGATCTGATTGTGTTTCTGAGTCCCGTGGTGTTTGGGGGGTACTCGGCCGAATTGAAGCGTGCCGTTGAACGTTTGATCCCGAATATTCTGCCTCTGTTTCAGACCATTCAGGGTGAGATTCATCATCGGCCGCGCTATTCCCGCTATCCCGCCATGCTCGGAATCGGATTGGCCGATGATGCGGTCACCCCGGAAGGAGCACGGATCTTCTGCAAATTGGTGGAACGAA
>CAYOWB010000031.1:25885-26377 GCA_964407515.1 uncultured Bacteriovoracaceae bacterium
GATGAGTCCATCTCACGCTTCCCTGGTGCTGAAGGCGGGCCAGGACCGGGCTGACATTCTGGCAAAGCTTCAAGAAGCCTTGAGACAGACGGCGGCCATTGCCGAAGGAGTGCGGTCATGAAGCCGAAAGCTCTCGTTCTCGTGGGCAGCCCACGTATGAAAGGAAGCAGTTCTGTCGCTCTTGCGGACTACCTTTCCAAGAAACTCACTGAAAAGGGATTCGAGGTCGGAAGATTCACGGTTCTGGATACCTTGAGGGATGGGGAGAGAAGACGTTTCTTTCTCGATCAGGTGAACGCTTCGCGGATCATCGTCTTTTCGGCGCCGCTTTACTGTGATGCTCCGCCTGCCACTGTCCTGCGGGTCATGGAGATGATCGCGAGGGATCGTGCTGGTCGTAACATCGGTCACAGACCCGTCTTCGCGGCTGTTTCAAACTGTGGTTTTCCCGAAGCGGTACAAAACCAGACGGCCCTCGATATCTATCGGGAG
>CAYOWB010000032.1:0-1319 GCA_964407515.1 uncultured Bacteriovoracaceae bacterium
GGGGTTAGACGGGATTCGCCGCAAGATCGATCCCACCGAGGCGGGATTCGGACCGTTTGATGCGAATGTTTTCGACATGCCTGCCGAAGAGCGTAGCGCCATCAAGTCGTTGCCCACTTCTTTGAAGGAAGCGTTGGAGGCCTTGCGCGCCGATCATGACTTCCTGCTCGAGGGTGGGGTCTTCACCAAGGATCTGATCGAAGGGTGGATCGACTACAAGATGGAGGCCGAGTACAACGAGGTTCGGAATCGGCCGCATCCGTATGAGATGAGCTTGTACTTCGACGTGTAGTCCCTTCCAGAGCGTGGGGGCGGGCTATCATCCGGTGAAGGTAGGTCCCTCGCCAGCGAAGGTGCCGCAGCTGGCGAGGCGCTGAAGGGGTGTCTAATGCTTGTACAGCCCTCCTATAGCATCGGTGGCAGCGGGGGACGTGAAATCAGATACTTATGCCTGTGTCAGCGCTGGCACTGGGCTTGCTCATAGGGCCGCGACGTTCGTAGCTACGAAAGCCCGAACGAACAAGGAGCAAGCAGGTATGTATCAGAAAGCTCGAGTTAAGAAAGCGGCAGCCAGTTTGTGGTTCGCTTGTGGTGCGCTGGCGGGGCTCATGTCCCTGACGTTGAGCATGGCGTCTGTGCCGGGAAGGGGACAGATTACCGACGATACGGCGATCTACCAGAATCTTTCCGAGATCCGGGCGGCCAAAGTGCAAGATTTGAATTTCGATGGCGACATTGAACGCCTGACGGTGATGAAGGGAAGGTTCCGTGAGAATCTTCCTCGCGTGCAAGCGCCGATGAAGCGGATCGTGGAGCGTTCGCAGAAATATCGGTATACAGGCGCAAGCGCGGGAACCGGTGTCGCGAAGCGCACGGGTGCCTCGAAGGTCGTTCGCCAATAAAGATTTGCGGGCTCAGGGCTGGTTCGAGAGAGCTCGGCTAGCCGAAGCCCTATCTCAGTGACTCCTCCTGCTCCTCTCTCTCTCTCTTGACAATAGGACGCCTGCTCGCAGGGCCGCGAGTGGGCGTTGGTGTTTTTTTTCAGAGTGGCAAGTTACTTCAAAGCCGTCGAACGATTACCCGCCTTGCACTCGCTCGGTGCCATTGGGACGAACCCCGGTTTTCCGCCTTTGCGAACTTCATCCAGGTACCAGCCGTTGGACTTGCCGATCAGCACGCAACGCGCGCGCCCGAACAACGAGTCTTCGAGCGGGATTCGGGTGAGGTAGTCATCCGGATCCTCGTCGCCCCTCGGATTGACGGCGCCGGACGCGCTATCGAATGACGCTTCGTTTGTTCCGCCGCCACCGCCGCCGCGC
>CAYOWB010000032.1:1329-11935 GCA_964407515.1 uncultured Bacteriovoracaceae bacterium
AACTCCCGCCGTTTCCTTCGCCTGCAGTAGCGCCGCTGCCACCGCCATAACTCCCGCCGTTTCCTTCGCCTGCAGTAGCGCCGCTGCCACCGCCGTAGGTGGCGCCATCCACCTGTTCGGTCGGCCCCGGGCTGGCGGCCGCCATGGGTTTGAGTGTTTCCGAGGCGCCTCCTGTCAGGAGTGTCGCGCCCCCGCTGCCGGTCGAACCGCCGGCGGCACCCCGGCCTCGGCTGGGAGTCATTTGCTGTGGGGTGCCAGTCCCTTCTTCCTTGTGCGAGGAGGAGGAAAGTGTCCCGCTCTCATCCGCGGTAGCCCCATGAATGTCAGGCGATTGAGCGAGTCCGCCGGTTTCATTGGCGCCGCCGGTGCCCTCCAAGGCCTCAACGTGCTCGAGGAGCTGATCCGCTCGTCCCAGGTCGGCGCGGCCGGGTTCCAACGGGGGGTTTGTGCCTCCACAGGGCGGGGCTTCGCATTCCTGTTCGCAGTCGCTAGCTAAGAGTCCTCCCGCGGAGGTATCGCAGCTCGGAGTGGGGAGCTCTTCGCAGGCCAATCCGTTGGGATCGAGGCCCTTGACCTGGCATTTTCCTTCCGCGTTGACTGTGACCTCGCAGGCAATCACTGCGTCCGGATTATCGGTCTTGTCAATGTGCGTTCCAACGGCATCGTGGTCATGAAACTGGGTCTTTTGGATGCACGTTTCTCCCGTGACCTTTTCCTTCAGGTAGTCGCAGCTTCCTTTCTCATCTTTCTCGAGAATACAGTGCGTCGATACGTCCACGGTCTTGTCCTTGAAGCATCCGGTGCCAGAGATGGCCAGATGACCGACCGAGACCGTGAGGAGAGCGAGTAAACCCAGACGATTCCAGTCCGGTCGTCCGGAGTTCCTGCGTCGAGGTGCGCGACCGGCGAGAAATAGCGATCCCAGGAGAAAGCCCACGGGTGCTGAGGGCGGAGTGTGGCGATGAGAGAGGGGGGTGGGCCATCTCCCTTCGATTTTCTTCTTGAGGTACTCGGGCATCTTCTGCTGATAGCAGTCGTTCGCGCACTTCGTGGCGCAGGAAGAGACGGCCGCCGAGTCCACATTGCAGGTGGTGATCTGGAGGATTTTGTCCCAAGCTGACTTCGGCTTCAGCTTGTTCTTGCAGTCGTTCTGACAATCTTGGGAGCAAGCGTTGATGACATGAGTCTGAACTCCAGCCATGAGGGTTCCGTCCCCATAGAACTGCTCGAAAGAGTCGCGGGTGCGGGCGTAGAGTTCGCAAAGAAGAAGCTGGTTCACCGCGGCTTCGATGGATGCACGCGCGGCACAGAGGTGCTGCGCGCTCTGTCGCAGTCGACCGACATCAATGCCGACCTGGGCTGTCGTCTTATCCCATCCTTCTTCCTCGCACTTCCAGATGTCTTTGGCGTTCCGGGTGAGTCCGAGCTTGGATCCGAGGTTCGAGGCCGAGGTGGTGGCCTTCGCCAACGTGCCGCTCAAATCCTGGAACATCGGACTGCAGGTGTCGCTGATTACGACTCTTTTTCCTCGGATTTCGTCGGCAATCTGCTGAGTGAAATAAGAGAGCGCTTGCAGATAGGCGCCCCGACGGTAGGCGACTTCCCGTTTGCCGTGAGGGGCGTCCATGCGGAGCCCGACGGAAACGTTCTTCACATTCGTGCAAGACTTGTTCATTTTCGCGGAGACCTGGACCCCGACAAAGGCTTGGTTCACGAGGTCATCCGTTTCGTTGCAAGTCCGGTCGGTCGGCTTGAGTCCCTGGCCTTGAGCTAGATTGCAGGCAGGTTTCCCGAACTTCGACCCTCGAAGGGTAATCGCGCCAGCGGGCCCTTGGACAGTGCATTGGGCCGCGTCCGGCGCGTTCGCCGCGGTCATATTTTCATCAGGAAAGGTTCCCTGCTTGAGACAGGGGAGATCGATCCTCTGGATTCGGTCTTGGATCAGCTTGATATAGCTATCGAGGCTGCCTGGGGATGGCTTGGTCGGACTACCCGAAGTGTTGTTGCAGGCATTGAAGTATGGACTGTCATTCTTGTCCCGGCGGCAAGGGATTTCAAGCGTGGTGCTCGCATGCGCGGCGAGAGTAGTTGCCAGAACCGGTAACGCAAGCACCGCAAGCCGAGATTTCGAAAAGATGTTAGACATAGCTCCCCCTTCGACCAAGGATGCGCACGGCCGATCGTCAAACCCCGAGAACCCCTCGAACGGCAGAATGTGCGTTTCCTACTGTAATTGTAGATGATATGATTGCTTCAGACAACTTGGCGTCCTCAGCTGCGCGGCAGGGCGAATCAGCAGGGAAATTTGAAATGTTCCCGGGGAGTGTGTGAGCCATGACACGGATTCAGGGTCGGTGGATCGGGGTGGTGCTTGGGGTAGTGGTTGTAACCGGCGGGGGCTCCGCCTGGGCGGGGATTTCTCCCGAAACCGAGGCCGAGTTGAATCGGGCGCAGGCGGACTTCTATCAGGCTCTGAAAAAGGGAAAGGCCAAGACACCCGAGAAAGTTTTGCAGCTCAGGAAAGAGATTCTTGAACCTGCTGCCCGTAAACACCGAAAGGCAGTGAGGCGGGCGGCAGTACTGAACGCTGAGCGGGAGCTTTCAAAGGTGGGGGCGACCCGCGGTGGAACATTGGATACGCGAGCGACGAAGGCGGCTGGATCGCTCGATCAGGGCAAGGACGAATCCAAGGCTCCTGCACGCGAGGAAGTCGTGTTGGATGGAAGCAAGATCGAGCGCGAGCTTTCTTTCCCTGGAAAGGGGAAGGGCGCTCCCACAGCCGAACCTTCCGCTATTCCGCTCGGCGGAGAGAAAGTGGAAGAGCTTTCATTTCCAGGAGCCAAGCCCGTTCCCGTCAAGCAGGAGCCGGTGAAGGCGGTTCCTTTCAAGAAGTAACCCGGCCAAAAGATAACCAGACGAAGAAATCACCGAGCTGTTTATTCGATCGGCAGGGTGTTTTCGGTCTCTACGATCACCGTACCGGCCCAAGGTTCCCAGTCGCGGAGCGGACGGGAGTAGCAGAGCCGCGTGAGGACCAGCTTTTTGCATTCGCGGGCGGTAGCGTTCAGGATGTAAAGTTTGCGGCCGGAACCTTTCAGTTCAGCCGAGAAGTCGAAGATCTCGCTCGCTTCTTTCACGCCATTGCGTCCGGTCGGGTGGCCGCGGGAAAATCGGCTGATGATCTCGCTAACATGTGTCCGGGATGACCTGAACGAATGCCGTACAGGACGGGTGCGCGCGCGCTGATGGTGTTTCGCCCGTCGAGGAGACTCAGGTGTCGCTGTAGGCCAGCGGCTGCTCGCGTCCCGCGAAACGGCATTCCGCGAACCGCTCCGGAGCGACGTACAGACGCGTGATCGAGCGCTTCTCGCTGTATTTCTGGAACAGATCCGTGCACTGCTCGAGCGGAATGAAGCTCGGGGCGTTGTAATGATTGTCGTAGCGGACGAAGATCGGGTCTCCGGGCTTGCGGAAGTACTTCGAAAGCTCTCCCGTGGAAGTCGCCTTCAGGAAGTGAATATTCTGCGCGGTCAGGTCTTTTTCGATTTGCGCGAGAAGCTTTGTCTGCGCGGCCGTCGCCGTGCGGGTGGCCGGGATCCCGCTGTGAAGTTCGACGAGCATCCGGTAAGTGCGTTTTTCGGTGATCCGGCGGGCCCATTCGTTCCGGCTCATCGCCAGATGGGAGGCAAGTTCACCGTCGTTGTGCGCGCAGTAGGCGTCGATATCCGCCGGGAGCGCGTAGTCGCAGTCGGGGCTTGCGAAGTACTGGGCCAGCATCTCGTCGTAGACCACGCTCTTGTAGTGGAAGTACACCATCAGGAACATGTGGAACCGCGAGATCAGAAAGTCTTCGAACGAGTAGAGCGCGCGGTGCTCGAGCGCGAGGTAAGCCTTGCCGCCTTTGATGTGGTACGTGAGGTTGCCGATCAGCCAGTCATAGTCGAACTGTCCGTACGAGACGCCCGCATGCAGGCTGTCGCGCCGGAGATAGTCCATCCGGTCCGCGTCCAGTTCGCTGGAGATCATCTGGTGCAGGATGGGCTGAAAGTCCACCGGCTTGCCGTCGATCGTTTCTCTGAAAAAGTCGTCTTTAGAGTCGATGGAGCTGTCGATGAGCGCGGCGACATGGAGCGGCTTGAAGCCGTGTGATGCGCCGATCTTTTCGATATGGGGCGTGAGGCTCGAATCCAGGAGGATCTTGAGGGTGTAGTCCTCGTGGGTTGCCTTGCGGCCGCCGGTGCCGGAGAGCGGGAGCCCGAGCTTCTCCACGGGCGGCATGGCGAATTCCGTCGTGTGCGACAGAGGGCCGTGGCCGACGTCATGGAGAAGGGCCGCGAGCCGGAGGACGGGGCGGAACCGGGCGAAGTGCTGCGAATGGGCAGGGCTTCGTTCGGCATGAAAGACCGATTCGAAGAACCGCGTGGCCGTGCTCATGGCGCCCAGACTGTGGACGTAGCGGTTGTGGGTGGCTCCGGGGAAGGAGTTCTCCGCAAAGCCGAGTTGCTTGATCTGCCGCAGGCGCTGGAAGAACTTCGAGTCCAGGACCGGAAGTTCCTCCCGTCCGATCAAGATTGAGCCATGGATGACGTCGCGTATTTCCATCGGTTTCATTTTCGGTTATACCCAGAGTCAGTTCAACTACAATGGAGGTACGCGTGGCGTCAGCACAAAAGAACCGCAAGCAATCGAAATTCCTTTCGGGCCGCAGAATTCAGCCCAAGCCCATCGTGAAAGGCATGAAGGTGAGGGATCTCATCGATCAGACCTTCCGCGCGTATAACTCCGCGCGCCTGCGTGAAGCCGGACAGGTTTTCACGGAAAAGATGCTGCAGAAGGACGTGACCATCGGCATGTCGTTGTCCGGCGCCATGACGCCCGCCGGCGTCGGTCAGTCCTGTATCATTCCGCTCATCAAAGCGGGCTTCGTGGACTGGATCATCAGCACCGGTGCGAACCTGTATCATGACGCGCACTTCGGTCTGGGGCTGAAATTGTACGAAGGCTCCCCGCATGTCGACGATACGAAGCTTCGTAAGGAAGCCGTCATTCGGATTTATGACGTGCTCTTCGAATATGACGTCCTGCTTTCGACGGACGCGTACTTCCGCGAAATCATCGAGAAGCATGAAGAGTTCCAGCGTGAGATGTCCACGGCGGAATTCCATTACCTCGTCGGTAAGTTCCTGCGCGAGCGCGAGAAGGCGCTGGGCCTGAAGGACACCTCGATTCTCTCGGTAGCTTACGAATACGGTGTGCCGATCTACACCTCGAGCCCTGGTGACAGTTCCATCGGCATGAACATCGCCGCGATGGCGATGCGCGGCTCCAAGCTTCGCATCAACCCGAACGACGACGTCAATGAGACGGCCTCGATCGTGTACGCGGCGAAGCGTTCCGGCGGTAAGTCTGGCGTGCTGCTCATCGGCGGCGGTTCTCCCAAGAACTTCATGCTCCAGACGGAGCCGCAGATTCAGGAAGTCCTGGGCCTCGACGAAAAGGGTCATGACTTCTTCCTTCAATTCACCGATGCCCGTCCGGACACAGGCGGTCTTTCGGGGGCGACGCCGTCCGAAGCGGTCAGCTGGGGTAAGGTCGATCCGAGTCAGCTGCCGGACACAGTGGTTTGCTACGGGGACACGACGATCTCATTGCCGTTGCTCACGGCTTACGCCATGGACCTCCATGCACCCCGCAAGCCGAAGCGCCTGATGGAGAAGCGCGCGGAGAACCTGCGCAAGCTTCAGGATGAGTACCTGAAGCGTGTCAAAAAAGGCTGGAAGTAAGCTAAGCTATTCCTGTGATTCTCTATTGGAGTGGCACGGGAAATTCGTATCAGGTCGCCCGGTGGTTGGGTGAGGGGCTGGGTGTCGTCGAGGCGCCGGTTCCTCTGCGAAAGGAAGAAATCCTTTCGCTGGAGCACCCACCCCGGGCGATCGTGTTTCCGCCCCATGGATTCACGGCGCCTTGGTGGGTCATTCGCAATGCACTCAGACTTCCGCCGGGAAAGGGTGCTCCGATTGCGATCGTTCCAGTGCGAGGCGGAACGAAATTCGGTCGGCTTTTCTTGCCTGGAATGTCCGGCACGGCGGGGTGGGTGATCGCGCTCATTGTGTTACTCAAGGGCTATGCGATCCGGGCCGTATTCCCCGTGGATATGCCCGCGAACTGGCTTTCCCTTCATCCGGGGTTTTGCACCGAAAATGCACGTGCGATGCAGGAAAGGGCCGCTCCTCGCGTGCGGATGCTGGCGGAGCGTTTACGTGCCGGGCGCCGCGCGTTTTCACTGGGCGGGTTCGTGGACCTCGCGATCGGGCTTCCGCTCGTCAAAATCTCATTCATGTATCTGATCTTTTTCCGCCCTTTCATGACGAAGTGGTACTTCGCCGATTCGCGTTGTACGTCCTGTGGAACGTGCGCACGCCTGTGTCCGTGTGCTGCGATTCGGATGAGGGGCGCGAAGGGTGAGCAGCGGCCTTACTGGACCTATGACTGTGAGAGCTGCATGCGCTGTTTTTCGGTGTGTCCGGAACGGTCGGTTCAGGCCGGTTATCTTTGGATCTTCCTGCTGATCTCTTTGACGTCCTTTCCTTTGTGGAAGGTGTTGCTGCGGCCTTGGATCGGGGGATGGGTAGACGGCGTGGCGGGCTTCTGGCTCGGCTGGCTCTACGCTCTGGTCGCCTGGGCGGCCTGCTATGCCGTGTTCTGGCAGCTCACGCGCGTGCGCTGGATCAATCGGATTTTCGAGTTCACGACGCCGACGCGCTGGTACCGGCGCTATCGCGCACCGGATGTTAGGGTGGAGAAGGATCTCAGGGGAAGCGCTTAAGGTGGGTGAAAGGCCCCAGAGCGGAGTTGACCGTGAACGGAGAACTGCGCGCATTCCCCAACGCTGGGGGGACTGAATGACGTACCTGCTGTTTTCGTCCACTCTGGACGGTTTTAGAAGGTAGGTGGCAGCACGTACATCCGCTTTTCGTACAAAATGAACGGAAAACAGGGGTACGTCATTCTGCGGTCGTCGATCGATGTGATGAGCGTGGACCAAATGCCTTTTTTAGAGCACAGCCCGCGCTCACGATAGCAAATGAAAGAAAGGCCGGGCGAGTCGCGAAACTCCCCGGCCTTTTCGTGAATACTTCACTGGAAGGTAAAGCCGCTAGACAGCGCAGAGCAGCAAGCGAGCGTGTTGTTCTCTCGAAGCCTGCTGAGTGCTATTCCCTCGCGGTTTACTCTTCTTCGTCGCCCTGAGCCTGATGGCTGAACGCGCCCATGGCGCTCGCGCCGGCGATGCCGCCTGCGAATCCGCCGATAGCGGAGCTGAACGTCGTGGGAGCCGGCTCCTGCTTCGTCACGGGAGTGGCCGGCGCTTTCTGGGGTGCGGGCTTCGTGACCGCGGGCTTTTTCGGCGCGGCTTTCTTGGCAGGGGCTTTCTTGGGTGCCGGCTTCTTGGCTGCTTTCTTCGGTGCGGCTTTACGGGCTGCCTTTTTCGGGGTCGCCTTTTTAGCAGTCTTCTTCTGGGCGCCCTTCTTGGGGGCAGCCTTCTTCGCGGCTTTCTTTGCCGGTTTCTTGGTCGCTTTCTTTGCGGCCGCCTTCTTCTGAGCCGGCTTTGCATTCGCCTTCTTTTTCGGTTTCGCCGTGGTCTTCCTCTCCTGTGTGGGCAATTCGAGTCTTACGGAAGAAATTAGGCACGAAACTCCGGCTTTGCAACTTCAATTCGGAAGGCGAGAAGTCCACCGAGGACCATTAACGCGAGAGACAGCCACTGCGCCTGACTCAGTCCCCAGGCGAGCGGTGGATTGATTCGGATCCATTCGACGGTGAATCGAAGGACGCCATGGAACAGGAGGAACTGCCCGAATAGCGCGCCTGGCGCGGTAAGTCCGCGCCGCGCGCTCCGTCGGATTCTCCGGAGATAGGCGAAAAGCAGGACCGCGCCGACGAACTCCAAAAGCGGGGTGTTGTACACGGGAATGAGTGTGGGCACCTGACCGTGGGGAAAGCTCATACAGAACGGGCTCGGGAGGTGATGACACGGGGCGCCATAACAGGCGTCGCCGGCGAGTAAGCAGCCGAGGCGCCCGATCCCGTATCCGAGCGCGATGGCAGGAGCCGAGGCGTCCATGAGAGTCCGCAGGGGAATGCGGCGCAGCTTGGCGGCGAGAAGAATCAGAGCGGCAGCGACGATCAGGCCACCGTACCAAGTGAGTCCGCTCCATCGAGCTGGAGAGTTCCAGTGCTCGAGCGCGTGAAAGACGCGTGAGCCGGCGAGTGCGCCCGAGAGTCCGAGGGTGATCTCCGTCAGGGCAAAGTCGCTTGCGATTCCTCGTTCGCGGAACTCGGCGCGGATCAATCCGTACGCCACGAGGAACCCGATCAGCAGGCAGACACTGTAGGAGTGGATCGGGAATGAGCCGATGTGGAAGAGGGTGGGCAGCATGAGGCTAGTGTAGCACGCGATTTCGCGGGTAGAAGACTAGTGCTGGATGACGGGAAGGTCGCCCTCCGCTTCCGCGTCCAAGGGGAGATTGTTGGTCCAGGTCTGTCCCTGGCCGTCAGTCGTGACTCCGTTCTTGGTGAGCAGAGTGTTGAACGAAACGATCTTCACGCTGTACCCGGTGCGCCCGTTCTTCCGGAAGTCCTCTCTCTTGGGCATGTTCCAGGAGGTCCGGACGTCCAAGGGGTTCTGCATGAAGATCTCGCCGGGCAGTCCGGCGATCTTGTCGGCTTGTCCTTTGATCGTGAACGGGTTCCTCAGGATAGCCACGTTCATGCTTTCGCCGTCTTCCCCTTTACCTTGGTTCAGTTTCTGGATGTAGGCGGAGAGGCCGTCCTTCAGGAGCTGTTTGATCTCCTCGGAAACGTCGCCGCCCGATTGCCCCTGCGGCACGTTGATGGAGTTCACGATGTCGAGCACTTCCTGTTCGGCCGTCTTTCCGCTCGCGAGCTTCTCCGGAGAGATCACTGGAGCCCACATCGCGTGGACCTGCGTGTCGTCGAAGAAGTTCATGAAGGAGTCACCCAGATCGTTGATGATGTTGTATTTGCCCTTTTCGATGGGGTTGGGGACCATGGCGGCTTGATAGGCGCGCTCCATGGCGGCCTGATCGATCACCTGAGTCTGGCCTTGCGAGCCTGCACCGCCTTGTTCCTTCAGCTTGTTCGCGAAGGCGTGGATGACTTCGGCCTGTTCCCAATCTTTATAGCCGCTGGTGCCCACGGCGAGGAAGGGGACGCGTCCCACGCAAGGGTCGGTGGAGTGCATCGAGTTGGGACACTCCGCGGGCCTGGTGAAGACTGCGTTTCCGTCTTCGATGACCGGGCCGATCCGGCTGCCGAAGGGTTGCGCGGCAGCGTAGGCCTTCATCGTCAGGTCTCCGAACGGAGAGAAGAGGATCTGTGCCTTCGCGGTCACGCGGACGGCGTAGTAGGTGAGCACCTTCGGGTCTTTGTAGAAGCCCAGAGGAATCGCGTTGGGGATCTTGATGGGAAGAGGGGCGGACACGCAATCCTTTGCCTTGCTGTTAGCCGAGGGGGCGGGCCCGGATTCCACGGCGTAGACGTCGAATTCGGCTTTGATCGGCTTGATCGCTAGGACGGTCTCGGGCTGGAGTTCGTCCATCGTGATTCCGTCCGCGGGAAAGGTGTGTTCGCCCAGGGTGTAGTACGCCGAGTAGAAGGCCTGGATCGTGCGCTCGCGCGCGGCGACGTCGGCGGCGGACTTCAATCTTCCGGCGGAGGAGACGGTCACGCCCTTCTGCGGCGGAAAGTTCACGTAGTCCTTCAAGGTCTCGATGCGCTGCTTGAGCAGGACTTCCTTCGGAATGATTCCGAGTCCCGATGCGAGTCCCTTGATCACGCGCAGGATGTTGGCGATCTTCGGGTCCGGGTTGACTCCGTCGAAGTAAGGGTCCGTGTTGAACAGCCAGTAGAGCAGCAGCTGTTTGTTGGTGGCCGAGATGTTCTTGCAGTTGTCT
The DNA here is from genome assembly GCA_964407515.1 of uncultured Bacteriovoracaceae bacterium. Classification (GTDB taxonomy): domain Bacteria; phylum Bdellovibrionota; class UBA1018; order UBA1018; family UBA1018; genus CAYOWB01. The sequence goes on from CAYOWB010000032.1 coordinate 11,304, forward strand.
TGGCGGATCTGCTCGAGCTTGGTCAGCTGGTCCACCAGGGTGTTCTGGATCTGGTCGAGCGGTGACGGGTTCGGGAGGGGGATCGCCGACAGCTTCGCGAGTTGGCAGAAGTTATCGGCGGAGTTGAAGATGATGCAGACGGCTGGTGCGTTCGGGTTGTAGGGGGTTCCGGGTTCCGGGCCCCATTCGCGTTGTCCCTGCTGCTTGGCCGAGAAGGTCTTGGTTGCCATCCCGCCCATCACGTTGGTGCGGAAGAGGAACTTCTTGTACTGCCGGCGCATTTCGTAGTTGAGGAAGGAAATCTGGTTCAGCTGACGCGCTTGCACCGCGCCCCCCGCGAAGGCCGCGAGGTCCGCCGCGTTTTGGAGATTGATCTTCGCGTTGACCAGCATGCCGATGTTGATCACGAACACGAAGAAGAGCAAAAACGTCATGAGCATCATCGCGACCAGGATTGAGATCTGGCCACGTCGGCGTTTCATTCTTTCAGTATAACGTACTGCGCTGACAGGTGTTCAGTCTTTATGCAGCCCGGATGGGGGTGGAGCGGAACGGCTCCAGAGGGGAGTGGGGGTTGCGTCGGGACTGGAATGATGCGCTGTGGCATGCGGGTTGCTCTAAGGGCCCGCATC
>CAYOWB010000032.1:11956-17508 GCA_964407515.1 uncultured Bacteriovoracaceae bacterium
CTCCTCCTCTCTCTGTGCCCCGCTTCTTCGTGGATGTGAAGAAGCGGGGCTTTTCTTTTGGGGGTGTCCGACACCTTTTGATGTTTCAAAACGAAATGCGGTCCCGCAAAATGCCGTCCGGCGTTTCATGCCCAGGGACGGACGGAGGGCGTTCCGGGATATTGTGAAACGCTGCGTAAAGTTTCTTGGTGGGCGGAGGGCGGACCGCTTGCCTCATAGATATCGGCGGTCGTCGCTCCCAGAGCGCACCTCCGAAGATCTGGTAACGGACGTGAGGGGGCGTCGAACCCACAGGAAAAGAGTGCCTCTACTCAACGGGCAAGCACTCGCTCTTTCACCCCCTTCTGGCACCCCTCCTGCACAAGGGAAACACGTCCGCAAGATGCGGCTCATACTACTCCTCTCTCTCAGAGCCCCCCGGATCGTCGGGGGGCTTTTTTATTTCAACCGACTGCCCCTGCGATGGCCGTGACCCCGTGATGTTGATTCGCGAATCTGCCCTGGAATCTGCCGGGGAATTTGATAGACCAGTCGCATATGCAAGGACTCAACACCGAAGTCGTTTTGAACGCCCTGAGAACAGTCCAAGATCCCGAGCTTCACAAGGATCTGGTCACCCTGAAAATGATCGAAGACTTGAAGGTGGAGCCGAACGGCAAAGTGTCCGTTCGCGTCATCCTTACGACTCCCGCGTGCCCGCTGCGCGCGAAGATCGAAGGCGATGTGCGCACCGCCATCATGAGCGTTCCCGGCGTGACTTCGGTGGACATCAAGATGGACGCGCGAGTCAAAGCGCGTGTTTCCAAGATCCAGATTCCTGGCGTGGCGCACGTGATCGCCGTATCGAGCGGAAAGGGCGGCGTCGGCAAGAGTACAGTCGCGGTGAACCTGGCGTGCGCGCTCACGCTCGAAGGCGCGAAAGTCGGCCTCATGGATGTCGATGTGTACGGCCCGAACACCCCCACAATGATGGGATTGCGCGGACCGCACGGTCAGCCCGAAGTCGAGCTCCAGGTGGAGCAGGCTGAGGACGGCACGGAGTTCATCATTCCCCCCGTCGCTCACGGCGTGAAGGTCATGTCGATGGGGCTTCTGGTGGAAGGGGATCAGCCCATGGTGTGGCGTGGTCCGATGCTCCATGGAGTCGTGAATCAATTTTGCCGCAACGTCCGTTGGGGTGAGCTTGACTACCTCGTCGTCGATATGCCTCCCGGAACGGGCGATGTGCAGCTTTCGCTCGGTCAGCTCGTGCCCGTGTCGGGTGCCGTGCTCGTGACGACGCCGCAGGAAGTTTCGCTTCAGGATGTCCGCAAGGCGTTCCATATGTTCGAGAAGGTGAACATCCCCGTGCTCGGAATCGTCGAGAACATGAGCTACTTCCGCTGCGATCAGTGCGAGAAGAAGCACTTCCTCTTTGGCGAAGCAGGAGGAAAAAACCTCGCGGAGCGTTTCCAAGCCGAGCTGCTCGCGCAGCTTCCTATCGTGCCCCAGGTGCGGGAAGGTGGAGACTCCGGACGGCCGGTCGTCGTGGCGGCGGCCGAAAGCCGAGAAAATCACGCGGCATGGGAAACGGCGCAGGCTTTCCGTACCCTCGCGCGGCGTGTGGCCGGCAAGCTCGCCGTGCAGACGAGCGAATCCCCGGACGAGCTGCCTGAAGACTGCGACCAAAAGGGCGGCTGTGCAGGCTGCGCCGGGTCCAGTGGTTGCAAACACAGCTGAGATGGCTCAAGCCCCAAGGAGACCGGCCCAAAGCAGACCGGCGCGACGCGCCTCAGCGGAGGGCCCTTCCGCGCGTGGAGCGAGAAGATCCCGTGGCGGAAGTGCCTTGGGAAGCCCCGATGCGGCCTATATCAGTCCTGATGACCTTGATGTCTGGAATGCCGCATTCCGCAAGGCTTTGCGGCAGTACGGAAACCGGGCGCAAGCGGAGCGAATCGCGTGGGCCGCGGTCGGGCAGGCGATTCCCCCTCAGACCAGGTGGACGGAGCGGACTTCGAAACGTCGGCGTTGTCAGTGAGAGCCGTCGCTGCCGATGGCTTCCACCGGGCAGGTCTGGAGCGCTGCTCGGCATTGTTCTTCCTCGCGCGAGCCAGCGGGCTGTTTGGCGACAAAAGCGAAGCCCCGCGCCTCATTGCGAGTGAAATGATCGGGCGAAATCGCCCGGCAGGCGTCACAGTCAATGCATTGTTCGTCAACGTAGTATTTACCCGAGACATTGTCGGGCCACTTTCTGTTCTTGTCTGCCATGGTTTCCTCGGTGGGTTCCAGTATAATGGAATTCGATGGAAAAGGTGAAGATCGTCATCAGCGATTGTCACATTTCCGCCGGGCGGTTCTTCGAAGGGCGGCTGAACCCGCATGAAGACTTCTTCTTCGATGATGAGCTGGCGGACATGATCGAGTACTTCTCGCACGGTGAATACGGCGAGAAGGACGGTATTCCGGTGGAAGTGGAACTGGTCCTAAACGGCGATTTCCTCGACTTTTTGAACGTTCCGTACCGCGGAGAGTTCGAAGACGCGATCACCGAGGTGGTGGCGCTTCATAAGCTCGAGGCGATCATCAGCGGCCATCCCCGGCTCATGGGGGCGCTTAAGAAGTTCGCCTCCCTGAATGGAAAAAAGATTACATATCTCATTGGGAATCATGACGCCGACCTTTTCTTTCAGAAGGTCCGCGAGCGCATCTCCCGGGAATGGGACCCGAAGGGGGAGTATCCCTCATCGAAGGTGACGATCGTCAGCGACTCGGACCGGATCGTCTACGAGGAAGGCGTCGAGATTCATCACGGCAATCAGTTCGAGGCAGGGTCCGTTCTGGATTTTAAACAGCCACTGTTGACCAAGTTCGTGGCGGAGCCTGTCCTCAATATACCCTGGAGCAGTTTCTACGTACTGAGGATCATCAATCGATTGAAGTGGGAGCGTGAGTTCCTCGATAAGGTGCGCCCGATCAAGGTGTTCGTCCTGTTCGGCCTGGTGCTCGATCCGTGGTTCACGCTCCGGTTTTCGTTTCTTTCCGCGTATTACTTCCTGAAGACCCGCTTCATGTGGGGACCCAGGGGGCGGACCAGCTTCAAGGCGACCCTCGAAATTCTCATGCAGGAGACCCGTTTCTTCCTGGATCTGGAGAAGGAAGCGCGCCTGCTTCTTGACGCTTCCGAGAGGTGTCACGTCGTCGTGTTCGGTCACACGCATCGGCCGGTTCAGAAGGTCTGGCCGGACGGAAAGATGTACGTCAACACGGGTACCTGGACCAAGATGATCAATCTCGATTGGCGAGGTCTCGGACAGCAGTTCCGGCGCACGTTCGCGCTCGTCCGGATCCAGGACGGCAAGGCGACCTGCGAGCTGCGGCAGTGGGCCGGGGAGTACCGGCCCCACAAGACGTTTGAAGCCTGACTTGTTCGACTACGTCGTATTTTTCTTCCGGAGAGCATCCCGGAGCGCCGTGATCACCGCCGCGGTGGCCGGGGTCTGGGGCCGGTTCTTCACGTAAGCCAGCCGGATGGTATTGCGCAACGGCTTGCCGCTTCCGTTGAAGCGGATCACGTCGTAGCCTTCCTTCTTCAGGCGTTCGAAGACGTAACTCGGGATGATCCCCGCGCCCATTCCCGAAAGGATGAGACGCAGGATTCCCTGCACGTCCATCACTGTCGCGCGGACGTTGAGGCGGAATCCTCGCTGGCCGAAATGGTGCTCGAACCAGCGCCGCAACACTGGCTCGTCTTTCTGGTAGTCGACGTACTCGAGCGACTCGAAGAATTTGCGGTCCTGCTTGGAAGGAAGCTTCGGGAGTCGGGAGCGCGAGATGCACAACTCGAGCATCTCGTCCGTCACTTGTTCGACCATCACGCTCTTGTCCATCTGGAACTCGTCCACGAATGCGACGTCCATTTGTCCGGACAGAAGCTGCTGGTTCATGTCGGATGCGAAGCCGAGCTGGATGCGGAAGCGGACATCGGGGTGCTGTGACGCGAACTTGGAGAGCAGCGGCAGGATGACATGGTTTCCGAACTCGATCGGCATTCCGACCGAAATGGTGCCGCTCAAGGCGTTGTGGACCCCCTTGATCTTCTGAAGCGAAGACTCGAGCGTGCCGAGCGAAGTGGCGCAGGCCTCGTACAGGTCGCGCGCATTGGAGGTCGGGACCAGCTTGCGGCCCGTGCGTTCGAAGAGCGGGATTCCGAGCGATTCTTCCAGTGCGGCGATGTGCTGACTGACTCCCGACTGGGTCAGGTGCAGTTCCCGTGCGGCGCTCGTCATGCTGAGTGTCCGGTACACGGCTTCGAAGATCAGGATCTGGTTCAGGTTGAGGCGGTTGAGCAACATGGCGCGCTCCTTACTGCAGTCGCTGGATCAGTTCCTGGCGTTCCTGTTCGAGGTCTTCGGGCAGGCGCGGGGCGAGCTTCGCGAAGAATTCGGCCTGCGAGTCGGCCTCCTTCTTCCAGGCGTCACGGTCGATGGATTGAACGGCATCGAAGTCGGACGGGCTGAAACCCTGGATGCCGGTGAGATCGATGTCCTCGCGGCGTGGCATGAAGCCGATCGGTGATTCTTTCGCGCCAGCGCGGCCGTGGCAACGATCCACCATCCATTTCAGGGCGCGCATGTTTTCGCCGAACCCGGGCCACATGAACTTACCCTCGAGGTTCTTGCGGAACCAGTTGACGTGAAAGAAGCGCGGCGCCTGCTTCACGGTCTTTTCCGTTCCGAGCCAGTGCCGGAAATAGTCGCCCATGTGGTAGCCGCAGAAGGGGAGCATCGCGAACGGGTCGCGACGGACCATTCCGACGGTACCCGCGGCGGCGGCGGTGGTCTCGGAGCCCATGGTGGCGCCGAGGTACACTCCGTGGCGCCAGCTGAACGACTCGAGCAGGAGTGGCACGTTCGTGGCGCGGCGTCCGCCGAAGATGAAGCCGGAGATCGGAACGCCGGACGGATTCTCCCAGTCCGGATCGATCACGGGGCACTGCTGTGCGGGAGCGGTGAAGCGGGAGTTCGGGTGCGCGGCCGGGCGCTTTTCGCGTGCGCCGATCTCGGGGGTCCATTCGCGGCCGGTCCAATCGGTGAGCTTTTCCGGCGTCTCACGGGTCATGCCTTCCCACCAGATGTCGCCTTCCGGCGTGAGTGCGACGTTGGTGAAGATCGTGTTGCGCGAAAGCGCGTGCATGGCATTCGGATTCGAGCGCATGGAAGTGCCGGGAGCGACGCCGAAGAATCCCGCTTCCGGATTGATGGCGTGCAGGCGTCCGTCCGGTCCCGGTTTGATCCAGGCGATGTCGTCGCCGACGGTCCACACCTTCCATCCCTTGAAGTGCGCGGGAGGAATGAGCATGGCGAGGTTCGTTTTCCCGCAGGCGCTCGGGAAAGCGGCCGCCAGATAAGTCTTTTCGCCCTGCGGATTCTCGATGCCGAGGATCAGCATGTGCTCGGCGAGCCACCCTTCTTCGCGTGCCATGGAGCTTGCGATGCGAAGTGCGAAGCACTTCTTTCCGAGAAGCGCGTTGCCGCCGTAGCCGCTGCCGTACGACCAGATCATGCGCTCTTCCG
>CAYOWB010000032.1:17537-19989 GCA_964407515.1 uncultured Bacteriovoracaceae bacterium
GGCGTCACACGGCCACGCGACGTCTTTTTGTCCTGGCTGCAGGGGCGCCCCGACCGAGTGGAGGCATGGCACGAACTCGCCGTTTTCGCCGAGGACGTCGAGGACTTTGGTGCCCATGCGGGTCATCGTGCGCATGTTGACGACGACGTAGGGGGAGTCGGTGATTTCCACGCCGATGTGGGCGATCTTGTAGCCGAGCGGTCCCTTGCTGAACGGGATGACGTACATCGTGCGTCCGCGCATCGAGCCTTTGAACAGGCCTTTGAGAGTCTCTTTCATTTCTTGCGGATCGCGCCAGTTATTGGTCGGGCCCGCGTCTTCTTTCTTGCGCGAGCAGATGAACGTCCGGTCCTCGACGCGTGCGACGTCGTCCGGATGCGAGCGGCAGAGGAAGCTTCCCGGGCGCAGCTTCTCGTTCAGCCGAATGAAGGTGCCGGCCGCGACCATTTCATTGCAGAGACGGTCGTATTCCTCCTGCGAACCGTCGCACCAATGGATGCGGTTGGCAAAGAGAAGCGATCTCCTGAACCCATTGGTTCAGTCGGGCGTTACGTGAAGACATTGTGGGTTTCCCTCCAAGGACGGTCCTGCGGAGCGAGCCGGGAAGAGACTCTGATGCTCAGCGTGGCCGTGAACTTTTTTGTCTGCCTCGGTGGGTGAAAAAGCAAGAAGAAGGTATCGCTCACCTTTTTGAGGTGCGGCGCGTCGCTTGCTGCTGGGGTATCTGTGGGTATCCGCTTACCTGGGGGATATCCGCTTACCTGGTTCTGGAGAAGTTCCGTTTGGCGTCACAGAGCTTCCCCTGAACTCGCACGGCGTGCCGAGCTGAGTTCGTTCTTCATCTTCTTTTAATGATTATGCTTTCTCCCTTTGTTCACTCGTTTTGTGCTCATCGCTTTCATGTGAGATGTCGATAGAGAGAAGCATGCGCTTGTCGCGGAAGAGACCCCCAGCAGGGGGGGTGAGGCGAAGTCCGCTGGTCTTTCAAGTCTTGCTGGTCCTGGCATGGGTGGCAAACTGGGGTGTCCTCCTGTGGGGCTTGGGCGGTTCCACTGCCGGCGGCTCACTGGGCTGGGGCCTTGGAATGGGCGCGCTTGTTTCCTTGCTACTCCTTCTAGGGTGCCTTGGGTATTTTTGGGGGGTTCTGTCCCTCTATGCCGACGTGATTGCTGAGCGCGAGAGACGAATGATCGAGTCGGCGAAGATGTCAGCTTTAGGACTGATGGCTGGCGGGATCGGTCATGAACTCAATAATCCGCTCGCGATTCTTCGGGGACGAGCGGAGTTAGCCATTGAGCAGCTGGAGCGCGGAATCCAGGGGCCTGTTCCGCCGAAAACGCACCTGCAGGCGATCATTGATGTTACGGACCGGATCGCTCGCGTCGTCTCAGCCCTCGTGGTGATTGCGAAAGACGCGGAGAAAGGCGGAGCAGTTCAGGAGAAGGTCTCCCGCATCATTTCCTCTGCTGTTAGTCTCTGTTGTGAGCGTTTCAGCCGGAAGGGGATACGGCTGGAAGTCGATTACCCGATGGGAGACCACACACTCCTTTGTCGTCCGGTGCAGATCTCCCACGCATTGCTGAACTTGCTGAGTAATGCATATGAGGCAGTTCAGGGGACGAAGGATCCGTGGGTGCGGGTCTCAGTGAGGATACAAAATGAGGTCCTGCACGTTCGTGTGCTGGATAGCGGGCCAGGAGTCCCTCATCGAGACCGAGAGAGAATATTCGAACCTTTCTTCACTACTCGGCAAGCCGGTCAGGGGTTGGGCTGGGGCTCAGTATCGCTCGATCCTTTGTGGAAGGCCACGGCGGTAAGCTGAAGTTGGGAGATGGGCCTGTGACCGAGTTTTCATTTGAAATTCCAGAGTTACAGTAAGGAGCGCCGACTAATCCCGGTGGCCCAGGCGGCCTGTACGGACATCGGACAGGCGCAATGATCAGGGTGCGCTGCGCAACGACGTGCATGCCGCAGGAGTGCTGTACGCTTTATAGTGGACAAAAACAATCAACTAATGGTATCAAGGATGCGTTTTCGTGGGGCTCAGTCACGAACTTGAACTGCGAAAGGCGAATGCGTGGAGAAGAAGACGACGCGAAAGTGGAAGTGGACGGGACTGGCGAGTGTGGTTGCTATCGGCGCGTTGGGCGCCGGCGCGAGCCTCTGTGGCGCTTCGATCGGAGCGTCGGCGGCGAACGCGGACGTGCTGCATCGGTCACGTTGGCGTCTGCCCAAGGCGACTCTCGATGTTCATGGTCAGACCATTCCATGTCCCGCGGACATTCGTCCGGAGAACTTCTGCTTCGAGCGGCAGGGGATGAACGAGATCTGGTTCGATCCCGGCCATGACGACGGCCCGCTCTCCAAGCGCAACACTTGTTCGAAGTACTTTCATGAGGGCCGAAACAACATGGCCGTCTCGCTCATGGCGGCAGATCTGATTCATCGATGT
>CAYOWB010000032.1:19999-26284 GCA_964407515.1 uncultured Bacteriovoracaceae bacterium
CGGAGTCTCGAAGGAGAAGATTCGGTTCACGCGCTGGCCCGGTGAGAAGCTATTCGGTGAGTACACCATCGATAATCCGGGTCCTGAGATCGTCGCGGCGATTCAGATGGAAAAGGGCGGGCGCTACGGCATCGTCGACCGCACCATGACGGATCGCGCGCATCCTGATCGCTCCATTCTGTTCTCGGTTCATGCGAACTCGATGAATAAAGGTCCCGTGCCGGACTTTGCCGTTACGTTCGTGCGGCAGCAGGCGCCCGCGGCGACTTATCGCCAGGCGGAGCTCATCAACGCCGAGTTGCTGGAATCGACCATTCATCATTACAAGGCCTCTTCGGAAGAGGAGCGGGTGAGGATCCATAAGCTCGTTCGCCGTGACAGTCATGCGCTTCGGAACGACTACCGGATCAACACGCGCCTGCCGCGCGGGATGGAGTCGTTCGTGATCGAAGGCTTCTTCATGAACGGAACTCAATGCCGTTTCCTCGATGAAGAGAGTGACACCGAGAATCGCTGGAATCCTGTGCTTTGGGTGAGTCGCGAAGACGCGCGCGCCGGCTCCGTGTCCGTCGCCACGTATCCCGTGGCGGACCTGCAGGTCGGTTACGCCCTCGGCCTGATGCGCGGCCTGGCCCGGGCTTATGCCTGTCAGTAGGTATCGCTCACCTTTTTGCGACTAGCGGCAGCATTTCTTGAGTGATCTGTGACCTCCAGGGCCCCCTGGGGATCTGGAAGCGAGCTCTTCGCAGGGCCAAACGTATGGCGTCTTCATAGCTTTCAGGTAATGGGGCGTTGATCCAGTCCGTGATCTTCGTGATGTCCCTGCAAAGCGGGTCCTCGCCGAAGGCCGGAAAGGCGGGGCCGAGTCGCAGTCCTGGTTCATCTTTCCCGAGTGTCGTTCTTAGAGTGGTGAAAGGGTAGTCCTCCGCGCGCGCGCAAAGTTCCCTGCGCACTGGCGAACGAAATACGTGCCGGGCGGCCATTGCGTACTCCTCGGGCTCGCTCATGAGGCACGCGCGATACTGGGCGCCGAACGCTCTTCCCGTGCGTCCGGAAAGGCGATTCAGTGACTTGGCTGCGGACCTCTGGAAGTGGTGCATGACCTTGCCGATCGGCTCCTCCGGAGTCGAGAGTAGGAGGTAGATTTGTTCCGGCAGGACCACTAGCCCGTGAATGGTAGCTCCGTGCAGTAAGGTGGCTTCAAAACACTGGTTTTGGAAAATGCGCCATGAGGCTGCGAGGCCGCAATGGAAGGGCTCATAGCAGTTGCTCCAGGCGTGGACGAGATAAGGCTTGCAAGAGTCTTGGGTCGGGATGGTTCGTGGCATGGCTCGGCCTCTTGCCAGAATCGTGCGTGGCGGGACTTGAATCCGCGGTGCTGCTTATTTTCGGTCATCAGTAGCGCTAATAGTTAGAGGTGGTCGCGGATGAGTTACTTGAAAATGATAACGCAGTGAGTTGCAAAAAGGTGAGCGATACCTTTTGCGTTTTCCGTGGAATTCCCCTATCCAAATTAGACCAATCTATTTTCCAGATTTTTTGAGGGGGAAATCATGGGAAGAACACTCACGCAAAAGATACTCGAGGACCATCTTGTTGTCGGGAAGTGGGAGCCGGGCAGCGAGATCGGCATCCGCATCGACCAGACTCTCACTCAGGACGCGACGGGCACGATGGCGTATCTGCAGTTCGAGGCGATGGGCGCGGACCGCGTCCGGACCGAACTGTCGGTGAGCTACATCGATCACAACACGATTCAAGTCGGCTTCGAGAACGCGGATGACCACCGGTATCTTCAGACAGTCGCCGCGAAGTACGGCATTCTTCTTTCCCGTCCCGGCAACGGTATTTGCCATCAGGTCCACCTCGAGCGCTTCGGTGTTCCCGGCAAAACGCTCCTGGGTTCCGACAGCCACACGCCCACAGGCGGCGGCGTCGGCATGATCGCCATCGGCGCGGGCGGCCTCGACGTCGCGGTCGCGATGGGCGGCGGACCGTTCTTCCTCACGTGTCCCAAGGTCGTGAAGGTGAACCTCACCGGCCAGCTGCGCCCCTGGGTGACGGCGAAGGACGTCGTCCTCAAGATGCTCGAGATCTTCACGACGCAGGGAAACGTCGGCACCATAATCGAATACGCAGGCCCCGGCGTTGCGACTCTGAGCGTGCCGGAGCGTTCGACGATCACGAACATGGGCGCCGAGATGGGCGTGACCACGTCGCTGTTCCCGTCGGACGAAGAAACGCAGCGGTTCCTTGAAGCGCAAGGACGCGGCAAGAGCTGGCGGCCGCTCGCCGCGGACGCCGATGCGAAGTACGACCGAGTCGTCGACATCGATCTCTCGCAAATCGAGCCGCTCACGGCCGCTCCGCACAGCCCGGGCAACATCAAGAAGCTCAGCGAGCTCGCGGGCAAGGAAGTCGATCAGATCATGATCGGCTCCTGCACGAACGGCTCGTACCTCGACTTCAAACGTGCCGCCGCGATTTTGAAGGGACGCACGGTTCACCCGAACGTCTCCGTCGGCATCGCGCCCGGCTCGCGACAGGTGCTCCAGATGCTCTCGCGCGAAGGCGATCTGTTCGATCTCGTCACCGCCGGCGTGCGCGTGCTTGAGAACGCTTGCGGCTTCTGCATCGGCAATTCGCAGTCGCCCAAGACCGACTCCGTCAGCCTGCGCACTTCGAACCGCAACTTCGAAGCGCGTTCGGGCACGAAGAGCGCCAACGTCTATCTGCTGAGCCCCGAAGCGGCCGCGATCTGCGCGATCACCGGTAAGATCGAAGACCCGCGCGAAGCGGCGAAGCGCCTCGGTATTGAGTGGCCGCGCATCGAAATGCCCGGCCAGTTCCTGGTCGACGACTCGATGGTTCTTCCGCCCTCGAAGAGTCCGGAGAAGGTCGAGATCTTCCGCGGACCCAATATCGGGACTCCGCCCCGGAACGAGTACTTCCCGGCGGACATCGACGGCGAAGTGGCGATCAAGGTGGGCGATAAGATCACCACGGACCACATCATTCCCGCGGGCGCGCGGATGAAGTACCGCTCGAACGTGCCGAAGTACTCGGAGTTCGTGTTCGAGACGGTGGACCCCAAGTTCCATCTCCGCTGCAACGACATCAAGACGCGCAAGCAGCACGCCATCATCGTCGGTGGAGAAAGCTACGGCCAGGGCTCGTCGCGCGAGCATGCGGCTCTTTGCCCGATGTACCTCGGAGTGAAGGTCGTTCTTGCAAAGACGATGGAGCGCATTCACCAGGCCAATCTCTGCAACTTCGGCATTCTGCCGCTCTCTTTCGTGAATCCTGCGGATTACGACTCGATCGAGCAGGGCGACAAGCTCGCGATCAAGAACATCCGCGAGCAGCTCAAGAAGGGCGAAGTCGTGGTTCGGAACGAGACCCAGGGCAAGGAGTACAAGGCGAAGGCGGTCCTCTCGGAACGTCAGCGTGACCAGGTCCTTGCGGGCGGTCTTTTGAATCACACCACTGCCAGCAAATAAGAGGTGCACCATGGCTCAACGTGGAATTCGGGAATACGACGCCAAGCGGATGCTGGCGAAGCACATCAGTGGTTACTCCCAGCTTGCCGAGGGGGACGCTTCGGGCGTGCCGGTGGTCCTGATCAAGTCGGGCCCTACGCGTGCCAGTGAGGATTTAAAGAAGCTCGTCGCCGATCACCCGTGGTTGAAGGATCGCCCTCTCGTGGCGAAGCCGGACCAGCTCTTCGGCAAGCGCGGCAAGAACAAGCTGCTCAGCGTGGGGAAGAACCTTGAGGAGACGGCGCGCTGGATCGACGAGCACATGAACAAGCAGGTGACGCTGCTCTCGGGCGTCACGGGCATGCTCACTGATTTCATCGTGGAGCCGATGACCCCGCACAAGACCGAGTACTACGTCGCGATGCGCGCGGGCGCCGACGGCGACACGATCTATCTTTCGGACGCAGGCGGAATCGACATCGAGGAGAATTGGAGCACGGTGAAGGAACTCGCGGTGCCCAATCTTGAGAAGCTCGATACGGAGCGCCTCGGGGCGACGGTTTGCGAGATTTGCGCGAAGCATCCTGGCGACGCGCCGGCGGTACAGAAGTTCGTCGAGGAGCTGTGGGGGCTGTATCTCAAGGGCGGTTTCGTCTACCTCGAGATCAATCCGTTCGCCATTGCCGGGCAGGGCGCCGGCGGCACGGGCGTTCCGCTCGATACCGTGGCGAAGGTGGATGACACGGCCGAATTCGAATGCCGCTCGCTTTGGGGTGATATCGAGTTCCCGGCTCCGTTCGGTCAGTCGCTCAGCGCGGAGGAAGAGTACGTCAAGAAGCTCGACGCGATGTCGGGCGCCTCGCTCAAACTCCGTCTGCTCAATCCTGATGGCCGCGTGTGGAACATGGTCGCCGGTGGCGGTGCCTCGGTTATCTACGCGGATACCGTGGCCGACCTGGGCTTTGGTCAGGAGCTCGCCATGTACGGCGAGTATTCGGGCGATCCCAGCACGCAGCTCACGTTTGAATACGCCAAGACCGTCATGGACCTCATGACGCGCAAGGCGGATCCCCAGGGGCGGCCGAAGTACCTCCTGATCGGCGGCGGTATCGCGAATTTCACCGACGTGGCGAAGACCTTCACGGGCATCATCATGGCGATGGAGCAGTACGCGGAGAAGCTCAAGAAGGTGAACGCACGCATCTTCGTGAGACGCGGCGGACCGAATTACAAGGTGGGGCTGAAGAAGATCCGCGAGGCGGGCGAGAAGCTCGGTCTTCCGATCGAGGTTTATGGTCCGGAGACGCACATGACGGACATCGTCCGCATGGCACTCGCATCGGGCGCGGCACAATAGGGCCGTGGCCCGGAGATTCTCCAAAAGGGGTTCAGACAATGGCCAAGCAAACGAAAAAAGGCTACGAACTGTTCGACAGAAACACACGGGCCCTGATCTACGGCCTGCAAACGAACGCCATCCAGCGCATGCTGGACTTCGACTACACGGTGGGGCGTGAGACGCCTTCGGTCGCCGCGGTCATCAATCCCGGCAAGTCCGGCGAGCACAAAGCGTTCTGGGGCGAAAAAGAGATCCTGATTTTGATCTATCCAAACATCGGCGCCGCGGTGGAGAAGCATCCGGACACGGACGTGATGATTAACTTCGCGTCGTTCCGGTCGGCTTATCCGACGAGCGTCGAGGCGCTGAGGTACGGGCAGCTCCGCTGCATCGTCGTGATCGCCGAGGGCGTTCCGGAGCGGCGTGCCCGCGAGCTACGCGCGATGGCGCGGGAAAAAGGCGTTACGATCATCGGTCCGGCGACCGTCGGTGGCATCAAGGCCGGCGCGTTCAAGGTTGGTAATACCGGCGGCACTATCGAGAACATCATTGAATCAAAACTCCACCGACCGGGGTCGGTGGGTTTTGTGTCCAAATCCGGCGGCATGTCCAATGAGTGTTACAACATCATCGCCCGTAACAGCGATGGCGTGTATGAGGGCATCGCCATCGGCGGAGATGCCTATCCCGGGTCCACGCTCACGGAACACCTGATCCGCTACGAAGCGGATCCGAACATCAAAATGATGGTGTGCCTCGGGGAAGTCGGCGGAGAGGAAGAGTACAACGTCCTTGAGGCCGTTAAGAATCAGGCGATTACCAAGCCGCTCGTCATGTGGGTGACGGGAACGTGCGCGGGAATGCTTCCGAGAGGTGTGCAGTTCGGGCACGCGGGCGCGAAGGCCGACAGTGATCGCGAGACGGCGACCGCGAAAAACGCCGCGCTTAAGGCGGCGGGCGTGATCGTTCCGGATTCCTTCAACGACTTCGATAAGGCGATCAGGCAGACTTACGAGAAGCTGGTGGCGGACGGCAGGATTCAGGTGTCGCGCGGTGCCCAGTCGGAACCGCAGCCGCGTCAGGTACCCAAGGATTACAAGGAGCTCGCGGCGCAGAAGCTCGTGCGCCGTCCGACGAATTTCCGCTGCACGATCAGCGACGACTCGGGCGATGAGCTGCTTTACGCCGGTCATAAGATCAGCAAGGTCATCTCCGAGAACTACTCCATCGGGGACGTGATCAGTCTGCTCTGGTTCCGCGAGAAGCTGCCGAAGTGGGCGACCGACTTCATGGAAATCGTCCTGAAGCTCACGGCCGATCATGGTCCGGCGGTCTCGGGCGCGCACAACGCGATCGTGACCGCTCGTGCCGGCCGCGATCTGATGAGCGCGGTGGCTTCCGGGATTCTGACTATCGGCCCTCGGTTCGGTGGGGCCGTCGCGGGAGCGGCCGTTCAGTTCAAAGACG
>CAYOWB010000033.1:0-10002 GCA_964407515.1 uncultured Bacteriovoracaceae bacterium
GGACTTTCTCGTCGCGTATCGCCTGGAGAAGCTCCGTTTGCGGCTTCTCGACGTTCTACCGGTCTGGCTCGACACGTTGGCGGAACTGGATGCGCACCTGGCGCTGGCCGCACTCTCAGACAGCTTGGGAGACCAGGCTTGCTGGCCGGAACTGATTCCCTCCGATCGCATGCTTGCCGCCCGGACGCCGGCGGATCCGGTTCTGGAAGCGAAGCATCTCGGAATGCCGCTCATTCCGGGCGCGGAGCGCGTCTCCAATGACTTCGTGCTCGCCCCTCTCAAGCCGTGCTGGCTGATCACCGGTTCCAACATGGCGGGCAAGAGCACCTTTCTACGCACGATCGCCGTGAACATCCTTCTCGCCAAGGCCGGAACACGGGTGTGCGCCCGGCTCCTGCGCTTTGAGAATCGCGACCTATGGACGTCACTCAGGGCTTTCGATTCCCTGCCGGATCACGTCTCCGCGTTTCTCGCCGAGGTGCGGCAACTCAAGGAAATCCTGGATGCAGCCACCGGGCCGGACCGCGCGCCCATTCTCTATCTCATTGACGAGATCTTTCGAGGAACGAACAACCGGGAGCGCCTCCTCGGGAGTCGCGCTTACCTCAAAACGCTCGCAGCAAGCCGCTCGGCCGGGCTGGTCACGACTCACGACCTGGAACTCGCCGCGCTTGAAACGGCTGTCGGCCCGATCATCAACGGGCATTTCAAAGAAACGTTCGAAGACGGCAAAATGAAATTCGCCTACCGCCTGGAGCGAGGACCCTGTCCCTCGACGAACGCCCTGCGGATCATGGCGTTGGCTGGATTGCCGGTCGAGGCGTCGCCGTAGCCTGAACCGGCACGAAGCATGAAGCCCCGCTACTCCTAACGGGAGAATCGAATCATGCTCAAAGATATCATGAACCCCAATCTAGTCGCTGTTTACGCGGATACTACGATTCCTGATGTAGCCCGCCTCATGGAACAGAAGAACGTCGGAAGTGTTCTTGTCGTCGACACGGAGAGCCGTCCAAAAGGCATCCTCACCGACCGCGACATCGTCGTTCGCTGCATCGGCGAACACGAACATGCGAGCCTGGAAGAATGCCGCGCGGGCGACTTGATGTCCGAGCCGGTTCTGTCGCTGAGCGAAAACGAAGGGATTTATCAGTGCGCCAAGCTCATGCGCGAACAGCATGCCCGCCGCATCGCCGTCGTTGACGGAGAGGGACGCGCGACCGGGATCATATCGGCCGTCGACATCCTCTCCATCATCAGCAATGAACTGATGCATCTGAGCGAAGCGGTCCGAAGCGAAGCACGGACCGAGAAAAAGACTATCAAAGCAGCGTAAACAGATACTTGCCGGGGGCGGGATTTTGCGCCATGTTGATCCCGCTCCCTATGAAACCGCTCAATAAGTACACACTCTACGAGAAGTCCGTTCAGAACCCGAAGCCGCACATCGACTGGCTGGTCTCCGAATACCGGAGACTGCGCGGCAAGTATGCTCGCCATCTGCGCGAGGACTTCTGCGGGACATTCAAGACTGCCGCCCTGTGGGTTGCCCGGAATCGCGCGAATACCGCGGTCGGGTTGGATCTCGATCCTGAGCCCTTGACCTACGGTCACAAGAATCACCTCAAGGATCTGAATCGGGAGCAACGGAAGCGCCTGAGCATTCTTCGTCAGAACGTACTGAGCGTGACCAATCCGAGAGCAGACCTCATCGTCGCCGGGAACTTCTCGTTCTACATCTTCAAACAGCGGCAATTGTTGCTGGAGTACTTCATCAACGCACGGAAGTCGGTCAAGAGCGACGGGTTCCTCGTGCTCGAGATGGCCGGTGGTCCCGGAATGATCGAGTCGATCCGCGAGCGCAAGGCGGTCTACGACAAGGGCAAGCGTGTGGCGACTTATATCTGGGATCAGAAGTCCTTCGATCCCATCACGCACGATGCGCAGTACGCGATTCACTTCCGCCTCGCGGATGGCCGGGTGATGCGTGACGCGTTCACATATGACTGGCGTTTATGGACCATTCCCGAAGTGCGCGAACTGCTCGCCGAAGCCGGATTCGCGGAGTCTTTCGTCTACTGGGAAACCGAGCACAACGGCGAAGGCACCGGGGAGTACGTCCGGATGGAAAACGGCGACAACGCTTTCGCCTGGATCGCGTACGTGTTCGCAACACTGAAGCCGACCACGGCACCTTCGAAGCAAGATCGGCGTTAATGCCGGGCCCGGGCTTGCGCCGCGCCAGGGTCGCTCATCGGTGACCGAGGCCGGAGTGTGGTGACCGAGGCCGAGCTCCGATGGCGGCTAACATCGTGCAGCCCACGCCAGCTTACCTTCCTCGGTACGTAAGCTGGCGTGATCACAATCATTCTCTGCGAATTTCCGGTTACCAGGCCGCCGAAAAGCGCCTTGCGAATGACGCCCCGCATCAGTATAAGGGGTCTGCTTATGCGATTCCACCTCTTCGCCATTTCGATCGTTACTCTCGCATGGATCATTCCCGGTGCCTCGGCTGCGTCTTCAGCCGAAGAGCCATCATCATCAGAACTTTGTGCATTGACCTCGCAGCCCCAGGTCGTCCGCGCCCCAGGCGAAGCCCCCTTCGAAACCTACTTCGAGACGAACTTTAAAGTCCTTGAGGGAGGCACCAGCAGCCAGGCTCCCCTCTTCCGACAACATCGTGAGTGGATCCGCAGCTTCGTGGACTCCGATGCGATCGAACTCTTGCGACGTCAACGTTCGCTACGAGAGAGGCTCGGGCTTGCCGCGGATGTGCAGCGCTACGATGAGATTCTCCGCGGGGAGTTCGGCGCAATTCGTCCGGCCGGTTGCCTCGAATCGCTGCTGTTCGAGAGACTGCTGACAGAGCTTCATACCGTGAAAACAGGCCGCGAGTTCTATTCCGTACTCCTCAGCCGCGGCACCGAAGCAAAGCTCTATTACGTCACCGGCGGCGAAGGCTACGTCACCGTCCCGGAACGCATGCGGCAGCATATGACCCAAGACGTGTCTCAAGGATGGGTCATCGAAGCGATGATTCACAACCATCCGTTCAACCCCGCCAACTCCCGGTACGATATCGGCGGTGGAATCATTCCGAGCGGACAGGACCTCAAGTCTTTCGCCATCTGGAAGAAGAAGTACGGGACGCGATCGTTCTGGATTACGAACGGCTTCGACACACTGATCATGCTTGCGGAGCAGATTAAAGACCCTGAGGCCAATTAACCCCACGCCGTGTGGGTTGTCTTGCGTTCTGTGGGTTGTCTTGCGTTCTGTGAGTTGTCTCCGCACCGTTTGGGTTGCGCACCACCACTATGGGCGGGCGCCCGAGCCGGACACCCGCCCATTCTCCCCCCGGAGATGCCTGCGCCGCTGCAGCTTCCCCTGCCGCGCTGACGCAGGCCTGATCAAATGACTCAGTACGGCCGACGATTCGCGTGCCGGAGCGCCGCTTCGCGATACCCGCTCAGCCACGTTCCAAACCGGATCGTCGAAAAGTCTCGGTCGCCATTCCGTCGGATGAGCGTGACCGGAACAGTCAGCTCACCCAATCCCGCGCTCCGGCATTCCATCTCCAGAATCGCGCGGGCCATGTTCTCGCGCCTGAACTCCCTGGCGCGACAGACAGCCTGGCAGCCTCCCTCCTTGGAGGCGATTTCAGCCACCCACGCTCCTGCGTGGGCGGCGCGGCCAGCGGAGCCCAGACGGATTCGTAGCGTCGTGAGCTCTCCTCGGGCGTCTTTCCACGGAAACACGGCTCGGAACTTCGTGTCCCGAATCGCATTTGGGCACTTCGCCGCGTGTGCGGAAATTCCCCATCCTAGGGCCACGATCATCGTCAGCATCATCGTGATGATTTTGTCGTCCATAACACTTTCCTTCCCGGCGCAGTTCAGGCCGCCCATGCAGAGGGATATTTCAACTGCCGTGCCGCGTCATCCGACGGTTTTACTAGGCTTTTTCAGGACGGAAAGGGAACCGGTGCCAAAATGCCAAACCAAAAGGTGCCTGGCTCTTTTCTCAGACAGGTTGAGAAAAGAGCCAGGCACCTTTTTGCCTTCTGCCACCCCCTGGCACCCTTTTCTTGCAAAGCCAGGCATGCCGAGAAAACCATTAATAAGAAGTAGAGAGCTGCCTTATCATGTCGTCGCGAGAGCGAATAACCGGGAACGATTCGTTCTTCCCTTGGATGAGATGTGGGAGATCCTAACCCATGAATGCTACGCAATTTCCACACTGTTCGGAGTGCAGATACATGCGCTCGTATTGATGATCAATCACTACCATCTCTTGCTCTCGTCCCCCAATGAGGACCTAGGGAAAGTCATGCAGTACTTTGCGTGGTTTGTAACCCGAAACGCTAATCTGAAATCCGGACGGATAGACCATGTTTTCGGCGGCCCCTATCACGGGTCCCTGATCGACTCGACCGCGTATTACCGACATGCATTAAGGTACGTCTACCGCAACCCGGTCCGCGCCGGCATCTGCCGCCGAGTTGAAGACTACCGGTTTAGTACGTTGCGTGGCCTCCTAGGTGAAGCTGTCAGCCCCTTTCCCTTATGGCCGGGTCCGCAGGAATACGGACTATGGGAAGCGTCTGAAAACCCTTCAGCGCTTTTGCCGTGGCTCAATCAGCACGTCCCTTCATCTCATGACGAAGCAATCCGAAAGGGATTACGTAAGACACAGTTCAAGATACCGATGTCCCTGATCAAGCAACTGGTCTAACGAAAAAGTACCCTGGCGCCTTTCTCAGACAGGTTGAGAAAGGCGCCAGGCACCTATTGAAACCGAATCTCCTGCAGATACACGTGCGAGCCCCTAGGGCTCAGCTGCCCGCTGATCCAGTTCGGGTAGAAGACGTTGATCGGCGAAGTGTAGTTCGCGATCAGGAAAGAATGGGGCCCGGTGCGGCGGACACTGAAGAGCGCGGTGTCGCCCTTGCCGGGGAGATCCATCACGTGAACCACTTTGCCCTTCTCGCGGTCGATCTTATAAAGCGCCGACGTCTTAGGGCGCAGCGAATACTGACCGAGATAAATCCACTTGAACAGCTCGATCCCGCCGGGCACATTCATCGCGGGGCCCTTCTCGCGACGGGCGAGAAGATACAGGTCCTTCCCATGGCGGAACATCTTGGGAGAGTCGTACCGACGTGGATCCGACTCCTTCGCGTGATTCCACTTCCACAACCGGTCGGACAAGGCATGGAACACCATCGCACCAAAACCGGAACGGTCTCCGTCTTCGTTACGGCCCACGCCCCAGAGGCCACCTTTTTCGTCGAACTCGAATCCGACTTCCGAGACACCGCCACGATAGACGATGCCTGATTCGCGGTGCGCGGGTTCGAAGTGGACACCGTCAGTCGACCACTTCAAGAACACCTCCACGGATGACTCACCGACCTTGTAGTGATTGCCGTGATACGACGTCATCCAGACGCGGCCCTTGCGGACCTTCATGTCCCAGTTCACTTCCCCATCGATTCCTGCCTTCACCGGGTCGGTCCAGTTCTCCTGCCACATGCGCTCGACACGCCACATGTGTTTCGGAGAGAAACTGAACGGATTGTTGCCGGCCTCGAAGAAGTACAGGATCAACCGACCGTCGTAAGAAATGAGATTGGGCTCGCGGACGTCAGTACCGAGTTTGATTTCGGTCTCGAACTCCCAGTGTTTGCCCATATCCGGCGAGGACACCACCAAGATGCGCGACTTTTTGGAAGCGAAGTGCGTGGGCGCGCTTCGCCAGGCCATGAACATGCGACCGTCGTGAAACTCGATCGCCGTATTGTTGTTGGAAGGAGCGATCTTAATCTCGCGTGGGAGCGGAGCCGCGCCGCCCATCGCAGGAACGACCCACTGGGGCTCCGACACCACCGGACGATACTCGACCGACGTGTCGACGTCATAGGCATCGGGATCATCGGTCCAGCCGGGCATCCCTGGACTCGGCACGTCCGGCGTCGAAATGACTGAGGTGGTGTTCGCAAAGGCGGAAAACGCGGTCAGCCCGCCGAGCACGGTCACGACACCAAGAACAGGGAACGTCCGTTTCCAAAGCCAGGTTGAATTGATCACTCGTCGGCCTCCACGCCTGATGCGCGAGCCAGAATTATCACGAGCGTGTGCCTGTTGCCACACTATTTTACTCAACTATAACCAGGGACCAACCGCTGATTTTTATTAAATTTTCTACCCATACAAAGCCGCTTAAGCGGACCAGCGTCTCGCTCTTTCAAGGGGCAAGGGGCTCACCCTTCCAAGCCGCTCCAAAGCGGCGGACCAGGGACCCACCCCTTCCAGGGACCCACCCCTTCCAAGCCGCATCCATAGCGGCGGGTTGGTTCCCTAGCGGCGGACCGGCCCCACCTCAAGGAACCCCGAAGCTCCCGGCAATGCTCCGATTGGGAACTACTTCGAAATCCGGCTGTGGATTCCGAGCAGAAGAAGCGTCGGCACCCAAAGGCCGAAGAAGTTGGCGAGCTCCTTCCGTTTGGAAGTGAGGCCCGTCGTCGCGGAAATGGCGAGACTGCCCGCGGCCAGCGTCACATAAACGGACGACGGAATCGACGCGAAGGCGCCTTCGATGCCACGGGTCATCTTGCCGGCGCGCTCCATCGGCTCGAGGTGAGAGACTCCATTGACCACTGTTTTCAAAAGTCTGGGCTTCTGCATGACGTTCGTGCCTTTCAGGACCACCCCATCCCGCTCCATGCCTTGCTTTGGCCTGACGACCAAGCACATCCCCTTGCGAAAGCCAAAACAAGCTGCAACCGATATGCCCCCCAAGCGGGCCTGAGTGTTAGGGCGCCCACACCGAATGGCGGCCGAGCGCGCTATCGAGACCTGCCGCGGTATTGGAAGTCAGCGGCGCCAAGGAGGTCCCATCCGACTTCATCAGCCAAAGATTGCTCGACTCCGCGGCGACGCCGGTAATGTCCATGCGTGACACGAAAACGATCCGCGTACCGTCCGGCGAGAAATGTGGCGTGACGCTATGGAGCCCAGGATCCAGCTGCGCGGTCAACGCCGTCTTACCTGCGCCCGCAGCCGACATCTTCCAGATATTGAACGAAGCGGAGGCACTGCCGAGCACATCCATCTTCGAAGCGAAGACGACCCACGCGCCGTCCGGAGAGTATCGCGCGCCCTGGCTGTCCAGGCCGCCCGCCACGCTATTCGTCAGCGCCACCGCACCGGATCCATCCGCCGCGTTCATCTTCCAGATGTTCGTCGAGGTCACCGGCCCACCGACGTCTTTCTTCGAGGTGAAGAGGATCGTGAGGCCATCCGGAGAAACGGCGGGGTCCGTGCTGTCCCTTCCACCCGCTTCATCCGTCAGCGCCGTCAAACCGACGCCACCCACGCCCACTTTCCAGATATTGACCGAAGCCGCGGCCGCCGCGTCCCACACTCCGCTCGTCGCCATCTTCGATTCAAAATAGACGGTCGAACCATCCGGAGAGAAGACCGGATTGCGGCTGTCCAAACCGCCCGCCGTGTTTTGCGTCAGCGCCAGCTTCCCGCTGCCATCAGCGTTCATGACCCAGATATTGTACGAACCGGTCGCGACACCATTGGCCCCACCGCCCAGATCCATCTTCGAAACGAACACGATCTTGGACCGATCCGGGGAATAGACGGGCGCTTCATCACTATCGAGGCCCGCCGCCGTATTGGCCGTGCGAGCGGCGGCACCGCTACCACTCGCTCCCGCGCGCCATACGTTGAAGCCCCCGGTGGCGACGCCGTTCCAAGCAGCATCCAAAGACCGCCGTGAAGCGAAGACGATCGTGGAGCCGTCACCAGCAAACGACGCATGCTGACTGTCGAGGCCCGCCGCCGAATTCCTCGTAAGCGCCGTGCGATCCACTCCGTCGAACGTGACCTTCCAGATGTTTTTCGAGGCCGGAGCCACGCCATTCCATGCGCCATTCAAGGCGGACAATCCGTGGAATACGATCGTGGGCAGGTTTTTTACCGTCAAATTCAGCGTCGTGTTCGAGGATCCGCCTGAATTCGTCGCGGTAATCGTGTAGTCCGTCGCGTCGCTCACCGTGGTGGGAGTACCGGTAATCACGCAGCCGCTCGAAAGGGCAAGCCCCGCCGGAAGCGCAGGGACCGATACGCAGGAAGTAATCGCACCCCCCGTATTCGTCGGATTCACCGCCGCGATCGCCGTTCGCAAAGTGAATGTCCGCGACGCGGGAGCATAGCTCAGTACCGGCGCGTCTTCCGTCACCGTCACGCGAATCACCGCCGATGAAGTTCCGCCTGAATTCGTCGCGGTCACGGCGTAATCCGCCGCGGCCGTCCCGGCAAGCGGCGTTCCACTCACCGCGCAGTCGTCTCCCAGGCTCAACCCTGCCGGAAGCGCGGGGGTTACCGCGCACGAAACGATATCACCGCCCGTGTTCGTCACCGTGAGCGGAACGATCGCGACTCCTTTGGGATACGAGTACGGCCCACCGGCGTAACTGATGACGGGCGCGGCGTCCTTCACGGTAATCGCGATCGTCGCCGTGGACGAGCCGGCCAAGTTCGATGCCGTGATCGTGTAGTTCTGAATGCCGCGCACCACGCTCGGCGTGCCGGTCATCGCGCACGTATCGGCCGCCAGACTCAGCCCCGGAGGCAATGCAGGGCTGGAGCTGCACGCCGTGATCGCACCGCCTCCGTTATTCGGAGTCAACGCCGCGATGGCCACGCCCTTCGTGTAGGCGAAATTGTAGGAGGTCGGAAGATAATCGATGCTCGGCGCGCCGGCATTCACGGTAATCCGAATAGTGTTCTGCGAATTACCCGCCGGGTTGGTGGCCGTAATGACGTAGTCGGCGACGCCCGTCACCGCCGACGGCGTCCCCGTTATAGTGCAAGTCGTTCCGTCGATCGACAAGCCCGCCGGTAGCGCTGGAGCCGAGGTGCACGTCACCGGGGTTCCGCCCGTGTTCGCAGGAGTCAGCGGTGAGATCGCGACCCCTTGCATGTAGGTAAACGGCGAACCCGCGTAAGCAATGGCGGGAGCCGCGATAACGGCGATCTGGATTGACGTGGAGGCCGTTCCGCCCGAGTTCGTCGCGGTGATCGTGTAATCCGTCGCAGCGCTGATGACGGGGGGCGTTCCCGTGATCCCGCAGGCATTGGAGAGACTCAACCCGGCAGGCAGCGCGGGCGACGCCGCGCACGAGACCATCGTTCCGCCCGTGGACGTCGGATTCAGAGCGGCGATCGCGACGTTCTTCGTATATGTGAAAGGAGACCCCGCGTAGCTGAATGCCGGAGCCGCGTCATTCACGGTGATCCGCAACGTTTTGGAAGAAGTCCCACCCGAGTTTGTCGCGGTAATCACGTGATCCTGAGCCGCCGAGATCGTCGAAGGTGTCCCGGTGACATTGCAAGCGGCGCTCAGCGACAGCCCGGCCGGAAGCGGCGGCGTCGCGGCACACGACACGATCGCACCTCCTGCATTGGCCGCGTTCACGGCGGCGATAACGACGCCCTTCGTGAACGTGTGGGTGTAAGCGCCATAGGTGATGTTCGGCGCCGGATCATTCACAGCCAAAGTAACGGTCGTGGAGGCGCTCCCGCCGGTGTTCGTGGCGGTGATCACGTAACCCGCGCTCGCAGTCTGGACTGTCGGCGTACCCGTAATCACACAGGTGGCGGACAGGCTGAGTCCCGCCGGTAGCGCCGGACTCGGAGTGCACGAGATCACCGTACCGCCCGTATTCAACGGCGTCACGGCCGCGATCGCGGCATTCCTGGTGAACGCGTACGGACTCCCCGCATAGCTGATGGCCGGTGCGACATCCTTCACCGTGATGTTCACGGTGGCGTCGAAATTCCCGCCGTCATTGGTAGCCGTGATCGTATAGTTCGCTGCGGGAGCGAGTACCGTCGGAGTCCCGGAAATCACGCAATCGGCGGAAAGAGACAATCCCGCAGGAAGCGCCGGCCCGGAAACACAGGAGGTCGGAGTGCCACCCGTATT
>CAYOWB010000033.1:10012-15481 GCA_964407515.1 uncultured Bacteriovoracaceae bacterium
GGACACGGTCGTAATCAACTGTCCGCGGGTGAAGGCAAACGGGCTGCCGACATAAGTCAGCGCAGGCGGCTTGTCCTTCACCGTGATGTTGATCGTCGCGCTAGAAGTCCCGGCCTCGTTCGTCGCCGAAATGAGATAGTCCGCTCCTGCCTTCACGCTCGCCGGCACGCCCGAGACCGAGCAGTCACTCGCGAGCGTCAGCCCTCCCGGAAGCGGAGGGGTGGAAGTACAGGCCGTCGAAGGGCCGCCCGTATTCGCCGCGGTAATGGGAGTGATCTCGACACCGCGGTTGAAGGTGAACGGACTTCCCGCGATCGTGATCGAGGGTGCTTTCTCCCGAACGGTGATCGTCAGAGTGGCGCTACTGTCTCCACCCGAGTTCGAGGCCTTGATCACGTAGTTTGCCGTCGCGGCTTTGATTTGCGGCGTTCCGCTCAGCACGCAAAGCGGAGAAAGGTTGAGGCCGTTCGGAAGCGGAGGCGTGGAAGAACAGGCGATGCTCTCCCCTCCCAGTGCCGCGGAGGCCAGGTTCGGGTTCACGTTCGCGATCATCGTTTTATTCACGAAGACGTGCGTCTTGACGTCGTACTTCAGAACCGGGGCCTTGTCATTGACGGTGATCCGGATAGTTGCCGTGGCATTCGATTTGAAGTTCGTCGCGGTGACCGCGTAATCCGTGGCGGCCTTCACCGCAGTGGGCTTGCCGGAGATCTTGCAGTCGTTTCCGATCGTAAGTCCCGCCGGAAGGGCCGGAGCGATCGTGCAGGTATTGATCAGACCGCCCGTGCTCTTCACAAGAAGATCAGGAATAGTCACGTCCTTCACGTAGACGTAAGGCCCGCCCGCATAGCTGATGACGGGGGCTTTATCCTCAACCTTAAGATCGAACTGCGTCGTATCCGTGCCGCCGCTGTTCTCGGCCGTAATGGTGTAAGTCGCGTTCGCTTTGACCTCGGTCGGCGTCCCCGTGATCACGCACTTGGGCGACAAAGTGAGGCCAGCCGGAAGAGCGGGGGCGGCGGTGCACTTCGTCGGAGTGCCGCCAGCGCCGTAGTTCGGCGTCTTGGTGGCGATCGCTTCTCCGCGATAGTACGTCAGCGGGCTCCCCGCGTAACTGATATCCGGCGGGATATCCACCACGGTGATCTCGAATTCCAGCGTCGATGCGCCTCCGGAGTTCACCGCTGAGATGAGATACTTCCGCTGAGCCGCTCCCTCCTGAGGAGTTCCCGTCAGCTTGCATTGCGACGACAGAACCAGTCCGGCAGGCAACGCCGGCACCGACGTGCAGGAGACCGTCGCGCCTCCGGCGAGAGTCGGAGTGATGGCGGCAATTCCGACCCCAACCGTGTACGACAGCGTTTTCACCCCACCGTACGTCATCACTGGCGGCACATCGACGACAGAGAGCAAGAGGCGGCTGTACGTCACGCCCTTCTTACTGGATACGCGGACCTTATAATCTTTCGTCGGAGACAACGCGGTCGGAGTACCTTCGATCTCCCCGGTCTTCGCGTTGAGCGACAGTCCCTCGGGAAGCGTCGGATCGATCGTTACGGAAACAATGTCTTCGGAGGGCATCAGGCGATTCGGGCTGATGTTTTCCCAGATCGTATAGGCGACCGGGTTGACTTCGTAGGAGTAGGATCCGGAAGTATTCTGGCCGAGACTGGCCGTCGGCTCGAGGCTGCAGCCCGCAGCCACGCCGCACGCGAGCAGACCAAGCAGCCCGCGAAACCAAATCTGCGCAAGACGCACTCCGCCCATCCTCTCCCTCTTCTCTTCCGTTTCGGAATCCAAGCCCCTACCTTTAATATTGTAGTATTTCCGTCCGTCTTTACCATCCCGGCGAACGGGCCTAAGACCTCGCGATTCGAGCATTTTTTCGGACTTGTTAACAATTCAAGCGCCCGTATAGGATCGACGTTCTCATGTACTTGCGGATCGCCGTGACATCGGCCTGCAACCTTCGCTGTGAATACTGCGCGCCCGCGCCGAAGCCCGAGCCCGCCTCCGCGCTTCTGAGCGCGCGCGAACTCGCGGATATCGTGAGTGTCATTCATCAAAGCGCTCCCCTTTCGAAGGTCCGCCTCACGGGCGGCGAGCCATTGCTGCGCCCGGACCTCATCGAGATCGTCTCTCACCTGCGCCAAGCGTTGCCGGGGGCGGAACTCTGTCTGACGACGAACGGTACGCTTCTCACTCTTGCCCTCGCCAATCAGCTTCGCGCGGCAGGCATCACTCGCCTCAACATCAGCTTGGACACGCTCGACTCCGCCGCCTTCACGCAGATCACCGGCGGCGGACTACTCAAGGAGACTCTTCGCGGCATTTCCGCCGCGAGAGAAGCGGGTATCGAACGGGTCAAGCTCAACGCGGTCCTTCTGCGCACGGGAGATATCGCGGGAATCACCGAGCTGGTGGACTTCGCGGTACAGTCCAGCCTGGAACTCCGATTCATCGAGCTGATGCCATTTCCGAAAGCGCGAGAGATGCATCAGCGAGCGTATCTTCCCGCCCAGGAAGTCGTGCGGCTTCTCACCGCGCGTTACGGTGACTTCCGCGAAGTACGCCGCGAAGGCTCCGCGACCGTGTACGAATTCCACGCCGGGACCCGCTTGGGCCGGGTGGGCTTCATCACTTCAGTAAGCCGCCCCTTCTGCGCCACCTGCGACCGTCTGCGGCTGGACAGCCACGGCATAATCCACTCATGCCTGCGCGGGCCGCAAGGCTTCGACATCCGCACCCCGTATCGCGAGGGCGATCTTCCGCGGGTCGTCGCCCACGTTCGCGCGGCACTGGCCCTGAAGAAAACCGTGCCGACTCCGACGCCAGACCAGTGGCCCGAGCGCTCCATCTCTGACATCGGAGGCTGACATGACGAGACCCGCCGCCCTTCTCTCTCCCGAAGAAGCACTCACGAAAGTCCTGACGGCAGCCGAGAATTCAGCGAAACGGATTCCCTCACGCGACTTTCATCTCTCGTCTCCCGAACTCGATCACCTCGTCCTGGCCGAAGTGGCCACGGCGCAACAGGACCTTCCCGCATTCGATCGCGCCCTGCGCGATGGTTCCGCGATCTCGGGGCCCGGGGTTCCGGAAGGCGACTTCCGCTGCGTCTTCACCGTGCCGGCCGGACGCTCCGGCCCGGCACTTCAACCACGTGAGTGCGCGGAGATCATGACAGGCGCTCCGTGTCCGGAGGGAACTTGGGCGGTCATCCCAGTCGAAGAGACTCGTCGCGAAGGCGATCAGGTTCACCTCTCCTCCGCATCCCCTATTCCAAAGGGACAATTCATCAGCCCTCGCGGGTGTGAGGCGAAAGCGGGAGCCCCAGTGGTTCCGGCCGGAACTCGCATCTCTCCTCTCGTCCGTGCCGCACTGATTGCAGCACGAGTGAGTTCCGTCCGCGCCTATTCCGCCCCGAGCCTTCGATCATCACCACGGGTGACGAAATCGCTCTCGGCTCCGTGGCGGACTCGAACGGACCGATGCTCGAAGCGATGGCCCGCACGCTCGGCTTGAGACAGATTGGGCGACTCCACGCGGAGGACTCCGAGACCACCTTGGAATCCGCGCTTGGCGCATCCGCCGCAGCGGACGTCATCGTCCTGAGTGGCGGAGTCTCCGCCGGAAAGTTCGATCTCGTGCCCGCGATGCTGGAACGCTTCGGCGCGCGAAAAGTGTTTCACAAGGTCAGCCAGCAGCCGGGAAAACCGCTCCTGTTCGCGATACGTGAGATCGAAGATGGCCGACTGCAACTGATCTTCGGGCTTCCTGGGACGCCGCTCGGCAGTCATTTCGGCTTCTGGCGTTATGTCCGCCCCGCTCTTCGGTGCCTCATGCATGACCCGGTCCTCGCGGTTCCGGCAGAAGACACGACCTCCGCGATTCTGACGGCGCCGGTGGAAAACACGGGGGATCGCACGCTGTTCCTTCCCGCC
The DNA here is from genome assembly GCA_964407515.1 of uncultured Bacteriovoracaceae bacterium. Classification (GTDB taxonomy): domain Bacteria; phylum Bdellovibrionota; class UBA1018; order UBA1018; family UBA1018; genus CAYOWB01. Next base: position 13,957 of record CAYOWB010000033.1, read on the forward strand.
AGGCTGAGGCGTCTCGACGCCGATCCCCTGCTTCCGAAGTCCTCTTCGGATCTTATCACCGCGGCGCTCGCCGACGCCTACCTTGCGCTTCCGCCAGGAGCCCGATATTCCGTTGGCGAACGGATCGAGGTCCAAACATGAAGTCACTCACCCATTTGAACGAACAGGGCGAAGCCCGCATGGTGGATGTGTCCGATAAGCCGGATACGGAACGGACCGCCGTCGCCTCAGCCTTACTCCGTGCCGACGCGGAGACTCTGAAGTCGCTTCGCGAGCGTTCGCTTCCCAAAGGGGATGCCCTGGCCACGGCCCGGATCGCGGGAATCATGGCAGCGAAGAAGACGTCCGATCTCATCCCCCTCTGCCACCCACTCCCGATTTCATCGGCCGACGTGGCGATTGAACTCGGCGACGAGACCCTTTCGCTTGTGGCTACCGTCAAGACGGTCGGAAAAACCGGTGTCGAGATGGAGGCGCTCACCGCGGTCTCCGTGGCGGCACTCACGATCTACGACATGTGCAAAGCGATTGACCGAGGCATGACGATCGAACGCATTCAGCTCGAGCGCAAGTCGGGCGGAAAGTCAGGCGACTATGTCCGTCGCTAGAGCCGCGCGGATCACTCAGGTCTGCCGCTCCTCGCAGAAGGGACCGAAAAGCCCCGTCGAGGCGCTCAGTCTTCGTCACGGCCACGGCATCGAAGGCGATGTGCACGCCGGCACCTGGCACCGTCAGATCAGCCTGCTCGCGCGCGAATTGATCGAGACGGTGCAAGTCCGTGGCGCGGCGCCGCCCGCCGGCGCATTTGGAGAGAACCTCATCACCGAGGGCCTGGACTACGCGGAACTGCGCGTGGGCCGCCGCTTCCGGATCGGTCAGGAGGCGATTTTGCAAATCACCCAGATCGGCAAGAAGTGCCACACCCCGTGCCGGATCTTCCATGAGAACGGCCGCTGCGTGATGCCCGAGAGCGGAGTCTTCGCGCGCGTGATGCGCGGCGGAGTAGTTCGGCCGGGAGACCCCGTCGAGTTCGACCCGGCACTGGAACGCCTCCGTATCGCCGTCCTGACCCTGAGTGACCGTTCATCTCAAGGTCAGCGAGCCGATGAATCGGGTCCCCGCGCTTGCGGACTTCTCACCGAAGCGCTGGGAGTCACGCCCATTTTCCAGGAGATCCTTCCGGATGATCGCGAACGGATCGCGGAACGCCTGCGCCAGCTCAGCGACCGTGAGGTTTGCGACCTGATTGTCACGACCGGAGGAACGGGCCTTTCTCCGCGGGACACGACTCCGGAAGCCACTCGGGAGGTCATCGACCGCGAGATCCCCGGAATCGCCGAAGCGATTCGCACGGCCGGACTCAAGTTCACTCCAAGGGCGATGCTCTCCCGTGGCATCGCCGGAATCCGAGGCTCGACGTTGATCGTGAATCTCTCGGGAAGCCCGAAAGCCGTCTCGGAACAGCTTCCCGTGCTCGCGCCGGTCCTCGGACATGCGCTGGAAGCCATTACCGGGATTCCCTTGG
>CAYOWB010000033.1:15506-21554 GCA_964407515.1 uncultured Bacteriovoracaceae bacterium
GATGGATGGCCTTCAAACACAGAATCGTCGCGGATCTTCACACTCACAGCACGGCATCGGACGGCGAGCTTTCCCCCGTTGAACTGGTGGACGCCGCGAAGGCGGCCGGACTCAAAGCCGTCGCCCTCACCGATCATGATACGGTCACCGGCGTCGAGGCCGCGGTCCGGCGCGGAGTGGAGACGGGGATCGACGTCATTCCAGGTGTCGAGCTTTCGGCCTATGTCGGAGAGCAGGAAGTCCACATTCTCGGCCTTTACGTTTCGACCACGCAGGACTCCCCCATCTCCGAGCTCCTGGACCGCATGCGCCAGGGACGTCCTCAACGCGTGTTGAAGATCGCGGAAAAACTCCGCGGCTTGGGAGTCCCGCTGCGGGATCAAGACGTTCTGGACGAAGTCGGTGGTTCCGACTCGCCGGGACGCGCGCATGTCGCCGCGGCGCTGGTGAAGCACGGCTACGTGAAGGACATGCAAGACGCCTTTGTCCGCTTCCTTCGCCCGGGCGGCCCGGCCTACGTCACCAAGTTACAGTTTTCTCCGGATGAAGTGATCAAGACGGTGCACCGCGCCCGCGGCCTCGCTGTCCTGGCTCACCCAGGACAGTACGCGCGGGACGAGGTACTACTGCCCGTGCTACGCGGAGGAGTCGACGGCGTCGAGGTATTCCACCACTCGCAGCCTTCACCGGCGGACCAGTACTTCGAGCAATTCGCGAGAAAACATGGCCGCTTCATCACAGGCGGAAGCGACTTTCACGGCCCACGCCTGAAGCCCGGCATCCTCCTGGGGAGCCAAGGCGTTTCCGCGGAGATGTACTCAGTGATCCAGGAGAAGCTGAGCGAGGTACGCCGTTTAACTGGTCCCTTTCCCTGCACCTGAAGGGGAACAGACTGAGCCAAGCCCCGGAGGCGGCATTGCTTTTGCTGTTCCGGAGCACCATGTTACCCGGTTGCCCAGCTCATTCTCCGGATCGCCTTACGGAGGGTCTTGCTTCTGGATCCATCATCCGAAAAGGCTTCTATCAGCGCACCTCGGACCACGCGCGGATCCAACGCTACTTCTGCCGAACCTGTCATTCACACTTCTCCGCCGCTACCTTCACGCCCTGTTACCGGCAGCATAAGCGACAGATCAACTCAAACGTCTTCACCCTCTCCGTCTCCCATGTCTCCCAACGTCGCTGTGCCCAGATCCTTCGCGTTAATCGCAAGACGATCGCTCGAAAGCTGATCTTCCTCGGGACCTACCTGAGGGAACGCAACGAACTGCTCCTCGATGAGGTGCAGAGGAGCGAGGGGCAGTTCTCCCGTCTTCAGTTTGACGAGATGGAAACTGCGGAGCACACCAAGTGTAAGCCACTCAGCATACCACTCATCGTAAATCAGGACCGGCTCATCCTGGGATTTGAGGTCGCGCGCATGCCAGCCAAGGGACGGCTTGCGGCCATTTCACTCAAGAGATACGGCCCATTGCCGGACGAACGAGCGGCTCAGATTGAGAGGCTCCTCTTGCGTGTCCGCCCACGAATCGCCGCCGAGGCGGAGATTCTCTCGGACCAGTGTCCAAGGTACCCGGCGGTAATTCGCGAAGTGTTCCCTCAGGTCACCCACCGCACGGAAAAGGGGCGAGGCGCAAGGCCCTATGGCCAGGGCGAACTCAAGAAGGGTGGCTTTGACCCCCTGTTTGCACTGAATCACACGGCTGCTATGATCCGAGCGAACATCAATCGGATGATCCGAAAGACCTGGTGCACGACCAAGAAGATGGACCGACTCAAGGATCACCTCACCCTGTACATGGCTTCTCATAACCTTCGACTACGTGGAGTAGAGATTTCCCTTAACTCATAGCCACAGCTGTTCCTAAGTCCCTGGGGCAAGCGCTCTGTCGCCAGAACTCCCTTGCCACCCCTTGACCGTATTCCTGGACCAAGAGAGCTGATTCAAGCTGGAACAAGATTTTCCTGCCCTCTAGACCTCTCCCGTCAGGCGCATGGAACTGGGCCAGTTACTACTTTCTAAAGATGACCGTCACATTCGCCGGCATGCCCGGGTAAATCGTCGGAAGAGTCGGGCGGATTCCGGTATTCATGGGGAGCTGAATCTCAGGCGGGCCGTCGCGATCCAGGTCGCCTTGCACGTTCTTCAGATCATCCGTGAGACCGGCCAGCGCATGTTCGCCACCGCCCAAACTCTGAGCGCTTCCGCCCTCGCCCCCGATCACGATGGCCTGAGCTAAGACCGAGTCATCGGCTTTTACCTCGGCGCGCAACGACTGAATCGCCTCCGCATCGAGTTTCACGATCTTTGGCGCCGACTGAGCAGGGCCACGGCTGTCGCCCGCTGGCGCGTCCGTCGTCGTGAGCTGCGTCCCTGAAGTCAGTGAAACCGGGGCAGCGGCGGGCGTCTTGCGGTCGGCGACTTCGACCTTCCCCTTCAGAACCGTGATTTGAGTCTTCGGTGTTTCTTTAGGCCCTTCCCGGCTCGCGTCTTGCGCGGCAGCCGGCTTGTCGCCGCCTCCCGCCGCAGGTGTCGGAGCAGCCTCGGGCATGAAATCTAGATCCGATGCGACGAGAAACTCTGTACCGCGCACGCCCATCGTGGCCGAGCGGGAACGAACCGTGAACTTTCCCCGGGGTCCCACCGGAACATTCACTGACGCACGCATCTTCCCATAGGGCAGCGAAAGCGCGACCGTACGATCCTTCTCGTTCTGCATCTTGAATTCGTCGATCTTGAACAAGGTCGACCCGCCCAGATCGACGATCGACTTGTCCTTCATGAGAATCTTCGCGGTGCCGGAGCTGCTGGTGTTGATCACGTCCCCCGGCACGAGCGGGAGCCCCGGCTTCAAGATGCGCATTCCCGAACCGTTTCGCGCCACCTTCTCATTGCGGACCAGAACCGTCCCGCTGACGTTGACGGCTTTTCCGGCTTCTTCCGCTCGAGCCACGGAATACGCGGCCAGCACGGCCGCCGCGCTCGCCATCAGTCCTAGACACCGCCACGAATTTTCACGCATCATTCATAGATTCTATGACGGCCATCCCAGATATCAATTGCGATCCTCCGTGTGTCCGTTAGCATCGATGAAAAGGACTCCTTGCCATGAGATGCCCTACCCTTTGGCTTTCTTTGTTTGCGACTCTTTTTGTCGGATTACAGCCCGCCCGCGCTGACGTGCCCACCGCGCTTGAGCCCGACTATGCCGAGGCGGTTCTCGCCTTCAATTCCCGCAACTACGCGCAAACGCTGAAGGTTCTCGAGACGCTTCTTCAGAGATCACCCGAGGTTCCGGAGTTCCTGGAACTTCAAGCTCTGGTTTACAAGGCCACGGACCGTGAACAGGACTCCGCCCGCACGTACGAAATACTCATTGAAAAGAAGGGACCGTCCGCCAAGTCGCCCAAGGAACTCGCGCCCTACCATTTCGAGCTCGGACTGATCCGCTATCGGGAGAAAAAAGCTACGGACGCCGAGAAGCATCTTCGATTCGCGCTCGAACAGGAGTTCAACACCGGCGCCACGCACCTCTATCTGGGCATGATGTCATTCCAAGCCGGCAAATGGTCAGACGCCGACGATCACTTCCAAGGCGTCGTTTCGAACGGCGGGCAGGAGTTGCGTCCGATCGGCTATTTCTATCTGGGTCAGGTCAGCTCGAAGACCGGATACTCGGCGGGCGCGACTCAGAATTTCATCCTCGCGCGCAGCGCCGCCGAAAGCGTACTCGATTCCCCGAGTGCGAGCCCTACGGCGAAGACAGCCGCGCAGCAGATTCTCGATGCGACGGAAAAAGCCTTGAAGCCGTACGACCATGGCCGCTTCTTCGGCAGCATCGCTCTCACGGCGGGCATCGATTCCAATACCCTGGCCATCCCCTCTTCGGTAACCAGCGAAACCGAGACCTCGCGCAAGGCGAGCGGTAAAACGACGCTCTCGGTGGGAGCGGGCTACTCCACCTCACCGATGAATCTCACTCAATTCCTCACGAGTTACCGGGGGAACCTCTCTTACCTGACCAACACGCTGGCACGACCCGCCGAGTTCCATGACCACATGCTGTCGCTCTACCTGACACGCAATCCGATGGCGCGCTTCAGCTACGGACTCAAAGGCGAAGGTTCACTCGTCTTCAAGAACGACGTGCAAGCCCCGATCTCTCGCAGCAGCTTCAGCCTGAAGCTCTACAGTGAATCGCTCTCGGTCGGCCCGTTCATCAAGTATCAGCTGAAGCCGAAACTCATACTGATGACGGAGGCCTTGGTGCAGCCTCAGAAGTACGATCAAGACGGCCCCGGCGACCTCGCGCGCTCGGGAATCGACTATCAGCTTCGAACCTTCCTGAAGAGCGAAACCGGCGAGCGCTTCTGGAACCCGGTGATCGGATTGCGTCTAGACCGCAACCAGACGAAGGGCACGGACTTCCGCTCCAACGGCCTGGGCATCGACTTCAGCAACCAGATCCTGGTCGATCGCCTAACCGAGGCAAACCTGGGCGCGACCGTGGGACTGACCGCATATCCGGCGAAGACCGGCGAAAAGCGCAACGACAAGCAGCTAATTCTGCGCGCCTCCGCCGCACGAAAGCTCGGCTCCGGCTGGTCGGTGAATGCGAATACGGATTACACCCTCAATTCATCGACGATCGACGCGAGTTATTCGTACAAGAGACTGACAGCCTCGGGTGGAATCACGTACTCATTTTAACGAAGCGCCCTCATGATTCGCCAACCCAGCTCCCTGTTTCAGATGCGAATCAGGCCGGCCCAGACGTCAGTCTTGCGATTCTCCGGATCAGTTCGAATTCGCCGATCTCCGCTACCCGCACAAGCCCTCGTTCCGCGGCTATACAACGAATGCCGCCATCATCTCAGCTTCTTTGCGCCAATCCTTTGACGTACCCCTCGACTGCCGCACGCCTTAACCTCTCCCCGATCCCCGCCGATACGCCCTTGAGGACCTCGGCCCTCGAAAGGACTGCCCATGCGCTGGATCACCATCGTGCCGTCAGCATTCACGTCATCAGCAATCACGTTGTTGGCGGCCTCTTCGTTGGTGACCGCGCTCTCAGGCTCCGCCGCCTTCGCCGCACCACAAACAGCGACACGACACCCTGATCGTAAGCCGCAGTCCGCACCGACGGACTGCGCGGATTGCACCGCTGCAGGACACAAAGCCCCGGGGCCGACGGACAAAAAGAAGACCGCGGCGCTCCAAAGCGTGATCTCGAAGTTCCGCCCGAAGCCCGAAGAATGGAAATGGGTGGATGCCGTCTTTCATCTCGACCTCCGGAACACTCCCAAGGGAGTGGTGGTCACCGGGTGGCAATACCAAACGGACTCCTCTCCCGCCGGGGAAGCCTCTTACAATGCGCTCGTCGAGATCGACACCATGACCAGGTACCCCGGCCCCAAGGGGCCAAAGAACGCCAATGAGTACTTCGAGCGCGTGGCAGCCCTCAGCAAAAGCCTCAATCCGCAAGACCGGAAACTCATCCTGTCCCGGGTGGGAACCATGCTCAGTTTCGGTTACGACTACACCATGCCGATCTCCGAGACCAGCGACGATCAACTCCTGAACAACATCGTCAATCACGGTTCCAAAGGCGGAGTCTGTCGCGACATTCACCGTTTCCTCGCCCGCATGGCCACCTCTCTGGGCTTCAAAGCGGCGGGAACCCACTCAGGCTTATGGAAGTCAGACCCGAACGAGGATGCCGGCGGGCACGTCGTGGCTCACTTCAAAGATCCCGACACCGGCGAGTACCTCGTTCAGAACTACAACAAGCTGTACAGCACGCATGAGAAAGACCTCACCCGTGCGATCGACATCTCCACTCGCGTCCTCGGCCCCCTCACCAGCACTTCAATCGTCGAGAGCAAACCACGCCGGCCACACCTCTATATGCCGAGGACCGCCCGTTGGATCAAAGACCAGATCGAGCGTCAGGCTGAGTTCGGCCCGGACCAGTCCATGCTCCGACTCGAACTCGGACCGCGCGAAAGAATCTTCGGATTCCAGGCGGGAACAAAGGGCTTCAAGGG
>CAYOWB010000033.1:21564-25979 GCA_964407515.1 uncultured Bacteriovoracaceae bacterium
CGCGCTTCGATCAGACTACGAGACATCGGAAGGTAACTTCTCTCTCACGGCGATCGGCGTCGCTGGCGGCGTGGACAAATCTTACAAGCTCAAGTCGAAGATCCTGACCGAGATGGGTTATGCCACCAACGGCTATATTGGCGGTTTGCGACTCACTGACCCGGTTCTCTCCACGGACCCGGACGATGCCGGCAAGGAACACGAACGCTACAATCTTTTTGCCGGCTTCAAGGTCTCCGGTTACGCCAAGTTCAATACCGTCACGGGAAAACTGGAACTCAAAGGCCACGTCTTCGACACGCGCAATCCGATCACTCCGGATGCCTCCATTCCGGCGAACGAGCTTTCCGCGAGCGTGAAGTGGGCGCCCAAGAAACTTCCGATCTCCGTGGAAGGCAAGCGGGCAATGGAAATCGGCGCGGTCAGCAACTCCAAGAACGCCCCGAAGATCCGCACCACCTACGACAAGCTGAGCGTGATCATCGACACACGCGGAGGTTCCAAGAAGGTCTACCTGGTTTCCGAAACGAACCTATACCTCATGGAGGGAGTCGAAAGTCTCTCTGCCGTAGGCATCAAAGAGAAACTCCGAGCGGGAGTGGCCTCGGACAAACTCGGCGATTTCTACCTCGTGTTCGACGCCGCGGCCGTCGTCGCTCAGAAAGACCCGTTCTACGAATCCGCCCCCTACCTCGGCTTTGGTACCGGATGGGAGAAGAAGCTGACGAAGTTCCTCTCCATCGGCGCTCTAGTCGAAATCACCTCCCCCAATCCGCCGTTCTTCATGTTCGAAGAGCCCGGAAGCGTCACGCCCGAACACGGCAAGCGTGAAGGCGTGCAGGTTCAGGCGGACGGCTGGGTCCGGGCTAGCTTCTAGAGAGGTCCAGCGTTTACTCGAACGCGTAGCCGACGGTGCCGGTAATCACGGTATTGAACCGCTTTTCGTCTTCAGGGATGGAAGCCTTCTGATCCCTGCTATTCGAGTGGCGAAGATCGAGGCCGAGGACCACCTTGGGACTCAACCGAGCCTCCACGCCGCCACCGACTTCCAGGACGCTGCTGCCACCCTTCGAACGCTCCAGAATTTCCGCGTGGAGCGAGAGCGCCCGATTCATGAGAATGCCCATGCGTCCACCGACCTCAGGAGCCAAGCCCAGCTCGTTCTTGCCAAGACCGTATTTGGCGCCACCGATCATGAGGAAGTAAAAAGCCTGCCCTTCTCGCGGCTCTCCGCAAACCGCTCCCACACCGCCACGCAGGCCAGCTTCCGCGCGCAGGGACTCGGTATCCTTCATCTTCTGTTCCATGGAGACCGTACCGTCAAGACCGAGACTATAACCGCCGGTCACAACGAAGGCACAACGACCCTTCGAGAACTTCAGCGCCAGATCGAGGTCGTCGACCGCGGCGACATTGAAGACCCCGCCGCGATTGCCATCCCCGTCCTGGCCGGAACCACCGCCGAGCTGGAACCGACTACGGCGAAGCACGCCCCATCGGCCGTCGGACACTCCGATCGTATGAGTATCGAGCCGAACCGCTCCGAAGCGAGCCGACCCGTCGGCACCATCACCACCTCTCGCGCTGTTCTGTCCGTAGACGAGGCTTCCGGTCTGGCTTCGTAGAACGAAACCCGGCTTAGATTTCGCCGGCTCCTCCGCCCAGGTCTGACTGGAGATCAAGATGGCAAACGCGGCGGAAAGCAGTGCGAACTGGCTCGTCGATTTCATAAATCCCTCTCTCTCTGAGGGAGAACATCGCAACCGTCGTACCAGCCGGCGTCTCGAAAATCCGCAGCGGAAGTACCCCGGTTGCGGTGACACACCTCCCGGAATATCCAGGGGATTCCAGACAGCTGTCCAAGGTTTGAACAATCGCCGTCTGACACAAAAAGAACCGGACAGTGGACCATTCCTGTGCTAATTTCAGCGCACACTGGAAAACACATGACGACATCAGCAGACTTGATCCGGAACATTTGTATCATCGCCCACGTCGACCACGGCAAAACCACCCTCGTCGATTATCTTCTTAAGCAGGCCGGAACCTTCCAAAAACACCAACGCGTCGAGGAACGAGTCATGGACTCGATGGACCTCGAACGCGAACGCGGCATCACGATTCTCGCGAAGAACACCTCGATCCGTTACGGCGAGAACAAGATCAACATCGTCGACACCCCTGGACACGCGGACTTCGGTGGCGAAGTCGAACGCATCATGCAGATGGTGAACGGCGCGCTACTTCTCGTGGACGCGGCCGAAGGCCCCCTTCCTCAGACCCGCTTCGTGCTTCGCAAAGCCCTCGCGCAAGGACTGAAGATCATCCTGGTCATCAATAAGGTCGACCGTCCGGATGCCCGCACCGAAGAAGTGGTCAATCAGGCGTTCGACCTCTTCGTCGATCTCGGCGCGGACGACGAGCAAGCCAACTTCCCGATCTTCTACGCCTGTGCCCGCCAAGGCTGGTGCACGGATCAGCTGGAAGACGTGCCGGAACTCCTGGCTGGCCGCAAGCAGGGCTCCCTCGTTCCGCTGTTCGACGCTGTACTGAAGACGATCCCCGCTCCGCCGGTGAACGCGGAACAGGACGACTTCCAGATGCTCGTAACAAACCTGTCCTACTCGGACTACGTCGGCCGACTGGCCATCGGTCGGATCATGTCTGGCACGGTGAAGCGCAATCAGCGCGTTCTCTGCCGCAGCGTCGATTCGAACGGCCGGCCCACGCAGGCTGGCTTTAACATCACCCGCATCTACACCTTCGAAGGACTGAAGCAGACGGAAGTCGAAAGCCTCAGCGCCGGCGACATCGGCGTCATCGCGGGCATCGAACAGCTCGAAATCGGCGACACGATCGTCGCGAACGAAAACGTCCCGGCTCTTCCCCGCATCAAGGTCGAGAAACCGACCTTGGGCATGGTTTTCTCGGTCAACACCTCTCCGCTTTCCGGCAAAGAAGGCGAAGCCATTCAGTCCCGCAAGCTGCGCGACCGTCTCATTCGCGAGGTACGCCAGAACGTGGCGCTGCGCTTCGAGGAAACCGACGCCTCCGACCAGTTCCGAATCCTCGGCCGTGGGGAACTGCAGTTCGCCATCCTGATCGAACAGATGCGCCGTGAAGGCTTTGAGTTCATGGTCGGAAAGCCGACCGTCCTTTATCAATACACTGAAGACGGCCAACGCCTCGAGCCCATGGAAACTGCCGTTCTCGACCTCCCGGAAAAGTATTCGGGCGATGTGACCGGCATGTTCCAAAGCCGCAAAGGCATTCTCACCAAGTTCGATGCCGGTTCCGGTCACGGCACCGGCCGCGTGCGCCTCGAGTTCGAGGTTCCCACACGCGGCCTGTTGGGCATGCGCTCGAAATACCTCACCGCCACGCGTGGCGAAGGCCTCTTCAGCACGCTGCTCAACGGCTACGGCCAGCACAAGGGCGACCTTCCCCACCGCACCTCCGGGTCACTCGTTTGTGACCGCCTGGGAAAGACGGTGGAATACGGCTTGCTGGGTCTCGAAGACCGCGGCATCCTTTTCCTCGGCCCTGGCGAGGACGTCTACGAGGGCATGATCATCGGCGAACACGCCAAAGACAACGACCTCAACGTGAATCCTTGCCGTGAAAAGAAACTGACGAACATCCGTGCCGCCAGCGCCGAATTCCTCGTCACCCTAGCGGGCATCCGCAAGATGTCCCTTGAACAGTGCATCGAGTGGATCGACGAGGACGAGTGGATCGAGATCACACCGAAGTCCATTCGGCTGCGCAAGAAGGTGCTTCCGCAGAACCTGCGCAGCGTGAAACGCGAGGAAAGGATTCAGTAGCATGAAGCTGGGCGGTCTCGTTGGAACTCTCTCTGTAGCAATCATTGCAACGAGCGTCCTCCTTCTGACTCCCCGACTTTTGGATCGTGACGTTATCCGCGGACAAATCGGCAAGCAGTCGTTCTCCGTCGAGATGGCTACCAGCTTTCGCACCGGCGAAACGCGTGGGATGTTCCCGGTTCGTCACTTCCCCGAGGTTTATCACTCCGACATCGTTCCATGGGCGGAGGAAGTCCCGCTTTACACCTGGACCGTCGCGAAAGTCAGCCGGATAACCGGCGCGAATCTCGTGATCGTCGGCCGCGTCTTCAGCTTTCTGGCATTCCTGACTCTCCTCGGGGCGCTCTTCCGACTGGGGCAAGCCCTCGAGCGCCAACGCCCGGTCGGCCTGCCCTGGATCCTCACCGCGCTCGGAGCCTCCTTCCCCGCCTTCCGGATCTACGCCGTCTCTTTCATGCCTGATATGGCCATGACGGCAGCCGTGGCCTGGACTCTCTACTGGGGCTGGACGAGTCGCTGGCGAAACGCCTGGATCGCGGGAGTAATGGCCTGCCTCTTCAAATACTACGCCGCTTTTGCCGTGCTCGGACT
>CAYOWB010000034.1:0-19508 GCA_964407515.1 uncultured Bacteriovoracaceae bacterium
TCCCCTGCCCAAGCGGGTCTCCGCCCTGGATCATGACGCCCGGAATCACTCGATGAAAGATCGTGCCACTGTAGAGTGACTTTCCCGTCATCTTCTTTCCCGTACTCGGATGAGTCCACTCCTTCTTGCCCGTCGCGAGCCCGACGAAGTTGTCGACGGTCTTCGGCGCACGGTCCGCGAAGAGCTTCACGGTGATGTTCCCAGCCGTCGTCTCGATGACGGCCGTCTTGTCCTTAGCCAGAGCCGGCGCACTGAACGCCAGCAGCCCCACCATCATTGCGATGAACTTGTTCATGGAACCAGTGTAACGGAGGCGACGCTACTTCGCGAGCGCTTCAAGAGCGTGTTTGAGGACATCCTTGCAGCCATCCTGCGTCACGGGCGTCTTCGGCGCACTGGCCGGGTCCACACTCAGAAGCGTGTGCAGCCAGCGTTCGCCCTCCCTGATATGGGATTCCAGCCGGTTGGCGCGCCACTCACGATGAGCCTGGCGGTCTTCGAACGGAGGCATTTCGAGCGTTCTCCACGCCTTGACGAGGTATTCGTCCGCGTGCCGCTTCATCGCGTCCATCCGTTCCTCGACCAGCTCCTTGGGAGAGGCACTCGGGAGTTCGAGGTGGTACTTCTTATCCAGCTCCTGGTACTCCAGGACCTCGTCCGGAAAAAGAATCAAGGGAGCCAGGTACTCGAACTCCCCACCGTAATTCGAAAAGATGTTCGGGACGAGTCGCCGCTCGTCCACCTTCGCGATCACGATTTTCTTCTTTCCGAACGAAAGAGCGGTCACCGGATCGGACGAATATGAAAGAAACTGTGAGGCGTAGGGCTCCTGGGAGTGGGCACGAAACAAGTACTCAAGCGCCGGTTCTCCCGGATACTGAAACTTCTTGGCGATCTTGTCCCGAGAAGTCTCCAAGGAGCGAAGACGCTGCGTGTAGTTTCCCATGTTCTTCGTCAGAACCTTGGATAGCGTGTACACCTTCCCCTCCGGCGCACGCATGATCAGGTCATCATCCATTCCACGGAACATGATCCGCGCACGGCTCGGGTCCGGCCGCTCGATCGCCTCCAGCCAATGCGTCCACATGACCCGCTCGGAAGGAGCCATGAGATCCCAAGGGATATACTTTTCCAGGAGGTCACGAACGCCCTTACGGTCATTTCTGGCCACGAGATCATTCAACTTGTCCTGCTGCGCCTCGAGGGCCTTGAACGCTTCTTTTCTCTTCTTCCACGTTTTTTGGGCGGTGGAGGCCTGCTTCTTCGCCTCTTGAGTGGCGGCACGAACTCTCGCCTCGGCATGTGCCTCGCGTGCCCTCATGACCTCGTTCATCGCATCTTTTATAGTCTCAGGGACCCCCACCTCCTCGGAGGCATAACCCAAGGCAGCGCGAGTACTAGGAAGATCCAACAGAACTCGTGCCACCCAGTGCGCCTTCTGATCCATCTCCGCGAGAAGCTTCTTCGCCTGGGCATCCCCAGCCTTCACGTTCCAGACCGTCTCAAGCCACTGCGAATAGGAGTTGAAGCCGTCGGCACTCCCCGGAAACTGCAGAAAAAAGGCCAACCGGTTGGAGTGATCGATCTGCATCAGCCGAGCGAGCTGCTCCGCGACCACGACCGGGTTCTTCGCTCCTTCGGGCGTCATCCGGATTTCGATCACGACCCGTCCATCCACGAACTGATAGCCCATCTCAGCCCCGAGCCCACCCGGAAGGGCCTGAACCTCCTGGATCGCGACCCGTGGTAGAGTGACGTTCCCGGCCTCATTGTAACGGTCGACAACGGACCTCAGAAAGCTCATGCCGGAGGGCGCCTTCCCGTCCAATCGCGCCAACGCCGGTCGTGTCGCCTCGTCAGGCGGAAAAAGCGCAAGGGCGGATTGAGGTGCGGCAAAGCTTCCCGCCATTGTGACCAGGAGAAGAAGTGCGAGCACTCGCTTCAAGATCACCGCGCGCCTCCCGCAAGGCTCTCCAAGACCCGCTTCAGGACATCTTCACACCCCTTGCGGAACACCGGCCCCTTGGGTGCGACGGAAGGATCGACGGATAGCAGGCGCTCAAACCAGCGGTTTCCCTCCTGGTAGTAGGCATCGGTTGTGGATGACTTCGCTGCCGACATGGGGTCGATCTCTCGTGCCTTGGCAAGAAACGCCTCTGCGAATTCCTCGGTGATCCGCTGTCGATCAACCATGTCATCAAGGGTTGCCGTCCCAGGAAGCGGCCGCAGATACTCCTTCGCTACTTCCTGGTAATGCACTACTTCATCCGGAAAGAGAATGACCGGAGCCAGATACTCGAACTCACCTCCGAACCTCGAGAAGATGTTCGGAACCAAGCGACGCTCGTCAACCTTCACGATCGCGGCCTTCTTGCTGCCGAAACGCAGGGCAACCCCCGGTTCCACCGAGTAGGAAATGAACTGCGAGGCATAGGGCTCGTCCGCGTGCGCCTTCAACAGATACTCGAGGCTGATATCGCCCGGAAACTCGAACTTCTTCGCGATCTTCTCGCGCGACGCCTCCAGCGAGCGGAGCCTCCGAGTATAGTTCCCCTGATTCGAAGTCAGCACCTTGGAAAGAGTGTAGGCTTTGCCTTCGGCGTTCCGCATGACGAGGTCGTCGTCCATTCCGCGGTACAAAATTCGGCTTCTTCCAGGATCCGGATGTTCGATCGCCTCAAGCCACTGCGTCCACATCACCCGCTCCGAGGGAGTCATCAGCTCCCAGGGCAGGTACTGTTCCAGAAGCGAGCGCACGCCTTTGCGATCGTTCTTCGCCACCAGATCATTCAACTTCTCTTTCCGCGCCTCAAGCGTGTCAAACGACTCTTTCCGCGCTTTCCATGCCTTCTGAGCACGAGCGGTCTGAAGCTTCACTTCTTTCGTCGCAGCGAGCAGCAACGCCTCGGCGTGCGCCCGCCGGGCGGCTAACGCTTCGGCGAGGCCCTCCGCCGTATCGACACCCAGCTTGTAGCGGAACTCCGGCGTCTCCAGGATCTTTTGGGCGAAACTTTGTGCCTTCACTTCGATTTCAGCCAGAAACTTCTTCGCCTTCGCATCTCCGGCTTTCGCGTTCCAAACGGTCTCCGCCCACTGAGAATGATCCGAGAATCCATCCGCCTTGCTGGTATAACCCAGCCCGGTCGAACTGATAGCCACGTAATAGTCCTCGATCTGAAAGAGATGGGCCAACTCCTCGGCCACGACGAGCGGGTTCTCCGCCCCCTCCGGAGTGACCTTCAAATGGACCGTGAACTTTCCTCCTGTGAACTCATAATCGATCTCGGCCAGCTTTCCGCCCGGCAGAGTCGGCACCTCACTGAACCGGTAGATCGGCCGAGTGACGCCTTCATTCACGTTATAGGCCTCGATTACTGACCTGAGCAGCTTCCGTCCGTGAGTAGCCTTTCCATCCAGAAGCGCCAAAGCTTTTCGTGTCGCCTCATCCGGTTCGAAAAACTGCAGAGAGCAGGCGGCCTGTCCGGACGGGCAGATTTGCGGATCGCGCATCGGCGCGCGAGTGAACTTGAGTCCTCCGGTGCGCGTCTCGGACGCCACGAGGCCCCAATTTCTAAGGGCAGCCTGGCGGTAGAGATCCAGGAACGGTGCCGGGCGCGAATCGAGAGCGCTGATGGACTTTGGCGGCGGAGGACCGCGTGTCACGCGCAGCTCGAGCATCTTCTTCGATGCCGGATCGCTCTTCAGGAATTCGTCGAGTACGCGCTTGAGTTCGAGCTCCGCGTCCGCATTCTCGACGGACAGCGTGACACTCAGCTGATCCTTGCGCGGATTCCACGTGCCATCCAACAGGTTGGAAGGAACCGAGATCGAAGGGACCACGCCCCGCTCACGAGCCAGAGCCGATAACTGCTTCAACTTCCGGTCGATCTGAAGCAGGCGCGTTTCCAATAGTTCCGTCGTGAAGCTCTGCTCCGCTTGCGCAAGTTCCGCCAGCGCTGCCGGGCTCTTCTTCCCCAGCTGATGGGCCAACTGCCGGAGCTGATACAGGGACGCGATGTCGCGCTTCCCGCCTGCAGCGATGACCGCCTGATCCACCTTCGTGTCCGCCGCCACGGAGGGTAGCGCGGTGGTCACACCTCCGTCGCTGAAGAGATGAGACAGGAACGTATTCTGCGCCCGGTCGCGCGTCGAGGACCGCGCTTCGGCAAGGGTCGCATGTTTCGACGCGACTTCATCGGAGACCTGAAGGAACACTTGGAGCCGATCATTCGGCCCGCTGAAAATCTCGGCAAGATGGGCCGTCTCCAGTTCAACCAGGCTTGCGCCCTCTTTCTTCGTGCGGGCAAGCCACTCTTGCGTTTCTTGGTAAGGACTGCCGACATGCGCGACGCTTCCGCCCCTCTTCGCGCCGTCCGGAACAGATGCCGCCCCGAAAAGAGGACGGGCTTTCCCGTCTGTACCGACGGCCTCGGAAGGCACCACCAAATCTCCTACTTTGAGACCACTTCCGGGAAGCGCTCCCGCCGTACCAGCATAGATGACGTCGGTATGCCCCGTGGCCTTCAAAGCACGGGCGACGGGAGCCACCTCATCGCCCCACATATTGGAGATCAAACGCCACCGGACCTTCTTGCCGTTTCCCGTCGTGAGGACGACGTCCGCCATATCGTGACTGGATCCCACGAGATCAAACGTTTCCGGCTTCGGCGCCTCAGGCAGGCCGAGCGTGGAGTGAATTTTCTCCCACGCCGTTAATGAGCCCGGCACCGGCGCCACCGCGCCATTGGCCTTGGCACGCGCCTCGATCATCTGGAGCTGTTGCGCATTCAGTTTCGCCGAGACAGCTTTGCGGTTCTTCTGGTAGGCCGCGACGATCTGATCGGCCAAAACGCTGTCGCGGATCGCCGACTCGATCGCGGCTTTCTGTCCGATCACGACACGGTCCGCCTTAGGAAGCACCTCGAATATTCTTGTGAGCCGCGTCTGCTCCTCGGCGTGGAGCCGCTCCACTGAGCCGAAGACCCTGACGGGAGGCGCCTGCGCCCCCGCCGTCTTTCCTCCCAGGCGGCCGAGCTTCAGCTGCCTGAGCAGGTGATCCAGTCTTTCGCCCCCGGAGATCTCCGATATCGCATAGTGCGGCTCGGAGTCGCCAGGGAACTGCACCAGGTAGATCTTGTTGTAGTTGCGCGCCACGGTCTTCACTTCACCGACAATGCGGCCACCGCGCGCGTTCAAGTTCTCCTGAAACTGCCGCACGGAACCGAGATGAAATTCAACCGGACGTCCCGTGGCGTTGGCCTCCCAGAAGACAGCCCGGGTCGTGCGGTTGGACATGTAGCGGTCGGCATCGAGCGTGAGGTTTTCCACCGCCTGTTCGGGAACCTTGGCGGTTTGAGCCTCCACGGGAGCATAGACGGGCGGACGTGACTTCGCTTTCTCCGGAACCTCGAAAGAAGCGACCCTGTACGCCTCATTGAGTTTCCGCTTCAGGAAGTGATAACCCCACCGGACGTCGCTGTCTTTGAACGAGAGCGACTTCTTCTGGCGGAGCCAGTCGATGACGACCTCATCGTAGGTCTCCGCGTCCGTGAGGTTCAGGCTCGCGATCCCGTCAGCTTGCGCGCGCTCAGGGGTCAACTCCGCGACTGACGCCGCTAACTCATGTTTGCCTTGCTTGGCGAGCCGGGAGGCCAGTTCGCTCGTGTAATACGTGAAGCGGTCCAGGGCCAGATAGCGCGCAAGAGATTCCGGCACCTTGCCCCCCGCCAGGGCGGCATGGCTCATGACCGTCAAAATACTGACAGCCAGAATAGAAAACGCTCGGGTCTTTCGCAGGCCCATACGTCTCTCTTTCGTCTCTTATATCCCGAGTCTTTAGGACAAAGACTAGGGAACAGGTATTCAAGAACTCCTTTGGAATTCCCGATCTAGAGATGATGACGAAGGGCTTGTCCTTTCTCAGAAGCAGTCTTCGATCCTTGACGCTCGGGCTGGCGGCCTTATCGCTGCTTCCGATGCTGCTCCTGGGTGCGCCCGCGCGCTCGGATGAGATCGTCTACGCCGGGACCTTCGATCCTTTTCACAACACGCACTACGACGAAGTCCGCGGAACCCTGCGCGCCTTTCCGTCAGCCAAGCTTCGGATTCTCCCGATCGCGAGCGCCTATTACAATCGCTTCGAAGGCGTCGACCAACCTCAGCTCTTCCCCTACGATCTCCGCGCCCGCCTCATCGAAGACTCCTTCGCCGGTCAGAGCCGCGTGAGCGTCCGAAAGGACCTTCGCACCATCGAGGGCGACGTCCTCGGGACGTTCATTCGCTACTTGGAAAGCATCCGCGACCCGAAGCGCTTCCTGCTGGTCGGCCCCGATGTATTGAATACCTGGAAGGACCTGCCCGATTTCGAACGACTCCTCTCGTCCGCCTCGTTGATCGTCACGGAAGACCCGCGCGACCCGGATCTCGGTCGCGCACTACAGGAACGCTTCTCCGGGAACCCTCGGATTCGTTTCTTCAACCCCGAGGTGGAGGGAATCCGATCGGTTGACCTCAACCGCTCCGTCATCACCGGCGACCTGGAGAAAGTGCGCACGCTCGCTCCCCCCGCGTTCGCCGACTTCCTGGAGCGTCACCCCGAAGAGCGGGAGGCGATCACCCTGGATTATCTGAAACGCCTTCGCGACTACTCCCGCCACCTCGTCCGCCACGAATCGATTCCACTTTTCCGCAAGAAGCTCACGGGTGACTCCGCGGCCCTCATCGCCGCCATCGAAGGAGACGTCACGCTTCAAGACGAACTCGCGAGGATGGACTTCAGCTCGCCTGTACGGACGCGCGAGTTCATCGAAAAAGCGGCGAAGGCCGCCGGAGTCCCCGCTGAGCGGCTCTCCTCTCGAGTCATCCCGGACTGGAGCGCGATCCTCAGTTCACCGGAGTTGGCGGCGACTCGCACGGCAAGGAGCGCGCGGTTCATCCGCACGTTGGATTTCGCGCCGCTGGCTCGCGCCGCGGCGAACGCCCCCCTCGCACCACCGCCCTACCTCTTCCACTGGACTTCTCATTCGAAGCTGGTCCGAATGGCGGCCGAAACACCAAAAGCCGGCGCACTTCCCCTTCGCACGCTCCGGGCCGATCAAACGGTCGTCATTCATCATCCAGAGCTAGCCGGAAAGCCGGGCATTTACACGACATCGCATCCGGTCACCGGAATCTCGATCTCACCCAGCGAAGTCTACGGACGCCCTGAAGACGGCCACCCTGGCAGGCTCCTGGTCCTGAAACCCAAGAGAGATGCCCGCGTCGTCCGTATCCAAACCACCGCCCAGAACGCGAAGGGCGAGAAGATCCCCGGCATTGAGAACGCCGACCTGCTCTACAACGAGACATTCGGAGCGGATGGGAAGCTGATGTACCGTGAGTGGATCGTACTGAATCCCGAAGCGATCGAGAACTTCACCGCGGATCCTCAGGCCATGCGGGAAGTGCTGCAGCAGGAACTCGCGCGATTGAAGAGCGGCAATCCGAATTACGCTCCCGAAGAGCGATTCTCACTCGGATCCCTTGATGTGAAGACCTGGACCACCGTGCTCGAACAGTATCTGACGGCGGGAGCGGAAGGGATTCCCCCAAGCCTGCTTCGTCCCTTCGCCGCCGCTCCTGCGCGAGGCTGCCTCACACCGAAGCTCGCCGAACTGACGGCGCCCTGACACGATTCCTGCAACAAGAGCCGGTCTATGTGGAAAAAACTGATTCTGACGCCTGAAAACGACGTGGCAGCCACCGTGCTGCGCCTCACCTTGGGAATCGTGATGTTCCCGCACGGCGCACAAAAAGCACTCGGATGGTTCGGAGGCCAGGGTTTCAGCGCGACACTTCAAGGATTCCAGCAGCACATGGGAATTCCCATGCCGCTCGCCTTTCTCGTCATCGTCGCGGAGTTCCTCGGCGCGATCGCGCTGGTTATCGGCCTCTTCACGCGCGTGGCGGCATTCGGCATCGCGATGATCATGCTCGTCGCTGCCTTGATGGTGCACCGCACTCATGGCTTCTTCATGAACTGGATGGGAAATCAGGCTGGAGAGGGAATCGAGTATCACCTCCTCGCGCTTGGGATCGCCATCGCACTGATGATCCGGGGCGGCGGCGCCGTCTCCGCCGACTCGAAGCTCGCACGAAGGCTGTGAGGACTCAGAACGCCGTCAAGTTCTGCCGCTCATCCCTGTCCGAACTTTCGGATGGCACGTCCGCCCATCCGTGTGAAGACGCGCGTCGGAAGCGTACGGACCTCACGGAAGCCTTCTTCCGCGACCTGATCCCGTGAACCGGAATACCCCGGCATGTGCTGGCTCGCTTTTCCAAGTAGACTGGCTGTCGCTCCCGGAAACAGCGCGGAGAATACTCGCGCCACCTTGGCCTGCCACGACAGTACGAGCAGCGAGCGGCCTGCTTTGCAAGCGGTGACGATTTTCTTCGCCGCACGGACACCACTGATCGTAGTGAGCGGGGTCACGCCGCCAGCGCTGAACCAGGCGTACTCTCGTCCCTTGTTTCCCTTGAAGAGCGCATGCACGAAGGAGCCTGTTCGCATGAGCCCGGGAATGACCGTGACGACCGCGATTCCGCGCTTTCGCAGTTCGGACCGCAGTCCGAACGAAAGCCCCACCTCGGCGAACTTCGCGCAGGAGTACGGAAGAAGATGCGGAACGGCGATGACGCCTCCGATGGAGGTGACATTCACGATCCGGCTTCCGCGCTTTAAGTGTGGAAGCGCCGCGAGCGTCGTATGCAATGCGCCCCAGAACATCGTGTTCATGGAATGAGCAAAGTCATCCGCATTCATCGCTTCGAACGGACCGACTTGGATGATGCCCGCGTTATTCACAAGCACATCTAACCGGCCGAAGTCCGCCACCACGTCGTGGATCAACCGCCGGATCTCATCGCGTTTTTCCAAATCGCACTGGAACACCGCCACATGTCCGCCAGCGGCGACCAGCTCTTCACGCGCCTGCTCTAACGACTCGAGATTTCGTCCACATAGCGCCACGACCGCGCCTTCCCGCACAAACTCCCGGGCGAGCTGCAATCCCAATCCCCGCGAGCCACCCGTAATCAAGACGACTCTTCTAGCGAGGGAGTACAGGCGGCCTTTCAAGAAACGGCTCGCGGCCGTGAGCGTGAGCCCAGCGGCCGCGGCGGTAATCAATCGGTTGCGTGTCGGCATACCCTGAAAGGTGCAGGGCCGGTGCCGACAAGCGAGGGACTATTTCTTGGATGCAAGCGACCGCTTTGCTTCGGCTCGCTTTTCGATTTCGTCCGCCCCTCGTCCGGCATAACGGACCTTTTCCAGATCATCCAAAGCTTCACGCAACGGTACGACCTCCGGATACACGTGGCCGACGAGGAACCCCATGGACACCCCGAAGCGGACGTATTTTTCCTCTCCCGCCTTCAGGTCGAAGGTGACGTCGTTAGCGACCTCGGTTTTCGTCAGAACCGTGTAACGGCCCGGGGCGAGGTCCCGATAGAAGTACTGACCCACAATGGCTTCACCGACCACTTCGTCGTTCAGACGAATGTTGGGGCGAAGAATCGCCGCCATGCCACTCGTACGGTAAAAATACACGCGACCTTTTCCCGCCTCAATCTTCGGAAAGAACTCCTTGGCGTTCGAGTAACGCGTCGTCGGTGCGGAAGCACACCCCACTCCCACCAAAACGAGAACACAGGCCAATAGCGTCGTTCGGATCTTCATAGTTCCTCCATGGAAATATTCGGATCAGACTCCATGGATCATGAGCGAAAAATGTAGATCTAGGCTTTTCCCCAGTTCTCAAACCAGATCTCTCGATGATCTGCGATAAACTGCTTCATGAGGATCGGACTGCGTCCCAGAAGACCTGGAAGGTCACCCGTTAGGGTACCCGCCTTACCGAGCTTCGCCACGGTGTAAATTCCCACCATCACCGCCACGTGCATCCACGCGAAGCCTCGGCGATGCCGCATGTGCCAGGCGAAGCGCGGTACCGACGGATCAGTGTAACGAATCTCACGCCCGAGTTCCTCCGAAAGCAGCTTCGCCACTTCCGCATAGGTGAGAGCCTCCGTCCCGGTCAATGCGTAGGCACGGTTCTCGTGCCCGGACTCCGTCAGCGTCTTCACCGCCACGGCCGCGATGTCTCGGACATCGATGAAGCTCGTCTTCCCTCTCCCGGCGGGGACAAACACCTCGTCGCGTTCCCGGATCTCCGGAGCGTGGGTCGTCGAGAGATTCTGCATGAAAAACCCCGGCCGCAAGAAGGTGTACGGAATCCCGGATGCGACGATCAGGTCCTCAATCCCACGGTGCGGGACGAACCGGTTCTTCTCCGCTCCGAGCAGCGAGAGAAAAACAATCTGCCGGACTCCCGCCTCTCGCGCCGAGACCAGGAATGGACGGAAGAGCTCCGCCTTCGAAAGAGCCGGAGGTCGCACGAGGAAGACCCGGTCCACGCCATCGAGCGCCGGACGAAACGTCGCGCTGTTTTCAAAATCAAACTCCGGCCGTCGCGCCTCACGAAAAGCGACTCCCGAGTCCCGCAGCAGCCGGACGACCTCTGACCCCACTCCGCCAGTCGCGCCTGTCACCAAAATCATCTGAAAACCCCTTTACGACGAGCCGCTCGCCATTCATGATTAAAGCATGAAATATTCTAACAAGTTTACTTCCACCCTGCTCCAGGTGCTTCAGCTCGCACTCGCCTTGGCGATCTCCTCGACACTCTTCTCCATCATGCTCCCGTCGTCGAGCTGGGCTCAAGAGGTCCGTCAATCGTCGCCTCGTCTCACCGAGCGGGAAGAAGAGATTCTGGAGCGCGGGCTGATTTCCCAAGAAAGATATATCGCGGGCGGACTCGTCGGCACGTTTCTCGTTCCCTTCGGCGTCGGCCAAGCCATCCATGGCCGTTACAGCGACACGGGCTGGATCTTCACCGTATCGGAACTGACTTCCCTGACCCTGCTCGTCGCCGGGGCAGTGAGCTGCGCATCGGAGACCGATCTTCGGTACGACCCGGCCACCGGGCGCTTTAAGAGTCAGTCTTGCAGCGGCTCCAGCGTAGGCCTGGTCATCGGCGGCCTGATCGGCTTCGTCGGTTTCCGGATCTGGGAACTGGTCGACCTTTGGGTCGGCGCCCCCGCGCACAACGATCGGTACAGGAGGATCAAACGCAAGAGCCGCGGTCTCACCCCGAACGACGAGGAAGCGTCCCTTTACTTCGGGCCCCAACCGACCGCGATGGGAAATAGCCTGGTGGCGGGGCTTCAGTTCCGCTTCTAAGCCCGCCCTCCTGGGACACAAGCTCGGCAATCCGCTGCCCCGATCCGGAAGCCGCAAACCAGTGTAACTTATCCAGGTCCAGTTGGATGTGAAACGCCTTTCCGGCTCCCAGCGATTCGAAAAATCGGACTTCTTCGCGCCGGGAGGTCCGAAGCGTGATCCGCTGCTTCTCCACTTCCGCCACGATCTGCATCTCGTGTCCGAGCCGCTCAATCCACACCACCTCGGCGCAGAGGCCCTCATTCGCCGCACGCGCCGCCTCGGACCTGAAGCCGAGGACATAGGGCCCGGCGCCTCGTGGTCGAGGAGCATCGCTGACATCGACCCTCTGCCCCACGCTCTCGAACTCCCACCCGGCTCTCCCTTCCACCTGCCTGAGTGCACCCTCAAGGAAGTTCATCTGAGGACTCCCCATGAAGGCCGCGACGAAGCGGTTCTGGGGACGCCGGTACAACTCCATCGGGGTCCCGACCTGCTGAATCCGCCCACGATCCAGCACGACGATCCGGTCCGCCAGGGTCATCGCCTCCTCCTGATCATGAGTGACGTAGATCGTGGTCCCCCCGATGCTCCGATGGAGTTTCGCGATATCTACCCGCGTCTGCGCCCGGAGCCGGGCATCAAGATTGGAGAGTGGCTCATCCAGGAGAAGCACGGCCGGGTGCTTCGCCAACGCACGACCGATCGCCACCCGTTGACGCTGACCACCCGATAGCTGCGCGGGCTTCCGCTCCAGGAGATCCGCCAGCCCCAGCATTCGAGCCACCTCGTCGATCCTCTCGCGAATCTGATCGCGCGGCATGCGGCGCAGCTTGAGACCGAAGGCGAGATTCTCTCGGACGTTCATGTGCGGGTACAGCGCATAGTCCTGGAACACCATTCCGATTCCCCGCTCCGACGGCGGCATCTCGTTCACTCGGCGCCCGTCGATTTCGATCACTCCCGTGGAGATCTCCTCCAACCCTGCGATGAGCCTCAAGAGCGTGCTCTTGCCACACCCTGACGGCCCCACCAGCACGATGAATTCTCCCGTCCGGAGATCGAGATCGATTCCTTCCAGTGCTTTCACCGGCCCATACGACTTACCGACTCCCGTCATCCTGAGATCCGCCATAGCAAGTCCCCTATCCCTTGACCGCCCCGGCCGTCAGGCCGGCGACAATCCGCCGCTGCAGCACGAGCACCATCCCGATCACCGGAACCGTCACGAGGACCGATGCCGCCATGATCCGTCCCCAGGGAATTTCGTGCTCGGACGCCCCACTCATGGTCGCGATCGCCACGGGAACCGTCCGAGCCCGTTCGGTCATCGTGAACGTGAGCGCGAACAGGAATTCATTCCAAGCCGCGATGAAGGCCAGAAGGCTCGTCGTCACCAGGGCCGGAGCCATCGTGGGCAGCAGAATGCGAAAGATGAGCGTCAGGCGACCGGCCCCGTCGACGAGCGCCGCCTCTTCCAATCCCCTCGGAAGCTCACGCATGAACGCCGAGAGGGTCCAGACCGTGAACGGGAGCGTGAAGATGAGATAGGACAGGATCAACGCGGAAACATGATTGAATGCGCCGATGGCTCGCATGAGCTCGAACAAACCCGACAGGATCGCGATCTGCGGGAACATCGACACGAACAGAAAGGACAGCAGCACGAACCGCCGTCCACGAAAGCTCTGGCGCGACAAAGGATAGGCCGCCAGCACGGCCAGCGCGCTCGCCAACACGACCGTGCTCCCCGCCACGATCACGGAGTTGAGGAGATTCCTCCCGAAGGGTTGCTCCAGGAAGATCGCGGCGTAATTCACGGACGTCAGACGGGGCGGAAGCCAATCCATCCGAAACAACTCCGACCCGGTCTTAAACGAAGTGACCACCGCCCAATAGAACGGAAATACGGCGAGCACGCAGATCACCGCGGCCAGAAGATAAAGCCAAGCTTTCCTCATCCCTTCCCTCCCATTCCGAGCTGCCGGCGGCCCACGGCGATGTAGGCGACGGCAAGAAGCCCCGTGAGGCAGAAGATCAGAAAGGACGCCGCCGACGCGTACCCCACCTCCTGGAAGTCCACCATCTGCTGACGGGCGAAGACCGAGAGCACCGTCGTCGCCTTGCTGTTGCTCGTCAGTACGAACGGCAGGTCAAACACTCTCAAGGCATCCAGCGCCCGGAACAACACCGCGACAAGAAGTGCCGGCTTCAACAGCGGAAGCGTGATGAGGGAAAACTCCTTCCAGCCTGAAGCTCCATCCACGCGCGCGGCTTCCCGCACACTCACGGGTATCGACTGCAATCCCGCCAGGAGCATCAACGCCATGAACGGAGTCGTCTTCCACACGTCGACGATCACGAGCGTGAGCAGGGCCCAGCGGTCGTCGCCAAGCCAGGCGACCGGAGCGCGAATGATGCCAGATGAGAGAAGAATCTGATTAACCACGCCATAGATGTCATTGAACATCCAGGCCCAGACCCGCGCCGACACCACGGCGGGAATCGCCCACGGGATCAGCACCGCCGTTCGCACGGCACCCCGCAGACGAATCCGGGAGTTCAAGACAAGCGCCACGATCAGTCCCGCCACGGCCTCCAGACTCACCGACAGGAGAGCGAAGATCGCCGTATTGCGAGCCGCTCGCCACCCATCGGGGTCCCGGAGCAGGTAGAAGTAGTTCTCGAAGCCGACGAGGGACGGATGATCCAAGTTCGTGAGCCGCGCATCGGTAAACGAGTAGAGAAGCGTCCGGACCAGTGGGTACCCGGCTACGAGCAGAAGAAGCGCAAGCGCCGGCACGCAAAGCATCCAGCCCGGAAGGCGTCTCATCACCATTTCCCTCCACGACTGAGAAACTTAAGCCGCTCATCCAAGCGTTCGATCCCCTCTTGCGGACTCACTCGTCTGGAGAGAATGCCGTGTACCGCATCCCAGAATTCCGAACTCACACGGTTGTACTTCGGTCCGATGACGGCGGAGGGCCGCGCCACGGACGTTTCGAAGATCTTCAAGAAAGTCGGCAGCTCGGGATTCACCGCGAGGAGCGCGCGATCCCGGTAGAGAGCCGGGAGAGTCGGATGATGTCCCAGGATACGCGCCCTGCGCTTTTGTTCCTCGGCTCCCGTCAGGTACAGGACAAGCCCAATCGCTTCGGGCACATGCCGCGAGTATCGTGACACGGCAAGCGACCAGCCTCCCAGGACACTCGCATGTCTTGCCGCCTTTCCTTCGCCTCGAGGAAGTTTCGCCATTCCGACTTTACCTCTCACCGGACTGTCCTCGGCATTGGCCAACTTCCAGACGTAGGGCCAGTTCCTCAGAAACGCGGCGTCTCCCGACTGAAACACCGCACGCGAGTCCTCCTCCGTATACCCCAGGACTCCGCGAGGCGAGATTCGATCCACCCAGGACGCAGCGAGCCGGAGCGACTCGATCGTTCCCGGGTTTTCGATCGTAACGGAACGTGACGAGTCCACCAGGGAGCCCCCACCCCAGCTCTCGATCCACTCAAGCGCGTTACAGGTCAGGCCCTCATAGGCTCTTCCCTGAAAAACGTATCCCCAAAAGCGTGCATTTCCCGCCCTTCGCTCCCCTTGCTGCACCTTCTCCGCGATCCGAGTCAGCTCAGTCCAGGTCTCCGGCGGCCTCTCGCCGTACTTAGCCAGCAGGTCCTTCCGATAATAGAGAACTCCCGCATCGATGAACCAAGGCAGGGCGATGAGGCGGCCCGACGAAACGTTATTCTTCAGGAAGGCAGGAAAGAAGCTGGGCGCCGCCCCGTGCACCCGCCGGTCCGAATACAGGTCGACAAAGAAGTCGGCGAGCATCCCGGGCCACGTCGTGTCGATCAAAAACACGTCGATATCGGAGCTTCTGGCGGCAAGGAGAAGTTGGAGCTGAGCCAGACGTTCGCCAGAACTACTCGGCGAGGCGAGCACCTCGACCTGATTTCCCGTTCACGAGCCCACGTTTCCGCACCGGATCGGCAGACCTCAAGCTCTTTTCCGACGGTGCCGCACGAGACCACGACTCGCGCAGCCATGACAGGCCAGGCTTGCAGAAAGAATGCAGCGCAAACGCAACCGGCAAGCCACGCGTATCCGTGCCGTCCCCCCATGGCGTTCGTTCCGATGCACGCCCCAAGCCAGCGGCTCAAGCCGATCGCGACCGTCTCAACTCCGAGAACGAGACGGTCTTACGGGCCTCTTCATCCCATAAATTGACGCGCAGGCACTGCAGACTCGTCTTCATGGTGAGCGGACGAATGGACTGAATCTCCGGAACCGAATCCCAGCAGCGCTGCAAAAAATAATTCGGGATGCGCGGCTGAAGATGATGGAGGTGGTGAATCCCGATATCCCCGGTAAACCAGCGCAGTACCCTGGGCAGCCGGTAATACGAAGCACCCTCGAGCGCCACCCGCAGAGGATCTCGCTCCCGATGTCGCGTCCAGTAAACACCTGGAAACTGATGCTGTACGTAGAAGAGCCAGATTCCCACCGTTCCGGCAAGCACCATGACGCTGACTTGGATCAGGAGATAGGTCCAAAGTCCGATGGTCATCGCCGCGATTCCGGCGACGCCAAGCGTCGCAAAATCCGTCAGGACGACACTGTTGCGCTCCTTGCTCTTTCTCGGAAATACAGGGAAGCGCTGCTGGATGAAGAAGTGGAAGAACGGACCTAAGCCGAACATGACCCACGGACTCCGATACAGACGATACGCGAGCCGCTTCCACCACGGCGCTTCGAGATACTCCCGCACCGTCAGAAGCCAGAGATCGCCGACGGCACGTCGGTCCAGATCGGCTGCGGTGGAGTGATGGTAGAGATGCGCGCTCTTCCAGTCCTCAAAGGCGGTGAAGGTCAGCACGCCCGCGAAGAACCCGAGGACTGCATTGGCCCGCCGCGACTGGAAGAACGAATGATGCGAACAATCATGCAACAGGATGAAGATCCGGACGAGAAATCCTCCGGCTACCACCATCAGCGGAAGTAGCAGAAACCTCGAGTACCCGCCATTCACGACTCGCACCATCAAGACCCATAGCAGCCCATACGGAACGAAGGTGTTCAACACTTGCCAGAGCGACTTCTTCAGATCGGGCTTCGCGTAGGGAGCGGTCGCATTGAGCCATTCTTTGTGTGTCTTACCTAGAGCGCCCATAGTGATGACGAGCCTCGTCCGTCGGCTCCACTTCCCGCGGAACTGCATCTCTTACGCCACATACGGACCTCACATAGACACCTCACAGGGGACACGCCACTTTCCCCCGGGCATTCTTTTCAAGACCGAAGTATGATCTCGGAGTTCAGTGGGCTTCGGATTGCATGGAGCGCTCCAGGGGTAACGGAAGATGATTTCGTCCATTTCAACTGCATTTCGCGTCTGCGCACTGTGGGGAGCACTCACTTTGACCACGTCTGCGCAGGCCGCCAGCACCACGGAACAGATGAACACTTTCAACCCCGGTCCTGTGGGAATCGGCGTCTCTACTGTCAATGCCGAGACGCCAGACCACAGCAGCAACCGAAACGGCTTTTACCTGACCCTCTACGGCAACAATCACTTTCAGCAACGCAGAGACACCTACTCCCTTCGACGCTATGGGCACGGTCAAGGACGCCTGGAGCTCGGCTCCAACGCCGGCATCATGCTCTCCGCCATGACGGGAGTCACCTGGATCGGGCTGGATCGCGGAAGCGGTTGGTCGCCTCATATCGGAGTGGAGCCGGCCAACGGAACGATTGCCCTACAGAGCGGAACAAGAAGAAACACCTACTATCAGTGGCTTCCCATGGTCTCCGCCGGAGTGCAGTACGGCGCGGGTCCCTGCCGCGTTTTGCCACTCATTCGGGCCGGCGGAGCGGGAGGAAGCCTCGGACACTCAGGACTTCAGCCACGGTTCGGATACGCTTATGGTGCCGGTGCTTACTTCAACTGCCTGGGGCGCGGGGACTTAGCCGTGGAGTACACGCGCGCCACGAGCGCTGGAGTTCCACTCGACTTCGGCTGCGCCGACTTGAGCATGGGGTTTTCATCGGATCGCCTCCGGCTCGGATTTCGCGGAGAGCTTGATCGGATCGGTCCGGCCGGCGACGTGAATACTCACCTCGAGCGCCGGGCAATTTTTACCGTCCGCGCGGTGATCGAAGGGCTCCAATAGAGTCTTGACGAATTCTGACACAAACACTGTTGACGGCCGCCCGGTTCCGCCCCTACCCTACTTACTGCAGTTCAAATTCATAAAATACTAATTGAGAGGAAACTCATGAAGAAGCTACTTGCAGTGGTTTTGTTCGGATCCCTTTTGGCCTCGTCCGCCCTCGCCGCCGGTTATAAGTCCGCTGGCTGCGGTCTCGGCTCGCTCGTGATTCAAGATGACGGCATCGCACAGATCTTCGCCGCCACGACGAACGGCACGTCCGGCAACCAGACGTTCGCCATCACCTCCGGCACCTCGAACTGCGGTGGCCGCGGTGGTTTCGCCAAGGCTGACGCCCAGAAGGAAATGTATGTTTCCGCCAACTACGACGCCATCACGCAGGAAATGGCACAAGGCCGTGGCGAGCACCTGAACGCTCTCGCCAACCTCATGGGCTGCAACGACGAAGGCACGAAGATCTTCAACAACACCCTGAAGAAGAACTATCGCACCATCTCCTCGCAAGCCACCACTCCCGAAGCTCTGATCAACACCGTCGAGAAGACGGTCGCAACCGAACCGACCCTGAAGACCGCCTGCAACGGCTAAGTCTTCTGACGATCATTTAAATTGAAGCGCCGTCGTCTGCTGGTATGATGATCCAGCCATGCAACGACGGCGCTTCTGTTTTGGAACAGCCCTTCTTCTCCTCGCAGCCATTCTCTCCGGGCCGCCACACCGATCACACGCCGACGAAGTACCGAACAACGACTATCGCAAGGCTCTCGTCGATCAAGCGCTCTCACTGAAGCTCCATGAAGACCCTTACTGGCGAACTCTCCTGCACTACCGCTCCCGAGGGTGGGCCGGAATTTTCGGACGCTGGAAAAGCGAGATCAACGACCGTGTCTTCTTCAACTCTCCTGGCGGACGCACCGATCCGAAAGCGGAACTGGCAGCGACTCTGGAACGTTTTTTCGAAGGCAGCAGCGACGATCACCCACAATGCCGCTTCATCGACCGGTTCCGCTGGCTCGACTCCCGGCTGAAGTTTGACCGGTCACGGTTGCGCTTTCAGCCCTGCAAGGAGTTCGATGAGTGGAATTTGGCGCTGAGCGCCGCGAGCGTCACGGTGGTGTTCTCGTCGTATTACATGAACAACCCGTCCTCGATGTTCGGCCACACGCTGCTGCGCCTGAACCGCGGCGGCCAGTCAGGGTCGGAGCACCTGCTCGACTACGGCGTGAACTACGCGGCCAACGCCACCACGAACAACGCCTTCCTCTACGGCTTTCTCGGCCTCACCGGGGGCTTCGCCGGCGATTTCTCGAACATCCCGTACTACCTGAAGGTTCAGGAGTACAGCGACATGGAGAGTCGCGATCTCTGGGAGTACGACCTCACGCTTTCGCGCGAAGAGATCGACCGAATGCTCCTGCACCTCTGGAGCGTCGGACAGTCGCGTCCCTCGTACTACTTCCTCGACAAGAACTGTTCCTTCATGCTGCTCGCCTTGCTGGATGCCGCAAGACCCTCACTCCGCCTCGGCGATGAGTTCCAGGGCTGGAAGGTCGTCCCTGCCGACACGATTCGTGCGATCGCGCGACGCCCGGGCCTGGTGGCGGCCGTTTCGGTCCGTCCCGCCATCGTGAACCGGATTCAGCGCCAGCGAGGCCTGATGGCCCCCGATGAGCACCTGGCGTTCCTCGCACTCGCCCGCGCGACAGGCACGCTAGATCGCGCTCCCGCATGGAAGTTACTTCAACAGCTGCCGCAGGACTCGCAGGCCAAAGTCCTGGACGGAGTCGTGGAGTATCTTCGCTATCTCAAGATCAAGAAGAAGAACCAGCTCTCAACCGAAGAAACGGCATTTCAGAAAGACCTCCTTCTCGCTCGGAGCGAGCTGAAACAGCTTCCGGCTGACATCGCGCCGAAGCCCCAGGAAGTGGAACGCGCCCGTCCCGATCGCGGACACGGCACGGCAAGGTTCGGTCTTGGAGCCGGCTACCGGAGTGTCGACAAAGGCTTCGCCGAGTTGAGCTTAAGACCGGCGTTTCACGACCTCAACGCCGCGGCCGAAGGATATCCGAAGAATGCGGAGA
>CAYOWB010000034.1:19520-25394 GCA_964407515.1 uncultured Bacteriovoracaceae bacterium
GTCCTCTCCACAGCAGTGAGATATTACCCCTCCGCGAGAGCGTTTGAGTTGGAACGCTTCCGGCTCGTCAGCGCGCTTTCATTGAGCCCGATGGACCGGCTCTTTCCGCGCATGTCCTGGTCCATGGGATTCGGCCTCGATCCGGTCCGTGACTTTCAGTGCAGCCGCTGCATCGAGGGAAAAGCGGAAGTAGGAGGCGGAGCGGCATTCGAGCTAGCTGCGCCTGTCATCGTGTACGGACTCGGCAAAGGAGTCCTCGGGGTCTCGTCCGTTTATGCGCCCCGCTACCGTTTCGGACCGGCCGCCGTGGCAGGTTTATTGCTGGGAGCGGGAGGCGGCTTGTCGCTCCATACCTCAGCGCAGTACTACTTACCGGTATTGGGGGCCACCTCCGGGTATGCGCAAGCCACCGCTGAAGGGCGCTACTCCATCTCACAGCAGGTGGAGGCCCGCTTGCGGTTCGACGCGACGAAAACATCGACTTCGACCGGGATCACGATGAATGTCTATTACTAGGGCTCTCTGGCCAGCCGCCGCTTCTTTCCTGATGCTCATCCTCTCCGGGTGCAGCCACCTTTTCTATCACCCGACGGACCTCATGTATGTCGCCAACCCCGAGAAGCTCGAGAGCATCCGAAAAGAAGTGAGCTTCACTTCCTCGGACGGAACGCCGCTGGCCGGCTGGTTTTTGCCAGCACGAAAGACTCCTCGAAAAGGGCTTGTGGTCCAGTTTCATGGAAATGCTCAGAACATGACGTCACACTTCAACTCCGTCTACTGGCTCGGAGATGAAGGATACGACGTCTTCACCTTCGATTATCGCGGCTACGGAATCTCCGAAGGCAAACCTTCCCAGGAAGGACTGAACCGAGACGCCTTAGCCGCCATCGCATGGGCGGCGACTCAGTCCCCGGGCACGTCGCGCAACGTCGTTCTCTACGGTCAGAGTCTGGGCGGCGCCGTCTTACTGCGGGCGTTTCAGGACGTTCCCGCCGAACAACGCGCGCGGGTCCGCGCCGTCATCACGGAAGGCACGTTTTACTCTTACCGTCGCATGGGACGGAGCATGCTCTCGCGTTCCTGGCTCACGTTCCTGTTCCAACCCCTCGCCTATGTTCTCGTCTCGGACGAGTACAGCCCGGAGGACTCCGTCCCTCGCGTATCCCCCATTCCACTTCTCGTGATTCACGGCGATGCGGACCCTGTGGTTCCATATTCCTTCGGCGAGAAGATTCACGCCATGGCGCTCGAACCGAAGCGCTTCCTCCGCATTCCCGGCGGAGGTCACCTCGACTCGATGGAGCGCGAGCAAGGGAAGTACCGCAAGGCTCTTCTGGAATTCATTGAACCGCGATGAAGTTAAAGCCTGACCGTGAAGACGGAACCCTGGCCTACCGCGCTCTCGAGCGTGAGCGTACCGCCGTGGGCCTTCACGATGCCTTTTGAGACGAAGAGCCCTAGGCCGAAACCATCGAAGTGTTCGACCGGTGCCGCGCGCCCGAAACGCTCGAAGACCCGCGCCTGCTCCTCCGGCGCAATCCCCATCCCCTCATCCCGGACACGCAGATAGGCCTGTTCGCCTTCCTGCCAAAGCCGCACTTCGACCGGCTTGCCCGCCCCGTACTTGATGGCGTTTGCCACGAGACAATCGACCACGTGACGAAAACGTCCCGCGTCCCAATTTCCCCGCACTGAAGTGTCGCTACTGAAGCGAAGATCCGACCCTGCGGCACGAGCCTTCTCCTGCCAGCACTCCACGCGCTCCTCGACCGCCTGCCGAAAGTCCACATCCGTCCTATGGAGCTCCAGACGCCCAGAGCAAATCCTCGCCACATCGATCATCTCTTCGAGCCGGGCCGCGAGTCGCGCGAGCTGCTGGTCCGCCTTATCGAGTGCCCCGAGAAGAGCATTCCGGTTCGACACGATGGAATCGGGAACCATCCGGAGCTGGCGCCGAACCAACTGAACATAGACACTCACCGGAGTCATCGGAGTGCGAAGCTCGTGCGCGGCGATCATGAGGAACTCATCACGACGCCGGACATCTTCCTGCGCGGCAATCCTGGCGGTACGTTCCTGCTCCAATAACTGTTCCTCGGCCCTTCGCCTTGCCGTTTCGCTTTCGAGCAATGCATTCATCGCCCGGCGGATCAAAAAGTAGAGAAGACCGGCCGTCATCATGACGAAGAAGACGCCCTTTAAGGTCTGCAGCCGGGTCAATCGCGGGATATCCTGCACGACGCCCGAAAGGAGTTGATCGGAGAAATTCAGCCAGAGCACACTCGCGACAACATAGACCGCCGCAATGCGCAACGGAGCCCAGCGATTCCCGCGGGATGTCCGCTTAAGACACGGAGCCATTGCAGCACTCTTTCACGGTTGCAAGCAAGGCATCCACATCGATGGGTTTCCTGATGATTTTGAGAGCATTCTCGACCGGCCGGCCGAGATCATGAAAGGCGGTGACGACGACGATCGGCACGCCGATCAACACGGGATGATTCTTCGCTTCTTCAGCAAACGTCCAACCATCCATGACCGGCATCATGAGGTCCAAGATGACCATGGCGGGGCGGCCGATCCTAGACAGTCTGTCGAGTGCCTCCTTCCCGTTCGGGGCGGAGCACACTTCATACCCTTCCATCTCCAAAGTAAGTTCGAGTGACTCTCGGATTCCTGGGTCGTCTTCAACAACTAAGATACATGAATTCGGCATAACGATCCGACGCTATGGAAACAGTATTTTACGAATACTGTCAAGCGTCCTCTGTCATGATACATTGAGCGCAAGATGAAGACCATTCCACGCACCGTACTCATGCTCGGACTCGTCAGCTTCTTCACGGACCTGTCGAGCGAAATGATCTACCCCCTTCTTCCGGTCTTCCTCGCAAGCGTGCTCGGCGCGACGGCTCTCCAACTAGGCGTCATTGAAGGAATCGCGGAAGCTACGGCCGCGCTTCTCAAGGTGGCCTCCGGCATTTGGACGGACCGCGTCCACCGGCGAAAGCCCCTGATCCTGGCCGGATACAGTCTCTCCGGATTCTTCCGCCCCCTCATCGGCCTTGCCACGTCGTGGCAATTCGTCCTGATGCTTCGATTCCTGGACCGGGTCGGCAAAGGGCTGCGTTCCTCACCTCGCGACGCCCTCATCGCTGACGTGACGCGACCGGAGCAACGAGGCGCTTCCTACGGTTTTCACCGCGCGATGGACCACGCGGGCGCCGTTCTGGGCCCACTCGCGGCGGGAGCCTTGTTGATGATCCCGGGTTTTACGCTGCGGAATGTCTTCATGCTTGCCGTCGTGCCGGCAGTCATTACTGTCACGATCCTCATCCTCGGTGTGAAAGAGCCGGACTCGCCGAAGACGTCGTCCGGAACCAAGAGCCTGCATCTTTTGCAGGACTGGAAGCTTCTGGGACGCGATTTTCGCTGGCTACTCGCGGCCCTTTTCGTCTTCACTCTCGGGAACTCCACGGATGCATTTCTGCTCGTGAGACTCTCCGAGATCGGCGTACCGGCGGCGTGGATCGCGGTTCTCTGGTCCATGCACCATGTCGTAAAGATGGTAGCTAACTATTACGGCGGACGATTCTCCGACCGTCGTGGCCGACGGTTCGCGATCATTTCCGGATGGGCGTTCTACGGACTGATCTACCTCGCGTTCGCCTTCATCCAGTCTCCGACAGGACTGATCGCGGTATTTCTTCTCTATGGTCTTTACTTCGGGTTGGTTGAACCAAGCGAAAAAGCGCTTGTGGCCGATCTCGTCCCGCCGCAGCTCCGAGGGACGGCGTTCGGGTACTTTCACTTCACGGTCGGCGTGGCGGCTTTGCCTGCCAGCGTCCTGTTCGGGCTCATCTGGCATCGCTTCGGGGTACAATACGCGTTCATGACAGGAGCGGCACTCGCTCTGCTCGCGTCCCTGCTGCTGCTGACTCTTCGGCGTTCGTCCATCGCCGCAGGGCCAGTCGCGTGACTCGACGGCTACTGAGCGAACACGCCCTTGGCGATGGCGGAAACGATCTCGAAGGCGATCAGGAAGATAATCGTCAGCTCGAGGATATGGGCGCGATGCACGTTGATCTCGCCTTGTAAGATCTCGGAGACACGCGCCAAGAGCCCCATCTTGCGGGTGATGCTTTCCTGCCAGTCGTTGATGCGGAATCGGCGCAAGGCGGCCCGATAGACGACTGCGACATAGAAATCGCCGACGACCTTGAGCGAGTTCTCCACCCGCTCGGTGAACTCCGAGAATTCGATGAATCGTCGGTTCGCCTCACGAAGGATCTGCGCGTACCGGCTCTTGAAGACAGTGTCTCGCCGAGCCTCGATCGCATCATAAAGATTCGCGAGACGCTTATCCAAGAGGTCATCGTAGTAGCGAAACTCGAGAAGATGAGTCAGTCCGAACTCCAAAACATCGAGAACATCCCGGTTTCCGGTCGGCTCGATGATCACCGCGCTATTCCAGTCGATCGCCACGAGGTCTGACTTCCCGTACTGGAAGATGTGTTCCTGGAACGTCTGCCGAACCTGTTCCGAAAGCTTGCCCGGCTCCTCTCCCAGCAAAATCTCCGGCAGCGGACCACTGGTCCGGAGCACAGTGGTGTCCGACAACCCTTCCACCCGCTCAAGAAAGAAAACGAGGTAATCTTCGGCAAACGGCCAATGACTCGGCGCCTTGAAACAATGCCCGTAAGCCTTTGATGTCCGATCCAAGATCTCGCGCGCGGCGCGATCGATTGCGTCCGGACCGGCACTGTCAGCATTGATCGAGGCGCTCACGGGAGCGAGATCCAGAAGCGGTGTTCCAGGAGTAATAGGAACCTCAAAAGCCAGCGAGACTGCGCCGTAATCCCAGAAAGTGGCCGTCACCTCCGCCTCGACAGTCCGGCCAGCGACTGCGAGCGCCTGGCGTCCGACAGAAATCCTCACAGGTGTCGCACGCATGGAGAGCGACTGCTTCGGGCTTGACGACAGCGACATGCGTCCGTCTTTGGTGCTGTCCGGCGCACTCCCCTTCAGAGCCTCGGTTAAGCGCTTGAAATCGATCTCCTCTGCGACGTCGTACGCGCGGAAGATGACGATGGTTCCTTTTTCGATTTTCAGTGCTGCTTCGGTCATGGCTGCTCCCCTTATTAGGGTGACACAAGGGTGAGGGCCTTGACAAGGAGCGCCTCTCTGGCGCACATATGGTCATATGTCCATAACAGTCTGACTCTCGCTAAACAGGCCGGTTCGGACTACCTTAGGAGCCCTTATGAATATCTGCATTCCAGTCAACGCGGACCTCGGTCTTTCCAGCCAAGTCTCCAAGCACTTCGGCTCAGCCCCCATTTTCCTTATCATCGATACGGAAACCCTCCACACCCGGGCGATCATCAATCACAACGAACACCACAGTCACGGGGCCTGCCAGCCACTCAAAGCCCTCGCCGGAGAGAACCTGAACGGCATCGTGGTCAGCGGAATCGGAATGGGGGCACTTAAGAAGTGCCAGGCGGCGAACATTAAAGTTTTCCGCAGCACCTTCGACACGGTAGCGGACACGATCACCGCTTTCAAATCCGGCACTCTTCAGGAGGTAGCCGCGAAGGATGCCTGCACGCACCATGGCGGTGCCCACAGTCATGACCACGGGGACCATCACCACGAATAACTCCATTTTCAGATTGCGATTATGGTCATTTTCCCATAACCAGACAGTAATCAAATCACCCTCAGAGAACAAAGGACTCGACGTCAAGCTATGACTTCCAAGACCACAAACACCAAGAAGCCCCTTTCCATCGCGCCTGCGAAAGGCCGCCTGGCCGTTCTGACCCCCGGCATGGGGGCCGTTGCCACTACGTTGTACGCTGGCGTGGAAGC
>CAYOWB010000035.1:0-2531 GCA_964407515.1 uncultured Bacteriovoracaceae bacterium
CACCTATGAAACGTCGATCTTGCCCGCCGCCGACTGCTGCACGCTCTTTGCCGATCGCCATCCCTCCATCCACACGACACCTCAGGCCATCCTCGAGCAGGAAGCGAAATTCAATATCGCCGAGCTGACGCAGGTAGCTCTCGACACGGTTGAAATTCACAGACTTTAGCAGTCAGGCAGCTTAAAAAGCTCAACAGTTCCCGTGAATTCAACCACAGGTTGCAAGGCGTTTCGCGCAAGCTTTATAATAGAGGTATGAGCCATGCACTGGTGCTCAACGCCACCTTTGAACCGCTCCAAATCGTCACCTGGCAACGAGCCATCCAGCTGCTATTTCAGGGAAAAGTGGAAGTCGTCGAAGAGTCGGACCTCGAGATCCGCACCGTCCAGCTCACCATAAAGGCTCGGCCGTACTCCGACTTCTTAAATATGTTCCGTTGACCAACAAAAAGAATCTCATCCGATTCTCCCGTACCAACATCTTCCTGCGCGACCAGTTCAGCTGCCAGTACTGCGGCCAACGCTTCAGCAAGATGAGCCTCACCCTCGACCACGTCGTACCCGTGGTCCAAGGGGGCCGAACCTCATGGGAGAACATTGTCACCGCCTGCAAAGAGTGCAACCAGAGGAAGGGTGGCCGCACGCCTCAACAGGCGGGCATGCAGCTCATCCGCAAGCCCAAACGTCCGTTGTGGCTGCCCGGCACTGCCCTGCAGATCGGCGTCGGCGTCAGCCAGGAAAAGTGGAAATTCTACCTCCGCTTCGAGCGCCTTGACCCCGACGACGGCACGCCTTAGCCTCTAAGAGTGGGCCTAAGACTACCAGCCAAGCTAAGCTCCAGCAGCAGAGCCGTAGAGCATATCGCCACTCAGTACGGCGATCTCCTGTTTGACTTCTGCGAGTCCATCCTCTGGAGCACGAATAACGCCCAGATCGCTTTTCGCTCCGTGATGAGAGCCATACGAGCAGCTTACCCAGGCAATGAGTACCAGGAATACGAGCGCGCCTTCGTCCTTCGGGTCGCCTGCGAAAAGCTCAGGGTCCTGTCGGACAAGTACGGGCGCCGCCTTACTCCCGCCGAGCGGATCATGCTCGACGCCAGCCTGGACGTCGAGGCCCGGATCAAGCAGTTCGATTCCTACTTTCACCGCCTCGCCACCGAAGATCAGATGGTGCTTCTACTGCGAGACAAGTATGGCCTCTCCTACACCGAGATCGCTGCGGCCATGGGAGTCCCCGAGGGCTCCCTGAAGGTACGCCGGGCCCAGGCCCTGAGAACCCTCGAAGAATGGATCTGGGACGAAGTATGAACTGTTTCGAGTGGCAGAATCGCGCCTCCGACTACCTCGACGGAACCCTGATAGGCCCCCTCAAGCGTGAAGCCGACGCTCACCTCGACTCCTGCCCGGACTGCAGCCGCCGCCACGAACGCTTCCGCCGTCTTACCGATAGCATCGCACACCAGCCGCGCAGTCAGCTGCCCATCGTACTCCGAAAGTCGCCCCTGTCCTTTGCCCTCCCCAAGCTGACCAGCCTCTCCCGGCGCTCACGATGGGAAAGGGCCCCGTGGTTCATCCGCAGCAGCATCGAGGGCCTCGGCATTGCGGTCGTCATCCTGACCATCGTCGCAGTCGTGCCACGCGCCCGGACCTTCTACGAGAAAAGCCTGGAAAAGCGCCTGAACGCCTTTAACTTGGCGGAATTCAGCCTCGAGGGTAACGGCGACCGCGCTCCCCTTCTCCGTGGGAAACTCGCGCCCCCCGATGAGACCGCCCAAAACGACGATTTCGAGGGCGACGAAGCACTTGATGAAAACGAGAACGAAGCTGAAGTCGTCTTGACCTCGGCCGGTGAAACGGTCCGAGTCGGAAGCTCGGAGATCTGGCGTTTCACCATCAAGACCGACAGCCCCCGCGAAGTCCGCCCCAAGGTCGTGAAGATCCTGACCGACCTCAACCTGCCCCCCGATACCCCGGGACTCGGCGGTATCGAAGCTCCCGGTGGTATCCAGTTCGACGTACTAGTACCCCAAGCGCACATCGCCGACCTCAAACATCACCTTCAGAAGATCGCTGGTGTCACCCCCGGCAGCGAACCCGTTGCGCGCGGCAAGGAAATCTTCACCTGGTACAAACACAAGTCGAGAAAACACATCCCGGCCGGCAAAGCCCGCCTCGTAGTTTGGCTCTCGCAGATGTGAGAAAGAGGCGAACATCGCGGTTCGCCTGAGGTCGGGAATCACTCCGGCAGAAGGGGCCGGCCAATTAAGCCCCCTGACACTCGCTCCACTACTTCTTCAATTTTCTGTCGATCAGGTCATCTGGCCGAAGGCGGATGTAAGTCGCCCCCTCTTTCTGGCCTGGCTCGGGAGTTGTCTCCTTCTCTTTCGAGACATAATCCCAGCTCATCGCAGCCGGCTGCGGTGAAGGCGATGGGCGCACCATCTGCGATTTGTCGGATGCCACCGGTGTTTGCCCAGCCGACTTGCCTTGGGTCACAGGAGGCTTCCGCGTCGGTTTCTTGTTCTTCTC
>CAYOWB010000035.1:2543-23753 GCA_964407515.1 uncultured Bacteriovoracaceae bacterium
TGAACTCGTCACGAGTGTAGTCCCAAGCAGCACCACTGAGTCTATCGAC
This sequence comes from uncultured Bacteriovoracaceae bacterium, assembly GCA_964407515.1. GTDB lineage: Bacteria > Bdellovibrionota > UBA1018 > UBA1018 > UBA1018 > CAYOWB01. The sequence goes on from CAYOWB010000035.1 coordinate 2,593, forward strand.
CTTCTTATTGGGAGCCTCGATCTTGCCCTTAGATATCGACGCCATTTCGTTGCGATACTCATCGCCCTTCAGATAGGCGTCATAGGCCTTTACAGCGCGCTCGTAAGCATCTTCGTTATAAAGGGCCTTTCCATTCTTGTCCGTCATGATAACCGTGAGCGTCGGCCCATTCGGCTGCGAAGGATCTCGAGGGATCTCCTTTACGAGAAGAAAATCCTCCTTAATCGGCCGCCGAAAAAGGTTATCCACCCACTTCACGTACTCTTTTGAACCGAAGCGCATCGGCTTCGCCCCTGCCGCATCAAAATCGCTTCGCTTCGGAAGAACAATACCTGGAGCCTTCTTCTTGCCGGTCTCATCGGACGACTGAAAAGCCGTTACCTCACCACTGGTTCTAAACTGCTTTCCGTCCTGAGAAACCCCATCACTTTTGAGCTTATTGACCATATCCGCGGTAATAGCGAGTCCCCCGCGCACTTGGCTCATGTTGTTTGCCTGGACCCAGCGGTAGCGCGCCAGACATGGTCCGAGCTCCTCGCCCTCCACGCAGAAGCCCCTGAGCGCATCACGGATCACGTCCCATTCTTCCTCAGATTCCGCCTTATTGAGCAGAACCAGCTTGTTGTTGATGTAGAGCCCCTGCATCGACAGGTTTTCATTGGCTCTTTCATTGATGCAGTTCTGACCGCACGACTCGTATTTCTCCGTGTCGGTCCAAGGTATGAAGGGGTCATCTGCCTTCTTGTCACCTGCGAATGCGCCAGAACAAGCAAACAGTATAGCCGTAAAAAGGCCCAAGCTACCCACCGGCTTTATCAAGGGAGGCTGCCGTTCTCTCATAAGACCACAGCCCAATTATCGCCCGTTTCAACGGAAAAGATAAACAGCATAAATTCCCAGCGAATACGCGGTGCTACTAAGCCAAAGAGAAGGTTGAGCTTCAAGCCCCCTCCCCCCGTACGACAAACACCCCAGAAGCCCTTAGAATTCTCGCCTCTACCCTAAGTCCGCGAAACACATTCCGCTGACTGAAATGTCAACTCGAGCAAGAGTTCCGCCGAACACACAAGAAAAAAGCCAGCCATCCCATCGGGATGACTGGCTTTCTCTGAAATTCGAATTCGAGACTAAGAAACGGATCAGCTCGCGCCGCCGCTCTTGTTCGCACCGCCGGCAGCCGGGGTCTTACGGGCCGCGCCACGGGCGCTGGTATTCTTACCGGCCTTGGCGTGTCCTGCACTGACCTTCGACTTACCACCGAACATGCGGCGGAACCGACCAAACGGATCCTTCGCCTGCGTTTCAGTGGCTTCCGCTTCAGCGCCTGCGGCCTTCTCGTCGGCCTTCTTCACCTTGCGCTTACGGTCCAGAACCGGGTGATCCACGAGCTCGAGGATCGCCATCTGAGCGGCATCGCCCCAACGGCGGTCAGCCATCTTCAGAACGCGGGTATAACCACCCTTGCGGTCCTTATAACGCTCAGCCAGAACGCCGAACAGCTTCTTCACGATGTCTTCGTCGCGGGTGCGATCGAAGGCCAAACGGCGGTTCTGAGCCAATCCGGACTTACCCAGAGTGATCAGACGGTCAACCAGACGGCGAGCTTCTTTCGCCTTCTGGAGCGTGGTCACGACCTGCTCCTTCTCGATCACCGAATTAGCGAGGTTCTTCAACATCGCCACACGGTGGGAGGTGTTCCGGCCGAATTTACGACCATCAATATTGTGTCTCATACATCTACTCCAAACTTAGTCTTCGATATCGTCGCTATCTTCGAGTTCGTCCGCCTTATTGCGGTCGCTCATGATGCGATTCTCATCCACATCAGAATCGGCCGGCTTCGGGGGCTGCGTCGGCGGCGTAAAGCCGTCGAGCTTCATCCCAAGGCTCAGACCCATCTCGGCCAGGATATCCTTGATCTCATTCAGCGACTTGCGGCCGAAGTTCTTCGTCTTCAGCATTTCGGCTTCGGTCTTCTGAACGAGCTCGTAGATATACTTGATGTTCGCGTTCTGCAAGCAGTTCGCCGAACGAACCGAAAGTTCCAGCTCCTCAACCGAACGATAGAGGTTCGGGTTGAACTGCGGAGCGCCCTCTTCCTTCGCCTGGATGACCGGCTCGGGCTCTTCCTCGAAGTTCAAGAAGACAGACAGCTGATCCTTCAGGATCTTGGAACCCAGAGCAACAGCATCTTCAGGCTTCACGGATCCGTCGGTCCAAACTTCAAGCGTCAGCTTGTCGAAGTCGGTGCGCTGACCAACACGGCTCTGAGTGACCGTGTAGTTCACGCGGCGAATCGGCGAGAAGAAGCTATCCACCGGAATCCAGCCCACAGGCAATTCTTCAGTCTTATTGGTCTCAGCAGGCTGATAACCACGACCACGCGAAACCTTAATCTCGACGTTCAAGCGGCCATTCTGTCCGAGCGTTGCGATGTGCTGCTGCGGATTGAGAACCTGCACCTGTTCCGGGCCGAGAATATCGGCAGCGGTGACTTCGCAAGGACCGGTCTTGTCGATGACGACAGTGGTCTGCTCAGCACGCAGGAGGAAGCGGACCTCCTTCAGGTTCAGAATGATTTCAGCGACGTCTTCCGTCACATCCGGCACCGGAGTGAACTCATGGAGCACGCCATCGATCTTGACTGCCGTGATGGCAGCGCCCTGCAAAGAGGACAGCATCACGCGACGAAGGGAATTACCCAACGTCAGGCCATAACCGCGCTCGAGCGGCTTCGCGACGAACTTACCGTACGTCTCCGACAAGCTTTCCTTGTCGACATCCAACGCCTTCGGCTTAATCAGATCACGCCAATTCTTTTCCAACATAGTGATTCATCTCCCGTCATCCCCTCGCCGGAAGTCTTTTCACGGCCATGCGGGGAGTATTCAGTTTAACCAAGGCCATAAGAGCGTGGTCAGCATCCTGCCAACCCACTCCGCCCACCGGAGTGTGCCCCAGACCTGTTTCTTCACAACAACGTTTTACTTCGAGTACAACTCGACGACGAGGCGTTCTTCCATCGGCGCCGTGACGTCATCACGGGACGGAAGGTCGCGCACGCGAGCTTTGAAAGCGGCGCCATCAAGTTCCAGCCACTGCGGAATCTCACGACGCTTCACAGACTCAAGAGCACCGGCGACGCGCGCCACATTGCGGCTCTTGTTCGTGACCTCGAGAACATCACCCTTCTTCACGAGGAAGGAAGGAATGTTCACGCGACGGCCATTGATCGTGAAGTGACCGTGACGAACGAGCTGACGGGCTTCGTTGCGGGAGTTGGCAAATCCGGCGCGGTAAGCGACGTTGTCCAACCGACGCTCAAGCATCGACAGGAGGTTCGAACCGGTGATGCCCTTCATGCGATCGGCCTTCTCGAAGAGATTGCGGAACTGCTTTTCGAGCAGCCCGTAGATTCTCTTGATCTTCTGCTTTTCGCGAAGCTGCAGACCGAACTCAGAGAACTTAATGCGTCCCTGGCCGTGCTGACCGGGCGGATAACCGCGACGCTCAAACGAGCACTTTTCCGAGTAGCACCGGTCGCCCTTCAAAAAGAGCTTCTGGTTTTCGCGCCGGCATTTCCGACATACTGATCCGTACTGACGAGCCATGACTTAGACCCTTCTCCGCTTCGGCGGGCGGCAACCATTGTGAGGAATTGGAGTGACATCTTCGATGAAGGTGACGCGCAGGCCAGCGGCCGCGAGAGCACGGAGTGCAGATTCACGACCTGCACCGGGGCCACTCACATAAACAGAAACCGAACGCATGCCGTTTTCAACAGCCTTACGAGCAGCATCTTCCGCAGCCACCTGAGCGGCGAACGGAGTGTTCTTACGAGATCCACGGAAACCCTTGCCACCAGCGCTCGCCCAGCAAATGGCGTTACCCATCTGGTCGGTCACCGTGACGACGGTATTATTGAAGGAAGAAAGGATATAGACGTTTCCAGTCGAAACGCCCTTACGGCCCTTCTTAATCTTCTTAACAGCACCTTCAGCAGCGGGAGCTGCGACCGGGCTGTCTTTCTTTGCTTCGGTTTTCACTTCAGACTTCTCTTCAGCCATAAATCAACCTTGTTCTATCCTTACTTCATCGCCTTAATGGACTTCTTGCCAGCGATTGCAACGGCCGGACCCTTACGAGTGCGAGCATTGGAATGCGTGCGCTGACCGTGAACAGGCAGACCCTTGCGGTGGCGAACACCACGGTAGCAACCGAGGTCCACCAGACGCTTGATGTTCATGCTGACTTCACGCCGCAGATCACCTTCGACACGGAAAGCGTGGTCAATGATCTCACGGATCTTCGCCACTTCAGCTTCCGTCAAAACGTCGCTCTTCTTGTTCGGGTCAAGACCAGCGTCTACCAGAATCTTCTTAGCCGTCGCGCGCCCGATCCCATAAATATAGGTCAGCGCCACTTCCATTCGTTTGTTGCGTGGGAGGTCAACTCCCGCGATACGCGCCACTTTCTACCTTCCTTTCAAATCAACGTCACTTCGGTGAAATGAGTCTTGAGATACTAAATCAGCCTTGCCGCTGCTTATGACGAGGATTCGCGCAAATCACGCGAACAACGCCCCTGCGACGGATCACTTTGCACTTATCACAAATCTTTTTAACAGATGCCCGAACCTTCATACGCTTTGCCTCTTTGCACTACGGCTGAATCTATTTCAACCTATAAGTGATACGCCCTCTGACGAAATCATAAGGCGACATTTCTACAGTGACCTTATCCCCCGGCAGGATCTTGATGTAATGCATCCTCATCTTGCCTGAGATATGAGCCAAAATTTTATGTCCATTCGGCAGCTCGACTCGAAACATTGCGTTCGGAAGGGGCTCGACAACCGTGCCTTCAACTTGAATCGCGTCTTCTTTCGACATCCCTGAACTACCTGCAAAACTCCTAACTCAACACAGTGAGAATCTCCGGACCAGCCGGAGTGATCGCTACTGTGTGCTCATAATGAGCCGAAAGCGATTGATCCTTCGTAACGACCGTCCAGCCGTCATTCAGAACCTTCACTTCGTGTCTTCCACCGTTGACCATCGGCTCAATGGCCAAAACCATCCCACATTTCAACGGGATGCCCTTGCCCTTTGCTCCAATGTTAGGGACCTGCGGTTCCTCGTGCAGCGCCCTACCTATTCCATGACCAACGAACTCCCTTACCACGCCGTATCCAAAGCCTTCAACATAATTTTGGACAGCGTAGCCAATATCCAAAAGCCGGTTTCCATCCCGGCATTCAGCTATCCCGCGATACAGCCCCTCACGGGTGACATCAATCAGCTTTTGGGCCTCAGAAGTGACATTCCCTACAGGAACAGTCCGGGCGGAATCACCGAACCATCCGTCCTTGCTCACCCCAAAGTCCAAACCGACAATGTCTCCATCCTTCAAAATCCGTTTTGAGGAAGGAATTCCATGAACGACCTCATCGTTGATGGAAACACAGATCGCGGCAGGAAACCCGTTATACCCCTTGAAAGCCGGCTTAGCTCCTAGGTCCTTACAACGGGACTGAACATACTTGTCCAGCTCCGCCGTCGAGACCCCAGGCACAGCCATTTTAACCACCTCGTCCAGAACCTGAGCAACCACCCTGCATGCCTGTCGCATCAGGGCTATCTCACGCTCGGACTTCAAGGTGACCATACTACCACTCCAGCTCACTTATTCAGTGCTTGCCGGAGCGCTTGAGTCACTGCCTCCAGAGGCTGAGTCGCATCCAGAACTCTCAACTTGTCTCGTTTACGGTAAAATTCCGCAACAGGAGCCGTCTGCTGATGGTAAACCTTCAGCCGGTTCTGAATGACCTCAATCTTATCATCGTCCCGCTGAATCAACTCGCTACCACACTGGTCGCACACGCCCTCAGTCTTGGGTCGCATCGACTCAACATGGTACATTGCACCACACTTCAGGCAAGTCCGGCGCCCGGAAAGACGACGAATCAGAAGCTCATCCGGCACATCGAACAGAACGGCGGCCTCAACCTGCCGTCCCTGCCCCTGGAGAGTCTTCTCCAAAGCCTCAGCCTGCGGAATGGTCCGCGGGAATCCATCCAAAATAAAACCGTTCTTACAATCGGCGGCCTGAATGCGCTCACCAATCAAACCGATCACAACAGAGTCTGGAACCAAAGCACCCTTGTCCATATAGGACTTGGCTTCCAATCCCAGCTTCGTTCCCTGAGCAATCGCCGCGCGGAGCATATCGCCGGTCGAAAGCTGCGGCCAGCCATACTGCGCGATAATCCTCTTTGCCTGCGTTCCCTTCCCGGATCCGGGAGGTCCCATAAAGATCGAAATCATGAGTATGCACTCCGTCCCTTAAGTCTCGTATGCTTCATGAAGCCTTCGTAGTTACGCGTGAGCAGGAAGGTCTCGATCTGAGCCGTCGTATCCAACGCCACACCCACCAAGATCAGAACGCTCGTGCCACCAAAATAGAACGGCACCTTCACGGTCTGACTCATCAACGTAGGCAGGACACAGATCGCTGAAATATAGACCGCTCCGCCCAGAGTGATACGAGAAAGCACGAAGTCAATGTACTGAGCAGTCGGCTGTCCCGGTCGAATCCCCGGGATGAATCCACCGTACTTCTTCAGATTCTCAGCGACATCCTCAGTCTTGAAAGTCACAGCCGTGTAGAAGTAGCAGAAGAACACGATCAGTCCGACGAAGACGATCTCATACAGCAACGCACCAGGGCGCAGCTGATCCGCGATTGAACGCAGAGCCGCTGATGGAACAAAGGTCGCAAACGTCGCCGGGAACATAATCAGCGAAGAAGCAAAGATCGGAGGAATAACACCGGACGTATTCACCTTCAAAGGAAGATGCGTATTCTGTCCGCCGTAGACCTTTCGTCCAACAACTCGCTTCGCATACTGAACTGGAATCCTGCGGGCGCCACGCTCCACGAAGATAATCACGAAGAACGTTCCAACGATCACAGCGAGTACGATCAGAATCCGGAAGAAACTGAGCTCACCAGACCGATACAGACTCAAGGCGCTTCCAATGCCGCTCGGGATGCGCGCCGCGATACCAGCGTAAATCAGCAACGAGATACCGTTGCCGATACCCCGCTCTGACATCTGCTCACCCACCCACATGAGGAACACCGTTCCTGCTGTAAGCGTCACAGTGGTCAGAAGACGGAACGCCAGTCCTGGCTCAAGAACTACTGCCGGATTACTCACCTGCTCGAGACCGGCAGCAATTCCGTAGCCTTGAACCAAGCACAGAAGAACCGTGCCGTAACGAGTGTACTGAGTGATCTTCTTACGGCCCTGTTCACCCTCCTTCTGCAGATCATGCAGATAAGGCCAAACAACCGTCAGCAACTGAAAAATAATCGAGCTGCTGATGTAGGGCATCACACCCAGGGCAAAGATACTGAAACGTTCCAGCGCACCACCGCTAAACAGGTTGAATACGCCGAAGATCGTCCCTTGCATGTTATTGAAGTAGGTTTGCAGAGCAGCACCATCTACTCCCGGAGTGGGAATATGGACGCCGATGCGATAAACCGCGAGCATCAAGAGAGTGAAAAGAATTCTCTTGCGCAGCTCAGATATTTTTACGAGTCCTTCGATACCTGACATTGTTACGCCGGCCCCCCGGTTTCAGCTGTACTGCGTTCAACTCAACTCTACTTCTACTACTACAACCCGCTTACTTCGACTTCTTTTCGGACTTTTTCACCTGAGTGCCGGGAATGGGAATCAATTCCACTTTCCCGCCGGCCTTAGTGATCTTCTCTTGCGCAGAAGGACTGACGCGATGAGCCTTCACCACGAACGCCTTCTTGAGTTCGCCCGTGCCGAGGATCGTAAGGCGGTCATAGCGCCCCTTGATCGCATTGGCCTTCACCAGCGTCTCCAGAGAAATCTCGGAGAAGCTCTTCGGATCCAGACGCTCCAGGTCAGAAACGTTCAGAACCGCATTAGTGCGGCGCGTGAAGTTCTTGAAACCGCGCTTGGGAATGCGGCGATACAGAGGCATCTGACCGCCTTCAAAGCCCGCGCGAACCTTTCCACCGGTTCTCGCCAACTGACCCTTGTCACCCTTACCAGCCGTCTGGCCGTGACCAGAGCCCTGGCCTCTACCGAGGCGCTTCCGGTTCTTCGTTGCACCCGGATGAGCCTTAATCGTGTTCAATTGCAGCATAATAAAACCTCGTTATTCCTCAATCGTCCGATCGTTACCGAGTCTCGGCAACAACCTCAACGAGATGCAACACCTTCTTGATCATTCCGCGAACCGAAGGAGTATTCTCCAGAGTCTTGGTCTGACCCCGGCTCTTCAATCCGAGACCATTGATGGTCGCCCGTTGTCTCGGGTTGCAGCAAATGGTCCCCTTCTTCATGCGAATCGTGATCGTCTTTTTCGTTGCGGCCGTCATCTTTTACTCCTAGAGAATCTCGCCAATCGTCTTGCCGCGAGCCTGAGCGATATCGGCGAAGCTGCGAAGCTTTCCGAGAGCGGCCAGAGTGGCGCGAACGACGTTGTGCGGGTTATCCCGACGAAGCGACTTCGTCATGATGTTCTTGATACCGGCGACTTCGAGAATCGCGCGGACCGACGAACTAGCGATGATACCGGTACCTTCCGGAGCCGGCTTCAAAAGAACCTGGCTAGCGCCGAATTGTCCCACGATTTCATGCGGAATCGTGCTTCCCTCGAGCGGTACCTTCATGAGGTTCTTCTTCGCCTGTTTTCCGGCCTTCTTAATAGCTTCCGGAACTTCGCCAGCCTTACCGAGACCGACGCCGACTTGGCCCTTCTTGTCGCCTACGACGACAATGGCCGCAAAGCTGAAGCGGCGACCACCCTTAACCACCTTAGCGCAGCGGTTAATGTGGATAACCTTATCTTCAAACTCTGATTCTTCCTGACGATTCATATGTTGACCCAGTGCCATGAGATAGTTCTCCTGTGATTACCTTAGCACTTCAAGCCACCCTCGCGGGCCGCATCTGCCAAGGCCTTGATACGGCCGTGGTAGAGGTAACCACTGCGATCGAACACTACCTGGCTAATGTTCTTGGCCAAAGCACGCTTCGCAACCAAGCTGCCAAGCGTCTTCGCGCCTTCCACACTGCCACCCAGCTTATCGCGCAGTTCTTCCTCTTGGGTAGAACCCGCAACAAGAGTCCGGCCCTTCACGTCATCAATCAACTGAACATAAAGGTGCTTATTCGAGCGGAATACCGAAAAGCGGGGCTTTTCAGCACTTCCTTCCACGCGAGCGCGAATGCGGCGCTTGCGCTTAAACCGGATAACCTGCTTTGAACTTGTCTGCCGTCGAATCTTCGTAGCCATATTAAACCTTTACTTCGCGCCAGCAGCCTTGCCCTGCTTGCGGATAATATGCTCATCGACGTACTTGATACCTTTGCCCTGATAGGGTTCAGGTTCCTTGAACGACCGAATCTTTGCCGCTACCATGCCCACGAGCACCTTATCGGCGCCGCTCACGACGATGCGGGTGTTGTTTTCAACCTTGGCCGTGATGCCAACCGGAAGCGTATAATCCACCGGATGGGAGTAGCCGAGCGTCATCGAAAGAACATTGCCCTTCGTCGCCGCACGGTAACCGACGCCAACGACATCGAGCTCACGAGTGAAGCCCGTGTGCACGCCTTCGACCATGTTGTGGATCAACGTACGGGTCAGACCCTGAAGAGCCGATCCGTTCAGGATCTGCTTATCGTCCGCCTTGACCTGGATAGCGCCGTTTTCAACCTTTACCGTGACACCACGAGGAAGCTTGTGGCTGAGCTTACCCTTCGGGCCCTCAACCTTCACCACGCCGTCCTTCACATCTACTTTAACGCCCGTATGGATCTTAACGGGCACTTTACCTACGCGAGACATAGATCACCAAACCTCACAGAGGACCTCGCCGCCGACCTTCTGGCCGCGCGCACGCTGTCCGGTCATAACGCCCTTCGACGTCGAAACGATCGCGATACCAGCGCCACTGAGCGGACGCGGAAGTTCCGAATACCCCGAATAACGACGGAGGCCCGGGCGGCTGATCCGGCGAATGCCCTGGATCACGCTCTGACCGCTATTGTCATACTTCAAATAGATCTTGATCACCGGACGGCCTTCTTCGCGTTGAAGGCGGAAGTTCTTGATATAACCTTCTTCCTTCAACACACGCACGATATTGGCCTTCAGGCGAGAAGCCGGAATTTCCAATTTCTCATGCTTTTCTTTGGCCGCGTTTCTCAGCCGGGTCAACAAATCTGCTACAGGATCAGTCATGCTCATATCGATATCCCTATTTCTTACCAGCTCGACTTAGTAACGCCGGGCAGCTGTCCCTTAAGCGCCAAACCCCTGAAGCAGAGACGGCACATATTGAACTTACGCATGTAAGCCCGAGGACGACCACAAAGCGGGCACCGATTGTGCGCGCGGGTCTTAAACTTCGGCTTCTTTCCAATCTTTTCCATCTTAGCGAGAGTAGACAAAGCTTCGTCTCCTTCTTACTTCCGGAACGGCATTCCGAGAGCCGTCAAAACCGCTCTCGCCTGTTCATTCGTCCGGGCACTCGTCGTCACGGTGATCGTCATACCCTTCACCTTGTCAACCTTATCGTAGTTGATTTCGGGGAAGATGATCTGTTCACGAAGACCCAACGAGTAGTTGCCACGTCCATCGAACGACTTCGAGTTCACGCCCTTGAAGTCGCGAACGCGAGGAAGTGCGACATTCATCAGGCGATCCAAGAATTCGTACATACGCGCACGGCGCAGAGTCACCATCACACCGACCGCGTTACCAGAACGCACTTTGAAGGCCGCGATGGCCTTACGGGCGCGGGTAAGAACCGGCTTCTGACCGGTGATCGCCATGATCTCTTCGAGAGTGCTGTCGAGAACCTTCGGATTGGCAACGGCATCCTTAACGGCGCAGTTAATCACCACCTTCTTCAGGCGGGGCACTTCCATCGGGTTCTTCAGATTGAACTCTTTCATCAGCTGCGGAACCACATTCTTACGATAGTGGTCCAACAGGCGAGGAGTCTTGCTCGGCGAAACCCTCGTTTCACCTGCAGCCGCGATCTTCACGCCGGCCGCCGCAGCTTCTTCCTTCGCCTTCTTAGCCTTAGCGCGAGCAGCCTCACCAGCCGCCTTCTTCGCGTCAGCCTTGGCCTTCGCCGCATCTACACTGCCACCTTCGGCGCCAGCGTTCTTCTTATTCTCAGTATCTTCTTTAGCCGCTACCACGACTTACCTCCTATATAGGCGCACGATTCACGCCTATCCCAGCGACTCACCGCATTTTTTGCAGACTCGGACCTTCGTCCTCACAGACGTGCCCTTTTTCTTGTCCGCTTTTTCCACGATCTTGCTGCCGTGGCGAACACCCTTATTGCACTTCTGACAAAACAGAAGAACATTCGAATAATGGAGAGACGATTCTTTTTCGATCACTCCACCCTGAGGGTTCTTTTGGCTCGGCTTGACGTGCCGTTTCACCAAATTTGTCTTCTCGACGGTAACCCGGCCGCTCTTGCGGTCTACACCGAGCACTTTACCGATCTTTCCCTTTTCACGGCCTGAAATGACCTGAACTTGGTCATTCTTCCGAATGGAAACGTTCACTTGCGTGTTAGCCATAAATCCTCACAGAACCTCAGGAGCCAACGAAATAATCTTCGTAAAGGCCCGGGCACGCAGCTCACGAGCAACCGGTCCAAAGATACGGGTACCGATCGGCTCATTCTGAGCGTTAATCAACACGGCGGAATTCGCGTCAAAGCGAATGTAAGTTCCGTCATGACGGTTGATTTCCTTCTTAGTACGGACGATCACCGCCTTCAAAACTTCGCCTTTCTTCACCTTCGCGTTCGGCGTGGCATCCTTCACGGTCACGACAATGATGTCGCCCACCGAGGCATAACGGCGACGGCTGCCGCCGAGCACCTTAATGCACATCACCGACTTGGCGCCGGAGTTATCGGCCACGTCCAGACGAGTACGCATCTGAATCATATGTCACCTCTCCTCTTAGTCACTTTCTCTGGGCCGTTCTCAGACTTCCACGTTGAGAGTGACAGTTCCGCGCCGAATGATCGACTGGAGCGCCCACCGCTTTTCGCGGCTCATGGGACGCGTCTCGATCAACGACACCAAATCACCGATCTTCGCCTGGTTCGTCTCGTCGTGAGCCTTGAAGCGACGCGAACGAGTCACGTACTTCTTGTAGAGCGGATCGCGAACACGGCGGTCCACCTTCACCACGATCGTCTTCTGCATCTTGTCGCTGACGACAGTACCAACCACCACACGACGCTTCTGCAGAGCAGTCGGCGTCTTTTCAGTGGTCGTTTGAGCCTTCACCGCTTTCGCTTCCGGCGACTTCTTTTCCTTCTTCTCGATAGCCATTTTCATTACCTCACATCACCGGTTGCTTACTTCGCCTGTCCGAGCAACATCTTCGCCCGGGCCAGGTTCTTCCGAAGCTTCCACACAGCCGCCTGGTTTTCCAGCTGGCCAGTAGCCTTCTTCATACGAGCCTGGAAGATGTCCGCTTCAAGCTGGCGGACCTTCGTGGCGAGTTCGTCTTTCGACAGATTCTTCAGTTCTTTGTAATTCTTAGTAGCCACAGCACTTCACCTCTTAAGCCTTGCTCGCCGCAGCGGCGTTCTTTTCGGCTTTCTTAGCATTAGCGCGCTTAAGAGCCAATGCTTCGGATTCCTTGCTGATGGGTTTGCAATGAATCGGGAGCTTGTTATTCGCCAACCGAAGCGCTTCAAAAGCTTCAGCCTTGGAAATTCCGGACATCTCAAAAATGATCCGGCCAGGCTTAATCACGGCTGCCCATTCCTCGACGTTACCCTTACCGGAACCCATTCGAGTTTCAGCCGGCTTCTTCGTCAAAGCCTTATCGGGGAACACGCGAATCCAGATCGAACCGCCACGCTTCACGTAACGGGTCATCGCAACACGGGACGCCTCGATCTGGCGAGCCGTGATCTTGCCACATTCGGTAGCCTGCAATCCGAATTCACCGAAGAACAAGGTACCGCCGCGATCGGCTTTACCGCGCATCTTGCCTTTCTGATGCTTACGCCACTTGACTCTCTTTGGTGCCAACATGGAAAATTCTCCTCAAGACCGTTCTTTAAGCGCTCTGATTGGCTTTCGCTTCAGCCGCGGCCTGTTTCTTCAAGGTCTGAGTTTCACCGTGGTACACCCACGCCTTGACGCCGATCAGCCCGTACGTCGTATGGGCCTCAGCCGTTCCATAATCAATGTTCGCGCGGAGCGTGTGCAGCGGAACGCTGTCTTCGCTGTACCATTCCGTACGAGCGATTTCGGCGCCGCCCAGACGACCGGAAACGCGAATCTTGATTCCCTTGATGCCCTGCTTAAAAGCAGCGGTCATGCACTTCTTCATCGCACGGCGGAAGGCCACGCGCTTCTCGAGCTGGGAAGCCACGTTCTCGGCGATCAGAGTCGCGTTCGCTTCGGGCTTCTTCACTTCGATGATATTCAGGAAGACTTCGTTCTTGGAAAGCTTCTGAACATCAGCCTTCAGGGACTCAACGCCAGCGCCCTTCTTGCCGATCACGATGCCCGGACGAGCGGTATGAACGTTGATCTTCACCTTGTTCGCGGCGCGCTCGATTTCAATGCGAGCGATGCCGGCGCTGAAGAGCTTCTTCTTGAGATATCCACGAAGCTTAATGTCTTCATGGAGGAGCTTCGCATAGTCACGCTTTGCGTACCAGCGGCTATCCCAAGTACGGGTAACTCCGAGACGGAAACCTACCGGATTAACTTTCTGACCCATGTCTTCCCTCTTAGCGCTCAGCGAGCGTAACGCTCACGTGGCTCGTTTTCTTGTTGATCCGGAACGCCGAACCCTTAGCACGGGGACGGAACCGCTTCAGGATCGGCCCTTGTCCGACCAGCAACGTCTTAACGTAGAGCTTATCCACGTCGATCGTGCCCTTCTGGTCCGCATTGGCGACCGCGCTCTTCAGCAGAGTGTAGAGCACGCCGGCCGTACGCTTTCTCGGCGAGAACCGAAGCAGGCTCAACGCGTCGTTGATCGCCTTTCCGCGGATCTCGTCAGCCAAGAGCCCCATCTTCCGGGGCGTGATTCTCACGAAACTGACTTTCGCATTCACTTCCATGGTTAACTCCTAACCTTTCCTTACTTGGCCGCCGGGGCCTTGGGGGCCGCGGGCTTCGCGCCACCAGCCGCCGGAGCAGCTGCCGTCGCTTCGGCCGCCTTCTTGTCCGCCATGGTGTGGCCATGGAACGTACGAGTCGGGGCGAATTCACCAAGCTTGTGACCCACCATATTTTCGGTCACGTAAACCGGGATGAACTTCTTGCCGTTATGAACGGCGAAAGTCATTCCGACGAAGTCCGGAAGCACCGTCGAGCGGCGAGACCAGGTCTTGATCACTTTGCGATCTTGGCTCTGCCTTGCGGTCTGAACCTTCTTCAGCAGATGATCATCACAAAATGGGCCTTTTTTAATTGAACGGGCCACGATTGAATCTCCTCTTAATCTAGTTACTTACGGCGCTTCACAATAAAAGCGTCAGTGCGCTTATTATTGCGCGTCTTATAACCCTTGGTCGGCTTGCCCCAGGGCGTACGCGGATGTCCGCCGCCGGAGGTCTTACCTTCACCGCCACCCATCGGATGGTCGATCGGGTTCATCGAAACACCGCGGTTCGTCGGGCGGATACCGAGCCAACGGCTACGGCCAGCCTTACCAATCGTGATGTTTTCGTGATCCGTGTTCGACAACTGACCGATCGAGGCGCGGCAGCGGGAGTGAATCAAACGCATCTCACCACTGGGCATCTTGACCTGGCAGTATTCGCCTTCCTTCGCCATCAACTGAGCATAGCCACCCGCCGAACGGGCCAGTTTGCCACCCTTGCCCGGCTCGATCTCAATGTTGTGGATCAGAGTACCGACCGGAATATAGCTCAAAGACAGATGGTTACCCGGCTTAATATCGGCCTTATCGCTGGCCAGAACGGGGTCGCCCACGTTGAGGTTCAGCGGAGCGAGAATGTAACGTTTCTCACCGTCAGCATAGTTCAGCAGGGCGATGTACGCGGTACGGTTCGGATCGTATTCGACCGAAGCCACGCGAGCAGGAATCTCCATCTTGTCGCGCATGAAGTCGATGACGCGCAGCTTACGCTTGTGGCCACCACCAATGTGACGAACCGTCATGCGGCCGTACACGTTGCGGCCACCGCTCTTGGAGAGAGGCTTCACGAGGCTACGCGGCTTATGGGGCTGATCCTTCTTGGGGGTCAGCACCGAGAAGTCGGCGACGGTCTTATAACGCTGCGACGGAGTCGTAGGTTTGAATGTCTTAATCGGCATAAATCTTTACCCTTCCGCTCAATCACTTGTTCTGGAAGAAGTCGATCTTCTGACCTTCGGCCAGAGTCACGATGGCTTTCTTCCAATTCGAACGCTTCGTCTCAAAGCGGCCGACCCGCTTCACCTTCCCATGAACCGTCATCGTCCGAACTTCACGGACTTTAACGTTGAAAAGCTTTTGAACAGCGTCCTTGATTTCGTGCTTGTTCGCCTTGGTCGAAACTTCGAACGCATAACGTCCGCCGACTTCGGCCAGAGCAGCACTCTTCTCGCTGATGACGGGTCTACGAATCACTTCATATACAGTGCGCATTTTCTACCTCCTCGTCATCACCGTTACGCCTGAGGAGCAAGACGGCTCTCAACCGCCTGCACCGCACGCTTGGTCATCACCAACCACTCGGAACGGACGATGTCATAGACATTCAATCCTTCCGTGCGCAGAATCTTCACCGAAGCGATGTTCCGGCCGGAGAGCACCAGGTTCTCGTTCGCGTCATCCACGATGAGGACCTTATGTTCGAGCTGGAGCTTCTTCTTCAGAATCTCATCAAACGCCTTCGTCTTCGGGCTCGCAATCTTGAACTCGTCGATCACGAGGATGCGCTTCGCCTTCACGCGATCCGAGAGGATCGAACGGAGTGCGCCGCGGACCATTTCCTTCGGCGTGGCCTGTTCGTAAGAACGCGGCACCGGACCGAAGCTCTGGCCACCGCCCGGATTCAACGGAGAACGGCTGGAACCTTGACGAGCGTTACCAGTGCCCTTCTGACGGAAAGGCTTCTTGCCGCCACCGCGGACTTCAGCCTTCGTCTTCGTCTTGGCGGTGCCTTGACGACGGCCAGCCAACTGGGCCTTCACGACCTGATGAACCAGCGGGACATTGACGTCCACCGCGAACACGTCGTCGCGGAGGTCGATGCTTCCCACTTTTTTCTTTTCCTGATTAATGACGTCTAAAGTAGGCATACCTTATCCTGCACTCTTCACCGCGTGGCGAATGGTAACGACACCACTCTTCGGACCAGGAACGCTGCCATGAACGAGCAGCAGCTGGTTCTCGAGATCCACACGAA
The DNA here is from genome assembly GCA_964407515.1 of uncultured Bacteriovoracaceae bacterium. Classification (GTDB taxonomy): domain Bacteria; phylum Bdellovibrionota; class UBA1018; order UBA1018; family UBA1018; genus CAYOWB01. Next base: position 19,075 of record CAYOWB010000035.1, read on the forward strand.
CAACCCGCACATTCTGAACGGTGACTTTTTCATGGCCCATGTGACCGGCCATCTTCTTGTTCTTGAAGCACTTCGCGGGATCGGCGCGATTACCGATCGAGCCAAGCTGCCTGTGCGACAGAGAGGCGCCGTGCGTCTTATAACCGCCCGCCATATGGAAGCGCTTCATACCGCCCTGGAAGCCCTTACCTTTGCTCATTGCAGTCAGGTCGACCATGTCGCCGGCCTTCACGAACTCAGGTGAGAGAGCCTGGCCAACCGTGAGGCCTTCCAGCTTCGAGGCGTCTTCAACACGGAACTCTTGATAATGATAGAAGCCGGCGGCCCCCGCCTTTTTGGCGTGTCCCTGCTCAGGCTTGCTAATTGACTTCGTATTCTTTTCAATGAAACCGACTTGAACGGCGCAGTAGCCGTCCTTCTCTTGCGTCTTGATCTGAGTAATTACAGCAGGCTTCAGATCGATAACGGTCACAGCGATCGAGTCGCCTTCATCGTTATAAATCTGGGTCATACCCGCCTTAACACCCAAGATACCACCACGGTCACTCTTCAAAGCAACGCGCTGGCGCTCGGCCGCGGAGCTCTGATTGACCTGCGTTTCAGGCTTTTGATCCATACTCTTCTCCAGGGGAGTCATCACTAGCCACCCCTTTAAACTATTGCTATTCAGCAACTCACCGTCACAGCATCACCGGGAAGCTACCACTAGGGCCGCCGGATGCTTTCATGCGATGATTTTGGCCCACCGACTTTCCGACTGGGATTCACCTTGCGGTGAATGCAGAGGGAAGTATCGACTTGCCCAAATACCTCAACGTTGTTGGGAACGTTAAGATTTGATCTCCACGTCCACGCCAGCCGACAGGTCCAACTTCATCAGAGAGTCAACCGTCTGCTGAGTAGGCTCGAGGATATCCAAAAGCCGCTTATGAGTCCGAACTTCGAACTGCTCGCGGGATTTCTTATCTACATGAGGCGACCGGAGAACGCAATATTTATTAATCACCGTCGGCAGCGGAATCGGGCCACGAACCGTAGCACCGGTGCGCTTCGCAGTGTTGACAATCTCCCAAACCGATTGATCGAGAACCCGGTGATCGAAAGCCTTCAGCTTGATCCGGATCTTGTGTTCCATCGCCATTTTCACATCTCCTCTTTAGTAGCAAATTCCAGGGAGTTCCCCCGGTTGAGATGTAGCCAACCGAGCAATCTTCCCCAGAGCGTCATTAGTAAGCACGAACCTATACTGCGCTTGCCTTTTGATGACAAGCGTATTTCTTGACAAGCCGAAAAAATGCCTCTCTCGGCCTTTCAAATATGAATAACCCCGGCCTGAATCTTAATTTCGCGAGCAATATTCTCTGGAACCGGCTCGTAATGCGCGAGCTCCATGGAATAGGTCGCACGCCCCTGAGAAGCGGAACGAAGCGCCGTGGAATAGCCAAACATGGTCGCCAGCGGCACCTCGGCCTTAATGACCTGCATTCCATGCCGCATGCTCATGCTGATAATCTTACCGCGACGGCCATTCAGGTCACCGATGACTCCACCCATGTACTCATCCGGACAGACGACTTCACAAGACATCATGGGCTCGATGATCACAGGGACGGCCTTTTGGGCGGCATCCTTGAACGCCATCGAAGCGGCAATCTTATAGGCCATTTCATTGGAATCAGTCTCACTAAAAGAGCCATCCAACAGCGTAGCCTGAATATCGACCGCCGGATATCCGACTTGGATTCCCCCGAGCATGGATTCGTGAATCCCTTTTTCAACCGCCGGAATGAATTCCTTTGGAATCGCCCCGGTCCGCATCTGATTCACGAACTTGAAGCCTGTGCCACGCGGCAGGGACTCCAGCCGAATTACACAATGACCGTAGAGTCCTTTTCCGGTCATCTGACGGATGAACTTTCCTTCTGCCTCAGCTGCACCTGAAATCGTCTCTTTGTACGAAACCTGCGGCTGACCGACGTTTGCATCCACCTTAAATTCGCGACGCAAGCGATCGATGATGATCTCCAGATGCAACTCACCCATGCCGCTAATCAAGGTCTGCCCGGTCTCTTCGTTCATCGTCACGCGGAACGAAGGATCCTCCATAGTGAGGCGCTGAAGCGAAGTCGCCAGCTTCTCCTGGTCCGCCTTGGTCTTCGGCTCGACCGCGATGGAAATCACCGGCTCCGGAAACTCGATCTTTTCGAGGAGGATCTGATGACCTTCGTTGCAGAGGGTGTCTCCCGTCGTCGTGAAACGCAGTCCAACCGTGGCGGCGATATCGCCCGCCTTCACGACCTGCACGTCCTCGCGCTTGTTCGCATGCATCTGCAAGAGACGCCCCAGGCGCTCACGTTTGCCCTTACCCGGATTGTAGACCATGGCACCGGTCTCGATCTGGCCGGAATACACACGGAAGTACGTTAACTGACCCACGTACGGGTCGTTTTGAACTTTAAACGCTAGCGCCGCAAACGGCTCGTCCGGAGAACTGCTTCTCTTGAGAAGCTTGGTCTCATCCTTCGTATCTGTGCCTTCAACCGGGGGCACGTCCAGCGGAGAAGGCAGATAGTCGACGATAGCATCAAGAAGCGGCTGAACACCCTTGTTTTTGAAGCTCGCACCGCAGAGTACCGGAACGAAAGTCATCGATACGCAACCCTTGCGAATGGCGGCGCGAATCTCTTCCGGACTCAGGGTCTCACCGTTGAGATACTTATCAGTAAGAGACTCGTCACACTCCGCAGCCACTTCAACGAGCTTTTCACGATACCGCTCAGCATCTTCGCGGAGATCAGCCGGAATCTCGATGTACTCGAACGTGGCACCCAAATCGTCCGAATGCCACTGAATGAGCTTCATCTGAATGAGATCGACGATTCCCTTGAAGGTGTCCGAGGCGCCCCACGGAATCTGAGTCACGACCGGACGGGCATGAAGCTTGGACTCCATCTGGTGAACGACGTCTTCAAAGTCGGCACCGATGCGGTCCATCTTGTTGACGAATGCGATACGAGGAACGTGATACTTGTTCGCCTGGCGCCACACCGTCTCGGATTGAGGTTCAACGCCGCCGACAGCGCAGAAAACCGCGACTGCACCATCCAGCACTCGCAGCGAGCGCTCAACCTCGATGGTGAAATCGACATGTCCAGGAGTATCGATGATGTTGATCGTGTGATCACGCCAGAAGCAGGTCGTCGCGGCCGATGTGATCGTAATTCCGCGTTCCTGTTCCTGCGGCATCCAGTCCATGGCAGTCGTGCCTTCATGAACCTCGCCGATCTTGTGGATTTTGCCAGTATAAAAAAGAATACGCTCGGTCGTCGTCGTCTTACCGGCATCGATGTGAGCCATGATGCCGATGTTGCGCGTCGTCTCGAGCGTATTCTTTGCCATGATTTTTATGGCGCCTTACTTGGGCTGATTACCAGCGATAGTGAGCGAACGCCTTATTGGCGTCGGCCATGCGATGCACGTCTTCGCGCTTCTTCATGGCGCCACCGCGGCCGTTCGACGCTTCGAGCACTTCGGCGGCCAGGCGTTCGGCCATCGAGTGCTCGGGACGAGCGGTAGCGGCTTCGATCAACCAACGCGACGCCAGAGACTGGCGGCGGGCAGGCTTCACTTCGACCGGAACCTGGTAGGTCGCACCACCGACGCGGCGAGACTTCACTTCGAGAAGGGGCTTCACGTTTTCAAGACCCTTCTTAAAAACCTTCAAGCCGTCTTCACCGGTCTTGGCAGCGAGTTCGTCGATGCAGCCGTAGAAGATCGACTCAGCAACGGAGCGCTTTCCCTGACGGAAAAGACTGTTGATGAACTTCGTCACGACCACGTCGTTGAACTTCGGATCCGGATGAACTTCCCGCTTACGAATAAACTTTTTACGACCCATGTTTATCTACCTTCAGTTTAGAAATTATTTCGCAGCGGCAGCGCCGGTGCCCTTCTTCGCGCCGTACTTCGAACGGCTCTGCTTACGGTTCGCAACACCCTGGGTGTCCAGCGTTCCGCGCACGGTGTGGTAACGAACACCGGGGAGGTCCTTCACACGGCCTCCGCGAATCAGCACGATCGAGTGTTCCTGGAGGTTGTGGCCGACGCCGGGAATGTATGAGGTAACTTCGTAGCCGTTCGTCAGGCGAACACGGCAAACTTTGCGGAGAGCCGAATTCGGCTTCTTGGGCGTCGTGGTATAAACTCTCGTGCACACTCCGCGCCGCTGCGGGCAGCTCTGGAGCGCCGGAGACTTCGTCTTCCAGGCCTTATTCGAGCGGCCTCTGCGGATCAGCTGATTAATCGTCGGCATGTACTGCTTTTCCTTTCCTCATTTCCTCAAAAATTAAATGCTCGGGCGTTAACCCCATTAGCATAGCAGGGGGAAAACAACCTCAATAAAACGCGCTCGCTTGGGGTAAACCAACCAAAAAACGGACATCTCCACCGAGAATGGAGGACTCCTGACGCGTGCAAGGAACGGAAAATAGACGACACATGCACGGCGGTCAAGCTTTTATTATCGAGAGCACCGCCCCGAGCTGGGCCGTGAAGCTCACCATAAGAGGCGCTGCGGCGCATTATCCCAAGCCTCCGTACGGGGCAAAGCGCAGTTGGAGTTGAAGTTCCAGCCCGCCTCCTGGAGCACCAGCGTTCGACGCCTCTTTCCGCGGCCCAGC
>CAYOWB010000036.1:0-3387 GCA_964407515.1 uncultured Bacteriovoracaceae bacterium
GCTGGAGGCCATGCGCCGCGCGACTTTGGGCAAGAGCGTAAGCGCCACCCCGTCGTGGTCTCCCCAGAACAACAAACTCGCTTTCGCGGGCTGGACCGACGGCCACTTCGACATCTTCATCATGAACCCGGATGGCACGAACATCGAGCGCCTGACTAAAGGTCAGGGCAACAATGAAGACCCTTACTTCAGCCCCGACGGCAATTTCGTCGTCTTCAGCTCCAATCGGACCGGCCAGCAGAACGTCTATGTGATGAACGTCGATGGCACGTTCGTGAAGCGCCTGACCTACGGCCTGGGGAACTGCACCGCACCGAAGTGGTCGAACCCTCCCCGTAAGTAGTTCTTAACGGACCAGTCGATGACCACCCGACGCCGCGGTGGTGAAATCGTATCCCAGGATCGAAAGAACTCCGTCCAGCCTGACCGGCGGCTCATGAATCGCATCGACAGGCGACTCACTGATCGCCCCATCCCAACGCTTCACCAGCCTGCCCTGCTTATGCGTTACTGGAAACCGAACATGGTTCAGCAATTCCACCCGAGGCGGCTTCTTGCCCATGTCCGAGAATGCATCGCACTTCGGACGATTCTCCAGCCGGATTCGCCAGCCCTTCTCGCTCCGACTTCGATCGAAAACGGATAACGGGCAAAGCGCCTCGCGCGTCACCTCGCCATCCTCGTTCCGCCAGACGAATCTGAGCTTCATTCCGTCGAGCAACTCCTTCTCTACTTCGAACGGATTCAAGCGGAGAGGCTCTTTCGGTTCGCTCATTGCGTAGATCGTCGTCTGCACCCAGCGATTTTCCGAAGCGGTGCACCGATCCCCGACGTGGGTATCACGACACCTCAACTCAGTCTCACGGTCTCCCCTTCGCCCCACCGCGACCCAGCGACAATCCCGTCTCATGACGGGCTCGCTTCTTGTGCACACGACATTGTCCGCCTGGGAGAAAGACGTGACCTCATAGTTCCGCTGCTCACGAAGGAGGTCGGAGATCGACAACTTGATCAGATCGCCCGCGACCAGCGACAGGGCGGTGGCGACCCCAGTTCCGCTGACACTTCCCTTTACCGTAAGCTCGCTCTGTTCCACCGGGCGAAGGCGAGCCCAGGCCAGATAATCCTGTCCGCTCGGGACATGCACTGCCCGCTCCCACTCCTCCCGAAGAAGCTGCTCTGCCTTTTCGTGCACTCGACTGAGGCGGACGCACGGCTCCACGCCCCCACAACGTCCCGTGTTCACGAAAAAGGCTTCCTCCACTTTCCTCGCAATGGACTTCAGTCTCGGAGTGAGGTCCTCATCAATGGACAAGGAAAAGGAAAGCCGCTGCAAGACCTCCAGGACTTTCCCCGAAGCATCACGCTCAGGCAGAATTCCACCGGACGGCGCAAAGGACGCCTCCAACTCCGCATAGAGCCGCTCGCGGTCAAACTCGATTGCATATCGACTCACCGCCCAGGGGACCCGCATTTCATATGTGCCCCGAACGTCGAGCGCCCCCGCATGCAGATCACTCTCCAGTACATCGCGCGCCTCAGCGGCACTCATGATCCACTCATAGCGATACACTTCCCCGAGCCGGCAGGGCGACGCCGACGCGTCCACCAACGAAGCCTCATACTCACGAAGCGGGGTAACGAGGACCACCTTCTTCAGACACCCCGGAAGAGGCGCGAGCACCGAGGCATGTCGCTCCTTCAAGACCGCTTCAATCCCAGCATGAGCAACGGCCGCTTGCGAATCCGCGAGAAGCAGCTCAAAGCCGAGAGCAACGCGCCCGTCGGCAAGCTTCTTCGGCGCTGTACGGCCTTGTTCCTTGTTTCCGCGGACGTGAATCCTGGGAGCCACGAAAAGCGTGTCCGACCACTGCGGAACATTCTTCACGCTGAAGAGCGATCCATCCAATCGGGAGTCGACTGGAACCAGCTCAAACTGGTCGTCTCCGGCTCCGCCCGCCGTAAGGCCAGATAGACCTTCCGGCTCGGACCGAGTCAAAGTCACCGCCCCATCAGGGGTCGTTGCGACCGACTCCTTTCGCTCGGAGTTCTTTGCCTCAACTAAAGGAGCCGGGGCGCGCTCGGTCCCGTTTCGCGCCTTCCGCGCCGTCCTTCCGCAACCACTCGACGCGACCACTGCGACCAGGGCGGCCGCGACCATCAACATCCACTTCCCATTCATAGATCTCTCCTTGAATGGGACCCGCATTAAGCAAGGGCTTTGCCAGAGTGAGAATCAAGAAGCGACGTTTGGTCTTCTCTTCGAAATCCGGCACGCCCGCGCGTCCATGGAGGATCAACTCCTTGAACGGAAACTTCAAACGCCCCTTCCAGCGCCACCACTCACGCTTCTCGACCGACCGAAGATCCGACCGTCCGAGCAGCTTCGCTTCCAAAGAGGCGAGAAGTTCGGCGGACTGAACGTCCGAAAGGACGACCATCCTCCCCTGTTGAAGCGCATCCGCGGCCTGATCCAGGTCATAAAGCCGCTCCACCGGCTTTCCGAGCGCGGCTGACACCAGGCCCAGCTCGTGCCAGATGTTCCTCTTCTCGTCGAGCATCGCCACGGGGACGCCGGGCGACTCCTTCACCGCTGTTCGCAACCCCGCAAGATCAGTCTCACCGATCGAGACCGCCGAAAACCGAAACAGCAGGACCGCTCCCAGCGCCGCGATGACGAAACCACGCATCTGCCCCTTCACCCCGGCCCAGGCGCCTAGTGCGCCGATCGCGACAAACCCCGCTGACACCAGCGGTGAGACGAGCTCAGCACGCCACAAAACGAAGCCCACCGTGGCTAAAACCAGAGCAAAGAGTACCCCTGTAGCCCAAGCAGTCGCCCGCAGGAACTTGGAATGCCACACGCGGAAGCAGGCCTGATCCACGAGAATAGCGAGCACCGGAACGAGGATATAAAGGTAGGGACGCGTCCGATAAGGATAGAAGGTGAAAAACAGGGCCGGAGCCCAGGACCACGCAAAGAGAAAATTCAGCATCGGGCCCGATCGCCGCTTCTTCCAAACGACTTGCAACGCCGGGATGATCAGAAGCGTGAATGGAAAGCAGAAGTACAGCATCGCAAGCCAGAAGCCACCGATGGTGCTTCCGTTGCCGCTGTTCTTCGCCCAGGTTTCACGGATCAAATAGTCCGACCAGAAGCGCTGACCATCCACGGCCAGCACAGCCAGGTACCAAGACGCTCCCACCAGTCCGCCCAACAACCACGCGCCCCAGATATGCTTGCGACGAAACAGATCCCACTCACCGGACACCACGAGATACGACAGATACCCGGCGACCCAGAGCACGGAGTAGAGCGGGCTCTTCACAATGGCCCGGACACCGGCGAGGCCGAGCGCGACAGACGGCCTTCGGGAGTGGCGCGCT
>CAYOWB010000036.1:3406-10189 GCA_964407515.1 uncultured Bacteriovoracaceae bacterium
TCCAGCCCACCATGCAGCGGCATTAAACAGACAGAGATAAATCTCCATCTGAGCGGTCGTCCCGAAAGTCACCGTGGCCAACGCGGCGGCGAACCACAGGCCCGCCGTCCGAAGATGCCGTTTTTCATCCAACAGGTCCGTGATCTCGCACAAGAACCACGCGGTACCGAGAACGGCAAAGACTGAGGGCAAGAGCGCGCCCCACAGATTGAAGCCGAATACGTTCCAACCGAAGAGGGTCGCCCAGTACTCCAACGGCGGCTTGTAGTAGCTAGCTTCACCAAAAAGAATGGGCCGCAGCCAGCTGCCACTCTGTCGCATCTCAAGAGCCGTGCTCAGATACACCTTCTGGTCACCCGTAAGCGGAACGCTCATTCCCCCGAGAAAGGGAATGTAGGCGATAGCGATCCACAAAAGGTGTCCAGGATGGCGGAACAAAGCCGCCAGGCGACTCTTAGATGAAGGCATAAGCCTGATTAAGCACCTGGAACGCATCTGAGACAACCGCAAACCCAAAGGTCGAATCGACAGACGAAACCCGAGGAACCACACCCTACCGACGAGTATCATTTAATAGTCATTTCGATAGGTTAACACTCAAGCAGAACACCTCTTCTTACCTGACTCTCCTCGTCAACTTCATCGTTGACGCAGACCTGTAAAAAATATAGGATGCGGACACTCGACGGGACTCCCGCGGGTAAAAATCGCCATGTCTTTCCGAAGGCAGCGTGAAAGAAAGTATGTCGTCCACAGACCTCACTCAACACAAACAAGCCATCCAGCTTCAGCTTCTGAGTGAATTTTCCACCCGCCTGCAGAGCCTTTTGCAGTCGCGGCACTTCTATCAAGAAGTCATCGACATCATCCAAAGCAAGTTTCATTTCTATTGCATCCACCTGTGGAGCGTCGGCCACGATCAGTCCGCAACCCTCCAGGCCCAGTCGGGCGCTTATCGAGACCATCTCAAGATCGGCTACGTTCTAAGACGCGGCGAAGGAATTACCGGCGCCGTGATTCAAACCAAACGCAGCTATCTCGCCAACGACGTTTCCCAGGACCCGAATTACACGAACTTGTCCTTTCCGAGCGAGACCCGATCGGAACTCGCGGTCCCCGTCATTCACAATGGAGACGTTCTCGCGACGCTGAACATCGAAAGCGATAAGCCCGACACGCTCGATGAGGACGACGTCATCATCCTCGAAGCGATCGCTTCACAGCTCGCAGTCGCCATGGAAAACCGCCGCCTCTTCAACGAGGCCCGGACTTTCAATGCGAAGCTTCAGCACGCCGTCGAAGAGAAAACGATCGAGCTCCGCAAGGCGCACGAGCGCATCCTCGACCAACAGAAGCTCCTTCAGAAGGAAAACAAAGTCCTGAAGACGCTCGTCCGCCAGGACGGCAAGAGCTTCGACATCATCGGTAAGAGCCCCGCGATCCTGAACATCCTCAACATGGTGGACAAGATCGCCCCCACCACCGCCACCGTCCTGATCCAGGGTGAAAGCGGCACGGGCAAGGAACTCATCGCTCGCCGCCTGCACACGCGCAGTGAGCGCTCCGACAAGCCGTACGTCACCGTGAACTGCGGCGCCCTTCAGGAGTCATTGCTCGAGTCGGAACTCTTCGGCCACGAAAAGGGCTCCTTCACGGGAGCCATCAGCCAGAAGATGGGCCTTTGCGAAACAGCCGATGGAGGAACCCTCTTCCTCGACGAAATCGGCGAGACCTCGCCGGCGATTCAGGCCAAGCTGCTCCGCTTCCTGCAAGAAGGCGAGTTCTACCGGATCGGCGGCAAGAAGCCGATCAAGGTGAACGTCCGGATCATCAGCGCCACAAACCGCGACATCGAACAGGACGTGAAGGCGGGACGCTTCCGCGAGGACCTCTTCTACCGCCTGAACACGATCACGTTACGCATGCCCCCTCTGCGCAAACGCAAGGAGGACATCGCCGAGCTCGTCCGCTACTTCTTGGAGAACTCGCGCTTCGGCGGCCCGGCTCAGCAGATCAAACGGGTCGACCCGCGGGTCATCGAGGTCCTGTCGAATTACGACTGGCCGGGCAACATCCGCGAGCTGCAAAACACCATCGAGCGCCTCAAGATCCTGGCCGAAAACAACGAAATCCGGCTTGAGGACATCCCCTTCAACATCCGGATGCCGAAGCTCCGGACCGACTCTTCCACCGAAGGGGCCACCACCATGTCCCTGGATGAGGTCGAAAAAAATCACATTATCAAGATGTTAGCCTTTAATAACGGCAACAAGACCAAGGCCGCACAAACACTTGGCATTACGATCAAAACCCTTTACAACAAATTGCACCGTTACGGTATTCTCCCGGAACAGCAGAATCCCGCGGATACGGCGTAACGAAGGAGACGATATGGCAAAGGCGAAGAAAGCAGCGAAGGAAACCAAGGAAGAAAAGAAGAAGGGCAAAGCCGCTCCCACCGCCGAAGTGGACGAAGTCGCCGCCGCCCGCGCTGCCGCCGAAGCCGGTGAAAACGTCGACGTCGAAGAACTCGAAGAACAGGCCGAAGCCGCCGCTGCCCGCTCGCAGGACAGCAGCGCCGCCGCCGCCGCCGCCGCTGGCGGTGAGATGTCAGCTTCCTTCAAGAACTTCCGCCACCATCCGGACATGGAAAACTTCTACCGCTTCATCTACGACAACGACCTCCGCCACGAAGCGCTCGCCATCATCGACGAGATCCTCGTGCAGAAGCGTGCGAAGAAGGCCGGCAAGGGCGGCAAAGCGCATCACGCGGACTGAGATCACTTCTGAAAGACTGTTTGCTAGTGAAGCACACGCATGACTTCTGAAGCACGAGATTCAGCGACGTCTTCAGGCGTCGCATCCCGGACTTCCAATGCTTCTACTTCGAAAACCAGGTCCTGACCCGCAAGCGGATGATTGCCATCAATCGTCACGGTCTTCTCGGTCTCCCGGACGATCCGGAACGCGCGACTTCTTCCGTCGTACGCTTCCGCCATCACCTCTTGGCCTGCCCTAAAGGACACTCCTCGTGGCATCTTCTTTCGAGGAATCTCCACCACCAAACGAGGGTCGTACAACCCGTAGGCGCGCTCGGCCTCTACCGTGATTCGCCTTCGCTCCCCTTTTCTCAGATCCCGAAGTCCCTCAGCGAGACCGGGAAGGAGCTCTCCTTCTTCGGCGACTCGGTTCACCACCTCATGATTGAACGTGGTACCGATGACTTCTCCCATTCTGTTCTTCAGTACGCAATGAAACGAGACGACCTGGGCTTTCATGGGAACCCCTTTCGTTGTTCATCAAAGACGTAAAAGACGAACTCTCAATTACACGAACTGTAACGGATGCGAGACTACACTCGAGACTAGGAAGGACACCGTCAGAGTAACGAAATCGCCCGAGAAATGCGAGCCCTCCCCTGTCATTCTCATTCATTCTTGACCAACACCAGAATGACGCACCCCGCTCGCTCTTCAAAGCAAGCACCCCAGTCTGAAATAGGAACCTAACGGCTGATTGTCGAACATGCCCTGGCGGATTTCAGGGAGAAACGGAGGCATTCCTCTTGCTCAAGGAGCTTCCGCCAAACTGAGCGGAGTAGAAGGACCTGCCCCCTTTCCTGCACCACAAGAAAGGGGGTGATCCTATGAGACGAAATAGGTCCACGACCTATAAGACTCATCGGACTATCTGGAAGAATCTTGAGCAGTTCTTGCGGCTTGCCTTAGTCTTAGCCAAGCTCTTGGTTCTTCTGGCCGACCTGGTCTCTAGCTACCTAAGACGAACATGAGGTGGCCAAGGGTGCAGCACTTCCAATAACCCTGGGGCTCTCATGCAGAGGGCCGCTCAGTTTGGCCTCGAATGAAAGCCCAACTAATGCGGCAACACCTGCATCTCCATCAACAGACAGGGATTCGGGCTTCTCTCTCCGAAGCCATCACACGAGACATCCAGCAAGGCTGAGCCGAACATGTCCCACATCCTTCCCTTCACACTGAGCTCAGGCAGACGTCCAACTACCTCACCGTGTCTCACCAAGAAGCCGCATTGAACCGGAGTGGAGAAGTCCCCGTCATCCGTGAACTCACCGCCCATGGCCATGAGCACCACCACGCACTCCGGAAAATCCGCAAGCAGCTCACGGTACTCTCGATTTCCAGGCTCGATCCGAAGGGCGTGATAATCCAGTTGCACCCCCGAATCAAAATTCCGCCAGCCATTCCCGGTCGAGACGGTCCCGACTTTCTTCGCCACGCGGAGATCCGAGATCAAACCCGTCACCCTGCCTTGATCGATGAGGATCAAACGAGGATCCGCCCGGCACACTCCTTCTCCATCAAAGCCGGAAAAAGCCAAACGGCTGGGGTCCCAACTCACATCCGCGAGCGAAAACTGAGGACTGAAAATCCCCTGTCCCAGCTTGCCGCTCAGGATGGACGCGCCCTGATGATAACGATCGGCCCTTAGCCCCTCTCCAAGCTTCTTCAAGAGCAGCTGCTCGGAGTTCACCCATAGAACCGGAAGACTTCCGGACTGAACCCGTGCCGAGCGTGCAAGCCCCGAAAGATAGGGCTCGTACTCGCGTAGGACGGAAGAGCTATCCGGGCACTCCACGCTGGTGCCGCCGATGACCACGTCAAACAGCTCGTGGGAGTCCGCATGTTTGCACCAGAGCTCCCATGCGGTCCTTTCCACTTCGACATGATGATCGACACCGAGCGACGACTTTAGCCGCCGAAGAGAATGAGATGCCAACGTCCTCCCGGAGAGAATGACATCGGGAAAACCAGTCCTGAACGCATCCACCACCTCCTGGGAAAACCCGGAATGATTCTTCAGCGCTGAACCGTCGGGAGTCACCGCACGGAACTGAACAGAAGAGTTCCGCGGAAGCTCGTAGTCATACGGAACGCCACAGCCTTCCAGCTCCCGGCAGCGCTCCAGGAGCGAATCGTCACTGATCTCTCCGACGTGCGATGCGGTAATCACCTGCCCGTTCTCGAAGAGCCTGGCGCCTTTCTTCGAGATGTCCTTGTTTCTGAACGACACTGTTTCAGTGTCCTTCAGCTCCACCACCAGCTCTCTCTCCTGAAGACTCAGAATCTCATGTGCCATGATCAATCACCCCACCTGCATCTGTCGCACACGGATCGAGGGGCCTCCGAACGAAACAGGAAGCGGCCATTGCTCGCCCTTGCCGCAACCACCGAACACCGACGAAAAGAGAGAGAAGTCATTTGCGCAGGCCTCCACTTCGTTCAGCGTCTCGAATACGTTTCCTGAAATCACCGAAACGCGGACTGGCTCCGCAATCCGGCCGTCGCGGATGCGGTAACACTTCCTGGGGGCGATCGTGAAAGTACTCATTCCGGAACCATGGAGAAGGTCTTTGACGTAGATTCCTTCTTTCACGTCGCGAAGCAGATCTTCAAAGCTCATCGTCCCAGGTTCGACAAAAGTGGAACGCATGCGCACGATCGGATCGTGCTCGAATGTCATGGCGCGGCCATTGCCTCGCGCCGGTTCACGGAACGTTCCAGCGGTGGCCAGAGAATGAAGACGTCCGGAGAGGACCCCGTTCTTGATGAGATACACCTTCTGCGCCGGGATTCCCTCATCGTCGAACGGACAGTACCCGGCCACCGCGTCACGCGACTCATCCACGATCGACAGAACATCCGATCCGATCCGAGCTCCGATCTTCCACTCCCGGAGAGCCTTCTCGTCTCCAAGCATCAGGTCGGCTTCCGACTTATGTCCGAATGACTCGTGAGCGAACGCCCCCACCACAAACCCAGAAAGAACGACACGGTGTTTTCCGGGCTGAATGACCTCAACTCCGAGAAAACGCTTCGCCTCATCCACCGCCGCGCGGACTTGGTCCTGTTTGCCCTCGAGCATTTCGAGACGGTCACCGTAGAAGTCAATGAAGTCCTGAAAGACAGAGTCCCCCTCACGGAGCGTGAACCACACGCGAACGCCATGCCGATTGTAGTCGAAGGAGTACGAGGCCCCTCGCGAGGACTTGAAGTGCTTCAGCTTGTAGATATCCTGATACCCCACGCGCCATTCTGAAACGGCAGGCGACCTCGGAAAGTCTCGGAGATAGGCGTCACACAGCTTCAGCTTATCGGACACCGGCACATCGGCCGCGGACCCACCAGAATAAAGAAACCTCTCGGCCTGCACCGGATGCTCCGCTTGACCAAGAACGACCGATCCGAGGGCCCCCGCGTAGCCCCTGGCCTGATCAATCAGTTCAGCGATCTTCTGCTCGATCTGATCGACAGCGGTGGTCGCCGCGAAAAAACCGCGCCCGCCTCTGAACACTCGAATGAAGCAACCAAGACTAGGCTTCACATCACAGGAGCGCAGCTCACCGTCTTGATACAGAATGGAGGTCTGCCGGACGTCCTCCACGCGGACGTCACAGTAGTCGCAATCCAGATGATCGAGTCGAAGGTTTTGGAGCATGGGGATAGGATAGCCCTGATTGCTTCATCGTCACAACTGAAGCATCCACACTTAGGGCGACGTTGTTATAAATCACCAGATACAGCAGCACTGTATCGCTCATATTAGAACACCGTGTTCTAAATCACTCAGTACAACCGCCCTGTACCGGCCACATTAGAACACCACGTTCTAAATCGACTGGTACAGGAATCCTGTACCGCCCCAACTAGAACACCCTATAGCCAGACCACGGCACGGCAGCCCATACCAGGGACGCGGTTACCCCTGAATATGGGAAGGTCGCGGTGAAGTTCGATCACCGTGCCC
>CAYOWB010000036.1:10201-23234 GCA_964407515.1 uncultured Bacteriovoracaceae bacterium
GTACACCCCAACCGTTCTCGACCTAACCGGACTACACCAACCGCCCACGGCCACGCCCAGTTGCGCACCGCGTCACATCAATGCAACCTTGCAAATCGGGCCGCTTTCGAGCAGATAAGAACGGTGAAAAAGACCTACCTTCTCACGCCAGGGCCCACGCCCCTGCCTGAGCCCGTGCTCCGAGCACTGGGAAGTCCACTCATCCATCACCGCACACCTGCATTCCAGAAGCTCTTCGAAGAAGTCAAAGCGGGCCTCCAGCAAGTCTTTCAGACCCGCCAGGAAGTGCTGATGCTCGCCTCGACGGGAACCGGCGCGATGGACGCCGCAGTCTGCAACCTTTTCAGCCCAGGCCAGAAGGTGATCACAGTCAACGGCGGTAAGTTCGGCGAGCGCTGGGGAGAGATCGCCCGTGCCTACGGACTCGACGTCGTCGAGCTGAAGACACCACGCCTCGGCGATCCGGTAGACCTCTCCACACTCCGCGATACCGTACGCACCCACTCCGACGCGCGAGCTATTCTGTTTCAGGCCTCGGAAACATCCACCGGCGTTCTCATGCCCACGAGCGAGATCTGTGAAATCGCACGCCGGGCAAACATGCTGAGCGTCTGCGACGCCATCACGGCGTGTGGAGTCTACGACCTTCCCATGGATCGATGGGAAATCGATGTCCTCATCACCGGATCGCAGAAAGCCCTCATGATCCCGCCCGGAATGGCATTCATCGCGCTCAGCCCTCGCGCCTGGCAAGCCTGTGAGAACGCAAGACTTCCGAGATTCTACTTCGACCTCCGCAAGGAACGGACGAGCTGGGCAAGGAACCAGTCCGCCTGGACGCCCGCGACCAGCCACGTCATGGCGCTCCGGGAGAGCGTCAAGCTGATCCTCGAAGAAGGACTTCCCAAGGTCTTTGCCCGGCATCAGAAGCTGGCGAAAGCTTCGCGTGCCGCAGTCGAAGCCATGGGCCTGGAGATTCTGGCCAAACGCAGCCCCTCCCCGGCAGTAACAGCGGTGGTCGTGCCGTCCACCATTAAAGACGGAAAAGCCATCCCCCGCCTCATGCGCGAAAAGTACGGCGTCACGATCGCTGGCGGACAAGGCGAGCTGGAGGGCAAAATCTTTCGGCTCTCGCATTTTGGGTATTGCGACTTATTTGATATATCGACAGGGATTGCCTCCCTCGAACTCGTGCTGAACGAACTGGGCCACCCGGTCGAGTTCGGCAAGGGTACGGGAGCGGCTCTCAAGGTGTTCTCAGCACAGGCATAAACAGGAGGGGATCTGAAATGGGAACGAAGATTATCATCACTGACGGTTTCGCAAAGGACGGGCTGAACATCCTTCAGTCGCATCCGGGTTTTGAAGTCGACATGCGCAAGGCGACGCCTGCCGAAGAACTGGCCAAGATCATCGATCAGTACGACTGCATCGTCATCCGCTCGGCCACGAAGCTCACCAAAGAGCTGATCGAAAAAGCATCCAACATGAAGCTCATCGTCCGCGCCGGCGCGGGCGTCGACAACATCGACGTTCCGGTGGCCACGGAGAAGAAAATCCCGGTCATGAACACGGCATCGGCCAACGCGCTTGCCGCCGCGGAACAGACCATCGCTCTCATGTTCAGCATGATGCGCTACCTGCCTCAGGCCGCGCAGTCGCTGCGAGAGAACAAGTGGGACCGCGAAGTCTACAAGGGCTACGAAGTCACCGGTAAAACGCTCGGCGTGATCGGCCTCGGCGCGATCGGCCGCATCGTCGCGGAGAAAGCGATCGGCCTCGGCATGACCGTCGTCGGTTACGACCCGATGGCGAAATCCAAGTCGCAGGTTCAGGGCCCGATCGGTCAGTCTGCTGCTTTCACGCTCGTCGGCACGGTGGACGAAGTCCTCGCCCAAGCAAACATCATCACGGTTCACGTTCCGAAGAACAAGGACACGCAGAACCTCATCAATGCCGAGCGCATCGCCAAGATGAAGGACAAGAGCTGGGTCATCAACTGCTCTCGCGGCGGGATCGTGAACGAAAAGGACGTCATGGCGGCCTTGAAGCATCCCAACTGGAACATGGGGGCCAAGATCACCATCGACAGCGGCAAGCTGCTCGGTGCTGCCTTCGACGTCTATGAAAAGGAACCGCCGGAGTTCCCGAACCCGGTCTTCCAGCATCCCAAAGTGGTGTGCGCTCCGCACCTGGGCGCTTCGACTTTCGAAGCCCAGGATCGCGTGTCGACCACCGCGGCCAACCAGATCATCGGTTTCTTCAGCAAGGGAGACCGCACAGGAGTCATTAACAAAGTATGAACGTCATTATCGTAGGATCGCAGTGGGGAGATGAAGGAAAAGGCAAGGTCGTCGACCTGTACAGCGCCAAGGCCGATACGGTCGTACGCTATCAGGGCGGCAACAACGCCGGGCACACGCTGGTCGTAGGCGGAAAGAAGACCGTCCTGCACCTGATCCCAAGCGGTGTCCTTCATCCCGGAAAAACGTGCCTGATCGGAAACGGCGTCGTTTTCGACCCGAACGTCTTCTTCGAAGAAGTCGAAGCCCTCATCAGCACCGGCGTCTTCACGCGTGAGTCTGCCCAAGAGTTGATTCAGGTCAGCGAACGCGCCCACGTGATCCTGCCGTACCATTGTCAGCTGGACCGCCTGCGTGAACAACACGCACGCAAGTCCAAGGGCGACATCGGTACGACCGTCCGCGGAATCGGCCCTTGCTACGAAGACAAGGCCGCGCGGCGCGGAATCCTCGTCGGCGAACTGCTTCGTCCGGAGCTCCTCCGGACGAAGCTCGCCCGAGCTCTCGAAGAAAAAAACGTCATCCTCGAGCACCACTTCGGCGCCCCGAAAGTGGAACTTGAACCGCTCTATGAGGAGTGCCTCAAGATCGGCGAGAAGCTGAAGCCGTACATCTCCGATGTGCGCGCCCGACTCGTCGCGGATCAGAAGGCCGGTAAGCACATCCTGTTCGAAGGCGCGCAGGGCATCCTGCTTGACGTCGATCACGGAACTTATCCCTTCGTCACGTCGTCGAGCACCGTCGCAGGCGGCGCCTCTCCGGGCACCGGCATCGGTCTCTGGAAGGACGTCGAAGTCATCGGCATCTCGAAGGCCTACACTACCCGTGTCGGAACGGGACCGTTCCCGACCGAACTCGAGCAGGTGGACCCCGAGATGGCGGCTCGCATCCGCAAGATCGGAAACGAGTTCGGCGCCACGACGGGACGTCCGCGCCGCACCGGCTGGCTGGACTTGGTCGCACTGAAGTACGCCGTGGAAGTGAACGGCCTCACGGGCCTGGCGCTCATGAAGTCCGACGTCATGAACGGCTTCGACTGCGTGAAGGTCTGCACGGGCTACCGTCTCGGCTACTCCACCATCTACGACTTCCCGGGAAATCTGGAAGATGTCGAAAAGGTCGAGCCGGTTTACGAAGTCCTGCCTGGCTGGCCGGAGTACGACACCAAGAACGTGCGTTCCCTTGACGATCTGCCCATGGAACTCCGGAATTACATGAGGATGATCGAGACTTACCTCGGTATTCCGATTGTCCTCATGAGCACGGGTCCGGGACGTGAAGAGACGCTCGTTCTTAAAGATCCGTTCCAGAGCAAGCGCGGGTAAGGCTACGGTTTTTCCCCGTTGCGCTTCCCTAAAAGCTCTGGTAACGCTTTGTGGCACCCGCATTTACGGCGAGTGTTTATCGGTGAGGCATTAGCTCAGTCGGTAGAGCATTACACTTTTAATGTAAGGGTCCACGGTTCGAATCCGTGATGCCTCACCAGTTAAAAACCCGGGTCGCGAAAGCGGCGCCGGGTTTTTTATTTCCGCGTTAAGACTTGGCTCCGAGCACCCTCTCCTCCGCCATCGTGCTCTTGATGTCCCGCTCCAAGAAGTAATTGAGTGCGGTACGGATCGTGGCGACGGCGGCCAGCTGCCCGATGTCATGCCAAGTCGGAGCAATGGCAGTTCGCAAGATATCCGCCGCCAGCTCGAATTCCAGAGCTAGAACCAACCACACCGCGAAACGGGTCCAGACGTCTTTCTTTTCGCGAAGCGTGGAATGGACCTTCAGCCGCACCCTTACCGATCCCAGGAATGCTTCTATCGCTCCCAGCGCGATAATCAGTCCGGCACCCACTTCAATCCCGCGCGCAACGTACCCACCGATTGCCTTGAACAGCTCTTCCATTCCGGCCACGAAGCAAGCGGCATGCTGAATCGCAACACGGTGCTCTAACGCCATACCGGAATTAAAGAACTTTTATTCTTGATTACAAACAGAGAAACGGTTACCCTGAGTGCATAGGAGACCGATTTATGCCTAGACCCCTCATCTCCCCGGACCAAAGCCAAAAGGTGGACCTCAACGAGAGAATCCCCATTCCTGCGCAAGGCATCACGAGCAAGACCTTGCTGGAGGCGAACGGCACGAAGGTCGTTCTCTTTGCCATGGACCGAGAGCAGGAAATCAGCCCGCACCGCGCGCCCTTTCCGGCGACGGTCTATGTCTGGGAAGGCCGCATCCGGTTCAAGGTCGAAGGCAAAGATTACGACATGGGCCCGGGCGAGCTTCTCCTCATGAAGAAAGACGCAGTTCACGAGCTTCATGCCTTGGAGCCGAGCCGATTCGTCCTGACGCTTCTGAAGCAAGAGGCTCCTCAGGAACTCAAATTCAGCGAGAGAAAATGATGTTCGTTTTCGGAAAGATGTCGCAGACCGCGATCGCCGTCACCAGCCGATTGGCGGAGGTGTATCACGAGAAAGGAACCCTGCTTTCTTCGCAAAGCATTGCCAAAGCGAGGAACCTCTCGCAGCCCCTGGTCGGAAAAATCCTCACGATTCTCGCCCAGCACGGAATCGTCCACGGCACTCGCGGTCCGACGGGAGGATATCGGTTGGCGAAGGCACCGGAAAAACTAAGCCTGTACGAGGTCGTGATCCTTTTCGAAAGAAACACTGAAGACTCCCCTTGCCCGCTCGGCCCCGGTTGGTGCGGACATCATAAGCCATGTCCGCTTCACCACGAGTACGAGAAGCTAGCGAAGCACAACATCGACTTCCTGAAGAAGCATCACTTCGGTGGGTTTCAACAGACATGAGACGATTTCGCCTTGCGATCCAGCTGGCCTTCCTCGGACTAACGCTAGCCGCCGGCTGGCAGTTTCTACGCTTCTATCAGTTCCTCCTCGACCCGTCCGCGGACCCCGTCAGGCGCCCTCCCTCCGTGGAAGGGTTTCTGCCGATTAGCGCGTCACTGGCCTTTCGCCAATGGCTTCACACGGGCGTCTTCGACCCGATTCACCCTGCGGGACTGACCCTGTTTCTGCTCATCTGCGGATCGGCGCTGCTCCTTGGCCGCGCTTTCTGCGGGTGGATCTGTCCTGTGGGAACGGTATCGGAATACTGGGGCCGCTTCGGCAGTCGCGTGTTACGGCGATTCGGACGGAAACCCATGGAGCCCGGAAAGCCGGCCCGCATCGCTCTGGGGCTATTGAAGTATCTTCTGCTCGGCTTCTTCGTCTACATCTGCGGGTTCGCGCTTGGTATCGACGAATCCATCGCGTTTCTCCACGCACCTTACAATCAGGTCGCCGACATCAAGATGCTCCTGCTCTTTCTGGAGCCCGGTAAAATCACTCGATTCGTTCTCGCACTGCTCTTTGCTGCCGGCTTGGTCGTGCCACACTTCTGGTGCCGCTTTCTCTGCCCTTACGGAGCATGGCTCGGGGTCCTGGGCTTTCTCGCACCGGCGCGCATCTCGCGCGATCAGGCAAAGTGTACGGGATGCCGAGCCTGCACGAGAGCCTGTCCCAGCCGCCTTCAACCCCACCTCACCACCACGATGAAGTCCCCCTCGTGCACCCTCTGCACCTCCTGCTCCCACTCATGTCCGACATCGGCAATCGCGGTTCGGATTGTTCCGAGCAGTCATCGAATCGTCGGCTCGCACGCCACCTGGGCGATGGGAATCAGCATCGTGGCGCTTTTCTTCGTAGGGATCCTGGCGGCCCTTCTCACCGGACACTGGCAAAGCATCCTCACGGCCGACGATCTCCGGCAATGGCTGCCTGTCTTGAGGTCCCTCAAACACCACTGATCGTGCCCGGCACCGTACCGAGCCGTTTCAATCTTCAAGCCATGGCGCGTAATCAGGCCACCAGATCGCATAAACAGGCAGTTCGCCTGGCGGCATAATTGCTTCGAGTTCGTCCCTATTAATGAAGCATGCGTTTGCGATCACCATGACGGCGCTTCTCGCCTTCGTTGCCGGAGCGGCGAGCGGCCTATGGCTCGATGACGTGCGAGGACGTCTGAGCATGAGAGCCCAACCCGGTCGCGCGCCGGACATTCGTGAACCGAAAAACACCGGCGCCCAAGACCGTGGCCAAGCCGCGTCCATCGCATCTCCCTCTCCCGCAGAACCGCCAGCACTGCCGCGGCCATTACCTCCCACGCCCACCCCCGAGCCCGTCGAAGACCCCGCCGATCAACGCCGCACCGAACTTGAGGCACGCATGCGTGAACACGAAGACCGGCTCGCTTCACTTTCCGCGCAGATTCAGGAACGGGAACGCATGGCCAGCCAGCAACGACTGAACCAGGAACTCCGAGCACGGCAAGAGACCACGCTCCTGGAAGCGCGCCTGGCCCGTCTTCAACAACAGATCGCGAATCAGGATCAGCTCGTCAGATCCAAACAAGCTCAGCTGGATAGCTATGTGGGGCCGGATGATACCGACCTCCTCGCGAATCTCCGTTCCAGCTTCGAAGAGGAGCAGCGGCGCCTTCAGGAACTTAGGAACGAGTACTCCGCCCTGCTCGCTAACCAACAAGCAGCGATCGATCAGAACTACGCGGATCAGAGCCAGCAACTCCAGGATAACACGCAGGCTTTGATGCAGCTCCGCACGGAATACGATCAGACACGCTCGGAGCTGGAAAGACTCCAAGAGCAGTACGATCGCACTTCCGGCGCCTAGGCCCTTCGTTTACACTCAGAGCATGAGACTCACTCTTCTGCTGCTTCTGGTTTCCATGAACGGATTTTCCGCAACGAGGGACTATCTGGAGAAGGACTACCTGTTGCCGAAGGACTGCAAGTTCCCTTCGAAGATCGTGATCTTCAGTACGAATGACCATCACGGCGCAATCCTCGGAAAAAAGAACGCGACAGGAAAAACCGAAGGCGGCCTCGCCAGACAGTCTGCGTGGATCAAGAGCAGAATCGCCCAGGACCGGAAGGAGTCGAAGTGTTCCGTCCACCTCCTGGTCAGCGCCGGTGACGTCATGGCGGGAGACATCTGGAGCGACGTCCTGGACAATCGCCCCGACTTCGAAGCCATGCATCGGATGGGTTTCATCGCCATGACCCCCGGCAATCACGAGTTCGACCGCGGCGTCGAAACGTTCTTGAATCTCGCGAAAAACGAGATCCGGTTTCCGGTCATCAGCAGCAATATCCGCAAGGCGGACGGAACGTCCCCTCTCCCTCGTGCACTCGTTCTGAAGATCGGAGCGAGAAACTCCACGCCATACACCTTCGCCCTCCTCGGTGTAACGACGGAAGCCACGGGAGTGAACCCCGAGGACCTAGGAAAGCTCGAGTTCCGGGATCCCATTCAGTCGGTGCGTGACACCGTGACGGACCTGAAGAAGCAGCTCCCTCTCCGTGCGATCGGAGTCCTCGCGCACCTCGGCGGCGCAGAGGACAGAACCGCGAAACACGTAACGTCGGCGAAACTGGCTGAAGCGATGAACGGAGAGATCGACTTCATCATCGACGGGCATGACCACAAACTCCTGAAGGAGGCCGTGATTTCGAAGTCAGCGGCGGCGCCGACGGTGATCGTCGAGGCAGGGTACAACTCCACTCACGTATCAGTCTTGAACTTCACGCCGGAGCCTGAAAAACACTTGACCGATGCCTTCACCGGCTACGAAGCCAAGTTCATGGATTCATCGCTTCCCGAGGATCCAGCGATCCTCTCGGTCTCGAAGAAGCACTCGCGTAACCCGAAGTCCCGCACCTACTTCCAGACAGTTCTGACGAAAAACGAGACGCTTTTCGAGGGTTCTCGAGAGAAGGTGCGCAAAGAATGCACGAACCTCTGCCGATTGGTACTCAGCTCCTACCGCCATTGCGCGGGATCAGCCGACCTCTCATTTCTGCGGCCGAGCTCGATCCGCAACAGCATCTATCCCGGTGAAGTCACCCGAGCCGATCTGGCCAACGTCTCTCCGTTCACGAACCTGAACAACACGATGGTCAAAGCCACCCTGACCGGACGGCAGCTGGAGGAGATCTGGGACTTCGCCCAATCGAAGGCAAAGTCCCCCGAAGAGCCTTTCTTCCACTTCTCATCCGGCCTGAAGAAGCAGGCTGACGGCAAGCTGTACATCGAAGGCCGGCCACTGTCCGCGGATGCCTCGTATCGGATCGGAGGGATCCTCTATGACTTCGAGACAGTCCTTTCGAAACGCTTCCCGTACAGCCCCGTACTTCAATCAGGAAAGCCCTACTTCGCCTACGATTGCATCGCGGACTACGGCGAGAAGACGAAGCTCAAGCAATAGGAGGCTGAATCATGCGAAGCGGACTCCTGATTCCATTCTTATTGACAGGCTGGGTGGCGACTCCGGGAGCAGCGGTCGCAGCTGAAACGATTGCCGAGAGAATGGTTCAGCTGGACCTTCGGTCATCCAAGCTCTTCCATGTCCCCAAGTCTCCCCAGGAAAAGTTGTTCTTCCAGCTTGGAACGCTGAATCACTGGCGCAGCTATGGCGATTCCAGTCAGCCTGTATCAAGGGCGTTCAACGGATATATTCTGTTTGAGGACCCCTACCATCGGGGGCTCAAGCGCATCTCATTCCTCATGGGGTCGGATTGCTCGCACTTCGTCCATCGCATCTTCCAGATGCTCGGCGCGAATTATCCTTTTGCCAAGACACGTCACTTCATTCACTTGGCCAAACAGATCCAGGAGAAACGAGATCCTCAAGGTTATTACAATGAGTCGGCCAAAGCCGGGCAGGTCATTGACCTCACTCCGTGCGAATGGAACGAGCTGGGACAGGCGTTTAAGCTAATCCCGCTCGAAGAGGCGAGAGCGGGAGACGTCCTGGTATTCCCGAAAACGGAAGGTCGCTTCGGGCAGCATGGCCACATGGGAATTCTGAAGGCCCCCGATACTCTCTTGCACGCCTCCCGATCGAGCGGCATCGCCGAAGAACCGGTCGCACAGGTCCGCACCAGGTACTCCGGGACGCTGGCTTTCCGCTTCGCGCGAGCATTGGATGGAGCGAGCTGGCCGAAATCACTGACTCTCGAGAGGGCTCTTCAGAATACATACGAATGGTCGCCCTCCCGCTGCAGTAGACCGGCTGAGTGAAATAGGAACACAGATTGCTCCTTTGACGGGTAGCCCCCATCGAAAGGAGCGTCCTATGATTCGATCCGCGAAACACTTGTTGGGATTCTGGGTAGACGCCCAGGATGGCTCGATCGGGAAGGTCGCCCGCGTGTTCTTCGATGACGAGAAATGGGCCGTGCGGTACCTCGTCGTGCATACCGATGGATGGCTTCACGGAAGAAATGTTTTAATCTCTCCCATCTCGATCAAAGCAATCGACTGGAAATCCAAGTCGATCGTTCTTACCTTGAGCCGTGAAGAAATCGAAAGAAGCCCGGATATCGATACCGACAAACCCATCTACCGAGAGGCCGAGATCCGTTACTTCAACTATTACCGCTGGCCCTATTACTGGGCGGGCTCGGGACTTTGGGGAGTGGCCGCTTACCCAGGAATGCCAAGCCAGAGCCGGCTGATCGGCGTAACCGGCGGCATTCGCACCGGCCAGTATGAGCTGCATTTGCGCTCGGTCGGCGCGATCATGGGAAACCGCATCGTAGCGACGGACGGTCCCTTCGGAAATGTGCAAGACTTCCTCTTCGACGATATTACCTGGTCGATCCCTTACCTGGCCGTCGACACCAAGAGCTGGTGGCCCAGTAAATGGGTCCTGATCCCCTCCGCTTCGGTTGCCCGCGTCAGCTGGACCCAAGGGTACGTGAACGTACGACTGAACAAGGGCTTCATCAAGGGCAGCCCACGCTACCGCGATACGGCGGAAGTGAGACAGGAACTTCTTAACCGGGTCGATGCTTACTACGGAAGCGAGCTCGAGCTGGCGGCATAAAAAAGCCCCGGCGCGGAATCCGCCCGAGGCTTCAGAATACAGACGGTGCGATTCTTACTGTTCGCGACGCTGTTCGAGCTTCATCCGATACTTGTCGGAAAGCTTTTTCAGCGACTGCGCGTCGCCATTCAGGAGAAGCTCCTGGTCTTCTCCGTCCAGGATGTCGGCAAACTTCGCCTTGATATACTCGATCATGTAGCCCGAGAAGTTCGCATCATTGACCCGCAAAAAGTCGAGAGTGTATTCGTTCTCTTGGGTCGCATTCCGTTGCATGTTATCTAGCATTTCTTCCCCCTTTCGGTTCTGCCGGTTCCAGCTCCTTCTTCATGATCTTCATTCTCGCCACGCCCAATGCCGCTTTCAGCGCTACGTCCCGTTCCGCAACCGACATTTGTTGGAACTTCGAAAGCTCCAACTGCGAATAATGATAGATGAAGAGTTCCAGAACCTCCTTCAATATTCTCTCGTAATAGATTTTCTCGAGAGCTCTATGAATATACACCTTCATTAATTGGACCTGGAAGGGCTTATCGATAAAATCATACGCGCCCAACCGCAATGCGGCCTGGACACTGTTTTTGTCCCCGTGCGCCGTCAGAAAGATCGCCCCTAGGTCAGGACGGAGAATTCTCAGGTCCTCAAGGAGTGACACCCCATCTTTTCCCGGCATTTTCAGGTCAAGCACCACCAGATCAATCGGCTTCGACTGAACCAGTTGAAGCGCCTCTTCCCAGTTCGGTGTTGAGTAAATGTTGCGAACCTCGCCCTTCATGCAATCCACGAGGATCTCGAGAATGTCCGGTTCGTCGTCTACGAAGAGCACTGATGCATCAAAGATATCGTTCATGATTTCATCCTTCCTTCTGCGCAAGCTCCAGAATGATCTCGGGTATTCGGTCCAGTGGTTCCACACGGTCCACGGCATTGCGTGCCACGGCTTCCTTGGGCATCCCGTAGACGACACAGCTCGCTTCGTCCTGCGCCACGGTTCGTGCCCCGGCTTCGTGCATTTCCTTCAAGCCGTCCGCTCCATCCGACCCCATCCCAGTCAGGATGACACCGATGGCATTGCGGCCCGCGTAAGTGGCGACCGACTTGAACAAGACATCCACCGAGGGCCGGTGCCTGGAGACCAACGGGCCCTGAGTCACTTCAACGTAATAGACGCTCCCCGAACGATTGAGCGACATGTGATGATTTCCCGGTGCCAGGAGCACCTTGCCAGGGACGACGGTCTCCCCATTGACCGCCTCCTTTACTTGCATGGCGCAGAGTTCATTCATTCGGTCCGCGAAACTGCGGGTGAAGTGCTCCGGCATGTGCTGAACGATCAGGATCCCTGGCGCATCCGCGGGGAGCTTGGTCAGGACCCGATGGAGCGCTTCGACACCACCGGTGGAAGCTCCGATCGCGATGACCTTATGCGTTGTACGGCTCATCGACAGGCGCTTCGTAGGTTTTCCGAAGTCCGCGCTTCTGGTCCGCTTTCTCACCTGAACACGAGCCGCAGCCTTCACTTTGTCGATCAACTCAACGGCCAGTTCACCGACCGCATAGGATGCGCCCGGCTTGGAGAGAACCTCCACCGCTCCGGCATCCAATGCCTCCAAAGCAAGCGCGCCACCACGTTCCGTGAGTGAAGACACGATTATGGCGGGAATCGGCTTGGACTCCATCAGTCGTCGAAGAAAGGTGATCCCGTCCATTCGCGGCATTTCGATATCGAGCGTGAGAACATCGGGATCCAACTCGAGGATCTTCTCGCGTGCGGAAAACGGGTCGGTAGCGCTTCCGACCACCTCGATTTCAGGGTCGGCTGAGAGCTCCCGTTCCAGAATTCGTCGAACAATGGCGGAGTCATCCACGATCAGAACGCGGATTCTCCGCCTGGAGGATCCCCTTACATCCATACTGTCCCGTCGCCTTCCTTGAAGATCTTGACCTGAAGCGCGATCAACCCGCACTCCGAAGCCATCGCGACCGTATCCGGATCATTGGCCGCATGAATCCAATCGGGCTTGCGGCACTCCAGGACTTCCGGAATCGTGATGTTGAACTCCCTCTCCTCGCCTCCGATCCCCGTCAGAATGTGGGACCCGACGATATTCAGAAGCTCCTTCACCCCGTCGATAGGACTCTCCGGATCCGGCAGGTCGCCGGCCTCCATGCCCAGGATGTTAGCCGCGATCTCCGGGCAGGAAGACTTGGGCGCAAAGAGAAAGAAGGCGCCACTCAGGTCTCCCTTGAACTCCATCTTCACCCTCACCATCGGATTGTCGCCATCCGCCAGCCGTGGATCCGCCGGATCCCCGAAGACGAACGCGAACTGCTCCAATGTCTCGGCAAGCACCTTCAAAGCGATCTGATTCTTCTCATCCCTATCCACACTCACCTCCGGACCTTCTCCAGGATGTCCCGACACATCTCGGGCGTGAACGGCTTCCGCACGAAGCCATAGATTCCTTTGCTCTTCAGGTAGTCGATCCGGTTCTTGTTCCCCTCGGAAGAGGTCACGACGACAGCGGTGTTCTCCATCATCTTTCGCTCCGCCATCTGCTCAATCACCTCGATGCCCGTCATTACCGGCATATTGATATCCAGGAACAAGAGCTCGACTGACTGTGAGCTCATGGCCTCCATCGCCTCCTTCCCGTTCGCAGCCTGGAAGATGTTCGTCTCCGCCACACCGGCGAGCACCAACGTCTTACGAATGAAGTTCCGGCTGGTCGCCGAGTCATCCGCAATCAGAATGATTCCCGATTTCACAGCTCCACCTCCTTGCCGCTATTGAGCTTCAATGTGGCCCGGCCATCGTTCCTATGCAGGATC
>CAYOWB010000037.1:0-5363 GCA_964407515.1 uncultured Bacteriovoracaceae bacterium
GACAGCGTTGTAAGCTGTGTTCTTCCCTTCACCGAAACCGTCGAGGATAAGGAGGACCGCGCGCGAGAAGTTCTGTGAACTCATGAAGTCTTTCACCTTTCTTAGATGTGGCTGCGTTTTCTATCTAGCCTAGTTTTTTGGAAAACGGAACTGAGAACATCCGGGAATTCATCAGGATTTCACTGTCCTTCGTTATGATAGGGATGCCCTCGGAGGACGCTCCAATTGCTCGAAAAGAACGACGCGGGCCAGCTCATGCGACATCGTCTGACGGCCGAGGCGAATGCTCCCTCGGGCCTGTCTTCGGACCGATTCGTCGAAGCCGATGCTGCTGCCGATGCAGAGAGAGACCTCGGGAAAGCCCGACTCCTCCCACTCCCGGGCCAGGGTGGCCCATTCCTGCGTACTGAGGTCCTTCCCGGTTTCGTCGAGCAGATAGAAGAGGGGCTTGCCGGTTTTCGCGGTGCTTCCGGTTTTCAGGCGCCCGAGCAGGACCTCGGCTTCCTTTTCCTGCGCCTTCTGGCGTGTCGCGGGAGATTTATCCGCGAGCGCGATCGGCTTCAGTTCGATCTCTTCGATCGGTGCCCACGGGCGAATGAGGCGCTGGTAGTAGTCCCCAGTTTCCCGGAGACCCGCCGTCTTCAGTTTGCCGAAAGCGAGGACTCGGATCCGCACGTGCTCAGTTGAGGCGGCTTCCGCCCGGGCCGTAGTATTCCGAGGGAATCTTCAGGCGAGGAGCGTCGCTCCACAGGCTTTCGAGGTCGTAGTATTCGCGGAGCGCCTCGAGGAAGATGTGAATGACGACATCGCCGAAGTCCATGAGGATCCAGCGGCCTTCGGCGTAGCCTTCCACCGAGATGAGGTCCATTCCGGCGGAGGAAGTCGCATGTTCAATGCTGTCTGCAATGGCCTGGACTTGGCGGTCCGAAGTGCCGCTGCAGATCACGAAGTAATCCGTGAAGCCGGATAGACCCGTGAGGTCGAGGACTTTCAGGTTCTCCGACTTTTTGTCGATCGCGGCCCGGGCGCAGCGGAGTGCGCGCTCGCGGGAGGTCTCTTCCACCTTTGGTTGTTTTGACGTGGAAGTGGTCGTGGATTCTTGAGTCATATTACACCCTGGTACCATAGAGACGGTTTTGCTTCAAATAGGCCTCGACTTCGGCGAGCAGGCTCCCTTCGGGCGCCTGGCCGGTTCGGCCGAGCGATTGGCGGATCGCGCTCGAGGAAAGCGCGGGTGCCTCGGTAGGAATCACCTGAAGCACGGTTTTGCTGTCCCGAATCGCCCAGCTGGCCTGACCGCCCAGTAGGCTGCTCGGGGAATTCATGTGCTCAGCGGACTGGCTGGCTGGCCGTAACAGGCCGCTCGATGTGAATTCTCTCAAAGTCCTCTGAAGAAGCTCATGGGAGGCTTCGGTCTGTTCATCGGTCTTCCGGTCGAGGACGATCCAATGGGAGAGTCCCAGGATTTCCGGGAATCGATACCAGTGGGGCAGATCTTTGAACTGGTCGGTGCCGATCACGAACGCGATCGATCCGAACTCGCTGCGTGCTTCGAGAAGGGTGTCGAAGGAGTAGGAGCGGATGTTTGGGTATCGTGCCGCACGTTCGATCTCTCGAAGATCCACGCGGACTTCGGCCGGATAAGCGCTCAAGGGAGTGGAGGAAAAGCAGAGCCGGGTCATGGCGACTCGGTGCTCGGCAGGGGTGATTCCCGTCTTGTGAGGAGGATCGGCAGAGGGAATGACCTGGACGCGGCGAACGCCCGGCAGCTCGAAAAGGCCACGGACGGCTTCACGATGGCCCAGGTGAGGCGGGTCGAACGTGCCGCCAAAAAGCGCCGTGACCTCGTTCCAGTGCATCTTATCTCCGGATGTCGCCGTCGTCCGGCAGCTCAGGACCCTGGTCTTCGGCCGGTGTTTCTTCGCGTGAGGCCCGGACGTGTTCAAACACGGCGAACATCAATTCCTGAATGCCAGCACCCGAGACGGCCGAGATCACGAACGGTTCGCCCGCTGCGAGCGATGTGCCGCGGACTTCGGTGATCTTTTCTGCCAGCGCCTCGCGAGCGCGACGGACGAGTTCTTGATCCGATTCGAGAACATCCAACTTGCTCAGGGCCACGATCTCCGGTTTATTGAGCAGCTCTTCGTTGAAGAGGCGCAGCTCCTCGCGGATGATCGTGTAACGGCGGGTGAGTTCCTCGATGGCTGCATCGAAGGTCTCCGCATCCGGGCGGGTCGCCATTTCAAGCAGTTGAGTGCCATCGAGCAGGTGAACGAATACGCTTGTGCGTTCGATGTGCTTCAGGAACCGGTGTCCTAGTCCGAGACCGGCATGCGCGCCTTCGATTAGCCCGGGGATGTCGGCAACCACGAAACTCTTCAGTTCGGGCAATGAAACGACGCCCAGGTTCGGGGTCAAAGTGGTGAAAGGGTAGTCGGCGATCTTAGGTCGTGCTGCGCTGATCTTGG
This sequence comes from uncultured Bacteriovoracaceae bacterium, assembly GCA_964407515.1. Classification (GTDB taxonomy): domain Bacteria; phylum Bdellovibrionota; class UBA1018; order UBA1018; family UBA1018; genus CAYOWB01. Next base: position 2,472 of record CAYOWB010000037.1, read on the forward strand.
AGATCAAGGTCGACTTGCCGGCGTTTGGAAACCCGATGATGGCCGCGTCAGCCAGCAGTTTGAGTTCGAGCCGCAGTTCCTTGCTTTCCCCCTCCTCGCCGTCCTGTGCGAACTTCGGTGCCTGGAACGTGGAGGTGACGAAGTGGGCGTTGCCCTTGCCTCCGCGCCCGCCCTTGCAGGCGACCCAGACTTGCTTATCTTCCGTAAAGTCGACGAGAACGTCGCCGGTGTTGGCGTCTTTGACGACCGTGCCGACGGGAATGCGGATCTCGATATCCTCACCGTCGCGCCCGGCCTTGTTGGAGCCGGAGCCGTGGACGCCATTAGGTGCGTCATAGACGCGCTTAAAACGGAAGTCTTGGAGAGTGCTGAGCTGAGTAGATGCGACGAAAATCACGTCGCCGCCCGCGCCACCGTCGCCCCCATCCGGGCCGCCGCGCGGAACGTACTTCTCTCGGCGAAAGCTGACACAGCCCGGACCGCCGTGGCCGGCCTTGACGCGGATGACTGCTTCATCAATGAACCGCATAGTGAAACCCGTGCCTTGTTCAGCTCGTAGTTACAACAGCACCCAATAAACCGCGCGATCGTTTGGACCGCTTGTCCATTGGGTGCCTGTTAAAAAGATCGGTACTTCAATTGTCGAATGGATTTACGCCGAAACGCTTAGGCCGCCGGATAAACCGAGACCTGCTTGCGAGTGCGGTCGTAACGTTCGAACGTCACAACGCCATCGACCAGAGCGTAGAGCGTGAAGTCGCGACCGAGACCGACGTTGCGGCCGGGGTGGAACTGAGTTCCGACCTGGCGAACGAGAATCTCACCGGTCTTCACGACCTGGCCGCCGTAGCGCTTCACGCCGCGCATCTTCGGATTACTGTCACGACCGTTCTTAGAACTACCGCCAGCTTTTTTATGTGCCATGACTCAAAACCTTTCCGATATTAAGATAACCTGCTTCGGCCGATATTACTTGGCCGACTTCTCAGCCTTCGGGGCGGCCTTTTTCGCAGCTCCCGCGAACGCCGCGATCCGCTTCTTGCGAGAACCGAGCGTCTTCGGGGTCTGGGCCGGGCCCTTCGCCTTCAGGTTGGAGATAAACTTGTTCAGCGTGACCTTCTTCTGCTCAGCAGAGAGGGCGAGCTTTTCGCCGGAGCCGTTGTCCACACCCGTCACGAGGAGCTGGGTCTGGTACTGACGATGGCCCTGGGTCTTGCGATAGCCCTTGCGGCGCTTCATCTTGGTGATCATCACCTTTTCGCCGCGGCCTTGGCCGACGATCTCAGCGTTGACGTTGGCGCCGCTGAGCAACGGCTTGCCGAGCCAAATCTGGGCGCTATCGCCATTGGCTTTGCTCACGAGGAGCACTTCATTGAAGTTCACCGTGGTGCCGATTTCGCCTTCGAGCTTCTCGATTTGGACGATATCACCAGGTTGAACACGATACTGTTTCCCGCCGGACTGAATGACTGCGTACATAGATGGTGCAAACTGCCTCAATGGATAAGGGATGTCAATGGGCTTGTGGCCCGCTTCCACATGTTTTCCACCGAGCTACCCAATGTGACCCGGTGTTGTCAACAAAGTTTCTCGAACTAGCGCGATCAATGGGGATTGGCCTGATAGGTGACAAGTCCCGAGAGCCGCTCTAGTAGCCGCTCTTCGCCGATCCACCTGTCACGATCAGAACCCCGGCCGAGGTACCGATGCGATTGGCTCCGGCTGCGATCATTTTGAGCGCATCTTCTCGATTTCGAACGCCTCCGGAGGCCTTGACCCCCATTTCGGGACCGACGACTTTCCGCATGAGCTGGATGTCCTCGGCCGTGGCGCCACCGCCACCAAAGCCGGTGGAGGTCTTCACGAAAGCGGCTCCTGCGGCCTTGGAAAGAGCGCAGGCGATAATCTTTTCTTCCTGGTTCAGACTGGACGTCTCGAGGATGACCTTCACCGGGTAGGGGCGCGAAGCCTCGACCACCTGGCGGATATCGTCCAGAATCAGGGCGTAGTCACGGTTCTTCAGGGCTCCGACATTGATCACCATGTCGATTTCCCGGGCGCCCGCGCGGATGGCCTCGCGCGATTCAAAGGCTTTCGCCGAGCTGGTGCACGCCCCGAGAGGAAAGCCGACCACGGCGATGGGCAGAGTGTTGGAGCCTTCCAGCTCCTTGGCCACCAGCACGATGTAGCTCGAGTTCACGCAGACGGTGGCGAAGCCGTGTTCGCGGGCTTCTTTGCACACTTTTTTGATGTCCTCGGGCGTAGCGTCCGCCTTGAGGAGGGTGTGGTCGATCATCCGGGCGATTTCTTCGTTCGTGTGAGCCATGCCTCCAAATCACCACTGGAAGCGCCAAAAGGCAAGGGGGATGGCGCGATGCATAGAAACGTGCGGAGAAGGAATAAGGGTTATTCGGTCAGGGCCCTTCGAGGACCCCGGGGCTTCAGATCGGCGTCCAAGTCGTAGACCACCGGCACCCCGGTCGGCAGTTCCAGAGACATGACTTCTTCGCGGCTCAAGCCGTCCAGGTGCATGATCAGGCCGCGCAGGGTGTTGCCGTGGGCGGCGATGAGCACGTTCTTTCCGGCGCGGATCTGAGGGGCGATCTCGGTTTCCCAGGCTGGCAGGAAGCGCTCGATGGTGTCCTTCAGGCTTTCTGTGCGCGGCACGCGGTCTTTGGGAATGTTGGCGTAGCGGGGGTCGCGTCCCGGGAAGTACTCGCTCGACTCGTCCATGACGGGGGAAGGGGTATCGTAACTGCGTCTCCAGATCCGGACCTGCTCGTCGCCGTACTTGGCGGCCGTCTCGGCTTTGTTCAGTCCGGTGAGTCCGCCGTACATACGTTCATTCAGCCGCCAGTCGTGGTGGACCGGGATGTACATTTGGTCGAGTTC
>CAYOWB010000037.1:5383-12994 GCA_964407515.1 uncultured Bacteriovoracaceae bacterium
TTGATCGCTCGCTTGAGCACAGATGTGTAGGCGAGGTCAAAGGTCACGCCTTCTCGCTTGATCGCGGCTCCGGCTCGTTTGGCTTCCTGCAGGCCCAGTTCGCTGAGCGGAACGTCGGCCCACCCGGTGAATCGGTTCTGCTTGTTCCAGTCACTCTGCCCGTGGCGCACCAAGATCAGCTTCATGGTCCGATGGGAACATGAAGGCGGGGGCTGATGCAAGACGCGAATGGGGTTGGAATCCGCGCCATGAGGTCTATAATCACTGTGGAACTATGAAGACGAAGCATCGTGTGTGGAGCGCAGTGTTGACGGCGGCAATCATGGCCGGGTGTTCCCTTTCGCCCGGTACCCCGGAGAGCTCACGTCTCTCCTTGGTGATCCCTCCCGCGCCGCAGCGCGATCTGCGTCACGAGCTTGGGGTCTTCACTCCTCCCGGAACTGTGGATGGCTTCGACTGTTACGCCGTGAACGTCATGGCGGGCGATATTCCGCCTTCCATTTCGCACAACGAGCCCAAGGACATGGCGGCGGTGTATCGCAAGGATCCCTGCTCGACTTACCCCGGGATTTCTTCCGTCACTGTTCCGGCGTCTTCGGGGGGAGTGTTGGAACTCACGGTTCCGACTGGGCCCGCCCGCGTGGTGCAGATGGTAGGGGTGAAGAGCGCGATCGGCTGCCCCGCCGACCGGCCTGTTTTGGACTACTGCGAGGGGGAAGACGGAATCTGTGAACTCCGCTTTCCGGGCTTCTATGAGTTGGGGCGCGCGGTGGTGGATATCTTCAGTGATACGACTGTGACTATTCCGAATCAGTATCCAGGGGCCTCGGCGAAGGATATCCGCTGTCCTGGAGGCCATACGACCGAGTTAGCGTTGCTTCACGCGAGCAGCCATGCTTACTCTGGGATGTTCAGCTATCCTGGTTCGATCACGGTTCCGCCTCCCGGGACGGCCTTGGCCGGTCCGGGGTATTGCGCCGCGAATAACTCTGTGGACCCCAATTTGATCTTCGTTTTTGATGGAAACGTGGATTGGACCGGCAAGAAGCTGCAGGTCAAGATTCAGGGGTTCGGTGGGACGGGGGCTACCCCCTCGCCTCCGAGTTGCCCGAGCCAGGTGCCTGGTATCTATGGGTTCGAGATCCGGCACGTGAGTTCGCTTTCGTCCTGGGTATCGACGGGAATGACGGGCACGAACGGCGAGATCATCTACGAGGCAACCGGTACTCCCGAGGTTCTCGCACCGCTCTTTGGTACGGATCGTCGAGTGATCATCGGTTTATCGGTGACCACGGGGATAGGCAAGATCATCAGCATTACAGCGATCAAGGCAGCTGCTGTTCCGAACTGAATCAAGCCTGTTCGGCATGCACCCGTTTTACGATTCGAGCTTGGGTCTTACGGACACGCTCCATGAGGGTCTTCGTGTCGAGCGCGCTCATTTCACCCTCGCGGAAGACGACGCGGCCATCGACCATGGTCCAGCGCAGGTGTTGAGCCTGGGTGGAGTAGACTATGGAAGACGCGATCGCTTCGGCGCTTGGCTTGCCGTTAAGCGCCCAGGTTTGCACGGCGTTATCCGGGCGGTTGAGGTCCAGTGCGATGAGGTCGGCTTTCTTGCCGATCTCGATGGAGCCGATGTCGTCTGACCAGCCGAGAGCTTTGGCGCCGTCGCGCGTGGCCATGTCGAGGACTTCCTGCGCGCGCATGGCGCGGGGGCCGGCTCCGGGCTTGTGGATCAGGGCCGCGAGCCGCATTTCCGTGAACATATTGAGGTTGTTGTTGCAGGGGGCGCCGTCCGCGCCGAGGGCGACGTTGATGCCGTCCGCGCGCATTTCCGGGACTTTCGCGAAGCCGGACGCGAGCTTCATGTTGGAGCTCGGACAGTGGACCGCGTGAGTGCCGGTGTCTTTCAGAATCTTGCGTTCCTTCTTGTTGAGCCAGATGCAGTGGGCGAGCACGAGGTCCGGCGAGCACAGTCCGATGGAGTTCAGGTACTCGATGTTCTCCTGGCCTACGAGTTTTTTGACCAGCTCGATCTCTTTGCGGTTCTCGCAGGCGTGCGTGTGGACCAGTGCCTTCTGGGCGCGTGCGATGCGGGCTACCTGCTTGAGCAGTTCGTCGGTGCACGAGATCACGAAGCGCGGCGCGTACGAGACGCGGATGCGGTCGTTCTCGGCGCCATGCCACTGGTCGAAGAGCGCGACTGCTTCCTTCAGGGCTTTCTCGGTCGACTCGCGCAAGTAGGGGGGGCAGGTCTTGGGGTTGTCCATCAGACACTTACCCACGCTCGCGCGGATGCCGGTGTCGCGAACCGCTTTAAAAATCGCGTCGGTGTGGCGGACAGTGCCCATGTCGAGCAGGCAGGTCGTGCCGCTCGCGAAGAGTTCGTGAATGCCGAGGAGGGCGCTTGTGTAGAGTGTTTCGTGGGTGTGCGCGCCCTCGAAGACCCAGATGCGCTTGGAGAGCCAATCGAGCAGTTCCAGGTCGTCCGCGGCGTTGCGGAAAAGCGTCTGACACAGATGGATGTGGGCTTGAACGAAGCCGGGGAGAATCGTGAGTCCGGCGGCGTCGATCACCTTCGCGCCTTTCTCGATGTGGAAGGCGTGAGACGGTTTGCTGGGTTTGATCTCGGCAATACGGCCATCGACGATGTGGATGTGACCGTTGAGTACGCGACGCTTTTCGTCCTGGGTGACGATCGTGGCGTTGAGAATCCAGGTTGGGACTCGGGTTGAACGCTGGCTCGGGCGCCGGGGCCTGGGGGCGTTCTTACGCCCGCGGGACGGCGATGTACTGCTAGGTGCCATAGAGGGCCACCGTAACCTAGGGATCCCGGTCTAAGCAACCCCGTGGTGAGGCAGAGGGCCTATCGCCCAAAACTGTGATGGCGTCACAGAAAAGCGCGATACCTCCCGGGGGGTATCGTCAAAAACTGTGATGCCATCACAGAAATCGGCGATAGGGTATCATGGTGCAATGCGCCCTGGAGAGGTAACGGGTACTTCTTGCGGCTTCTACGGTCTTTACGGTTTCAGCAAGTGATCCGGCGTGAACGCATCCGGCAGGAGCTCAGAGAGCTTCAGGGTCTTGATGTCGCCGGCGAGGTTGGTGGCGTGGATCAAGGCCTCTTTGCCGCTGTTGAAGCCAAACTCGGCGATCACTTGACGGCACATCCCGCAGGGCGGCCACGGTGGGGTGGCGTCGGTGATGACGAGGACTTCCTCGATCTGGATCTTGCCGCCTTCGTTTGCCTGCGCGTTCTGAATGGCCACGCGCTCGGCACAGTTGGAGGCGCCGTAGGAGGAGTTCTCGACGTTGCAGCCGCTGTAGATCTTCCCGTTGGCGAGCCGGATGGCGGCGCCGACGCGGCAGTGGCTGTAGGGGCTGTACGACTTCTGCATCGCCGCCTTGGCGGCATCCCAGAGCTGCTTCTGCGAGGAGTTCATGACTTCTTCTTCTCCGCGAGGCGAGGAATGGCGACCTCCAGAAGGCGAGCCATCTTTTCGGCGCCGATCCTCGAGTTATCGATCACTTCCTGATGCGTGAGTTTCTGATCCGAGAGGCCAGCCGCGCGATTGGTGATGCAGCTGATGCCCGCGACGCGCACGCCCAGGTGGTTGGCGGCAATCGCTTCCGGAACGGTCGACATGCCGACGGCGTCGGCGCCCAGGCGGCCGAGCATACGGACTTCGGCTGGCGTTTCGTACGTCGGGCCGAGCAGGCCGCAATAAACGCCCTGGTAAATCGGAATCGAGAGCTGAGCGGCAGCGTCTCCGAGTACCTTCGCGCAGTCACGGCTGTAGGCCTCGGAGAGATCCGGGAAGCGCGGTCCGAGCTGAGTGAGGTTTGGGCCCTTGAGCGGGTTGTCTCCCATGAGGTTGATGTGGTCGTTGATGATCATCAGCTCGCTGGGTTGGAACGAGGGGTTCACGCCCCCGGCCGCGTTGGTCAGCACGAGTGTGTGGACTCCGAGTCCGCAAACAGTACGGGTGGGGAAGACCACGTCTTCCATCGGGTAACCTTCGTAAAAGTGGAAACGGCCCTGGAGAAATACCACCGGAACGCCGCGGAAGTTTCCGATCACCATCTGTCCGACGTGCCCTTCGATCGAGGTGCCGTGGAAGTGTGGAATGTCCATGTAGGGAATCGTGACCGCGTCTTCCACCTGCTTGGCGACGCCGCCGAGTCCTGAGCCCAGGATCACGCCGATCTTCGGGGCGATCGAGGTGCGCTTCTTGATGGTTTCTACTGCGTCGCGGATCTTCTGGTAGGTCTGTGGTGTTTTCATGATCAGTTCCCCAATACCTCTAGGATAAGCTTCGGAACGGGTTTTCGCACGTTCGAGATTTCAACGGCTTCTGCGAACAAGGTCTCCAGCGGGGCCAGGTCCAGGTGCTCGGGTGCGTGAACGATGGCGATCGTGTCGCCGGGGCGCACCTTGGCGCCGAGTTTGCGATGGAATTCAAAGCCCACGCCATAATCGACGTTGTCCGACGCCTTCTTGCGGCCCCCGCCCAGCTCAACCAGAATCCGGCCGATGGCCTGAGTATCCATTTTCGTGATGAAGCCCTTTCTGTTGGCCGTCCAGGTGACGGTCCGGGGGGCCTGGGCCAAGCGCTCGGGATGCAGAATCTGGTCAAGGTCGCCGCCCTGGGCTTTGACAAGCTCCTGGAATACCTTCCAGCAGCTGCCGTCCGTGAGTTTTTCGATCGCGAGCTTCCGGCCTTGCGCCAGGCTGCGGACCGCGCCGCCGACCTCAAGCATGTGGGCGCAGAGCTGAATGGTCAGCTCGCGGAGATCACAGGAGGAGGGGCCTTCCTTGCACTTGGGAGTATCGCGGCCGCGGCGCATGATCTCGATCGACTCGCGCATCTCGATCGCGTTGCCTACGGCGTAGCCGAGCGGCTGGTTCATGTCGGTGAGGACCGCGCGGCAGCGCATGCCCATTTTCTTCGTTACTTGCGTAATCGTCTTGGCCAGCTTGCGGGCGGACTCGCGAGACTTCATGAAGGCGCCGTTGCCGACCTTCACGTCAAGCACCAGGGCGTCCGCGCCCTCGGCGAGCTTCTTCGAAAGGATCGAGGCCGTGATGAGCGGGATGCACTCCACGGTGCCTGTTACGTCGCGGAGCGCATAGAGCTTCTTGTCGGCCGGGGCGATTTTATCGGTCTGGCCGATCATCGCGCAGCCGACGTCATTCAACACTTGTTTAAAGCGGTCGAAGGGCAGGCGGACGTCGAAGCCGTTGATCGACTCCAGCTTGTCGAGCGTGCCGCCCGTGTGACCCAGACCCCGCCCTGACATCATCGGCACGCGGAGTCCGCAGGCCGCGGCGAGGGGGGCGAGGATCAGCGAAACTTTGTCGCCGACGCCGCCAGTGGAGTGCTTGTCGACCTTGGGGCCGAACACGTCGTCCAGCCGATAGCGGTCACCGCTTTCGAGCATCGCCTCGGTGAGCGCCACGGTCTCGTCGAGCGTCATGCCGCGGAAGTAAACTGCCATCAGGAAAGCGGTGGCCTGGTAATCCGCGACTTCACCTGAGGAGACGCCGCGGATGAAGTCGCGGATCTCTTCCTGCGTCAGCTCTTCTCCGTCTCGTTTCTTCTGGATGATCAAGGCTGGAGTTAACATGAACCCTCCGGGGGCGTTCTATTTTCCGAGAATCTCATGCAGGAACGACTTGCCAGTGCCGACTTCTTCGCCGGTGAGCGCATGGAATATGGTCGCTCCCACGTCCGCGAAGGTGTCGCGGGTTCCGAGGTCGAGTGGCTGCGCCGCGGTACGGACGGGCGAGTATGCGAGGATCGGAATGTATTCGCGCGTGTGGTCGGTACCGGGATGGGTGGCGTCGTTTCCGTGGTCCGCCACGAGAACCAGCAGGTCTTTGGGAGTCATCACGTCCATGAGTTCCGGTATCGCGCGATCAAATTCTTCGAGCGCTCTTCCGAGTCCCTGGACATCACGGCGATGCCCGTAAAGCATGTCGAAGTCGATCAGGTTGCAGAAGATGAGTCCCTTCGTACCGACGCTGATCTGTTCGAGGATTTTTCGGATCCCGTCGGTGTTCCCGGCGGTCTCGATGCTCTTCTGGATCCCCTTGTCGGCGTAGATGGAAGAAATCTTTCCGATGCCCGTTGTCATGATGTGACGGTGGGTGAGGCCGTCGAGGTAAGTCGGAGCCAGGGGCTCGAAGGAGAGGTCCTTGCGGTGATAGGTCCGCTTGAAGCCCTGCTTCTCGTCGCCGATGAACGGTCGTGCGATCACGCGGCCGATCTGGAGCTCGTCACAGATCTTCCGAGCCGACTTGCAGATCTTGTAGAGGCGGTCGAGACCGAACGCTTCTTCGTGAGCGGCGACCTGCCAGACGCTGTCGGCGCTGGTGTAGAGAATCGGCTTTCCGGTTCTGACATGTTCGGCGCCCAGCTCCTCGAGAATCTCAGTGCCGCTGGCGGCTTTGTTGCCGAGAACTCCGGGCAGGCCATTTTCCTTCACCCAGCGATCGACGATCTCGTGGGGAAAGCCGTTGGGGTAAGTAGCGAAGGGCTGTTCGACCGGGACGCCCGCCAACTCCCAGTGGCCGGAGGAGGTATCCTTCCCGGCAGATTTTTCCCGGCTGCGTCCGTAAGCCGCCACGCCGGTGCGATGCAGCGGGCCGCAGGAGCCGTCGCTGATTCCTTCCATCGCGGTGATTTTTCCAATGCCGAGTGATTTGAGGTTGGGAATCTGAAGCAGGTGATGATACTGATCTTTCAACGTCTTAGCCAAGTGTCCGAGGGTGTTAGCACCCTCGTCTCCATATTTGGCGGCATCCGGGAGCGCACCAGCTCCGACACCATCAAGGACGATCCAGATCACTCGTTCAAAATCCGCATGATGGTGGTGGTGGCCCTTTTGATGCATCCCGCTAGTGTCTACTTTTTACTTGAAGTGTCAAGGTGGATTCGTTAACTCTATAAGTAGAGAAAGGTTGGGCGCGTGGGCTCTTGCAAGAGAGTTTTCGCAGCCCTGATTAAAAAAGAAATTGAGGAAAAAGACCTCCTCGGTCCCCGAGTCAAAAAAGCGTTTCGGGGTTTTTTTACCCGTCTTGGGATTGCTGGGAGCCCTGTTGTGGGCCCCGCACGCATATTGCGCCAGTTCGGGAAATTCATTTTGGGAAACCATCGGCATCAGTACTGCCGTGGGTACAGTTTTGGGAGCATCGACTTTGCCCTTTTATAGCCAGCCAGAAAAGCATCTGGTGAACGTCGGTTTCGGCGCTGCTTTAGGCGCTGCCACCGGACTCGCTGTTCTGGCCTATGGCTGGATTCAAGGGCCTTCACAAGGTGACGAATATCAAGGTACGGACGCAGGGAGAAAGCCACTGCGTCCTGACCGAAGGTCCACCGCAGACGTGGACCCCGCCATCTTTCGCGCGAACTCTGAACGAAACTTACCTGCTGCCTGGATGCCACTGGTTTCCATAACCTGGTGACGGCTTCTCCGAAGCCCTCGCCGTATGGAGAGCAGCATGTCCACAGAACTCATTATCAATGCGTCGCTTCCGGAGACTCGCATCGCCTTGATGGAAGATGGCGAGATCCAGGAACTCTTGGTCGAGAGCGCGTCCGG
>CAYOWB010000037.1:13024-15908 GCA_964407515.1 uncultured Bacteriovoracaceae bacterium
TCGAGAAAGCCCGCGCCACCCGGGTGCTTCCCGGCATGCAGGCCGCGGGCGTCGATATCGGCCTCGAAAAGGCCGCATTCCTCTACGTCGACGACGTCTACGTCCACTCTGAAATCTTTGAAGAAGAAGAAGGTCCCGAAGCGGAAGACGCCGCTCAACCGGTGGCGACCTCGGACGAGGCGCAGGCTGCTCTCGCGGAAGGTGCTTCCCAGGGCGAACCGGCCCCGGCGGAAGGTCAGCCGAGTGAAGTCGCGGGTGACATCTCCGGTGATGCGCCCTCCGAAGTGAATGCGGCGCCGAGTGAATCCATCGAGCAAGCCCCGGAAGATTTGGCTCAGGGCGCCTCCAGTGACGAACCCTATGACATCGTCCATGGTGGCGATGACGACGAAGAAGATCCTGAGGATCCTGTCGGCATGGGGGCTGAAGACGATCCGAGCGACAAGCAGCCCGAAGGCAAGGTGGCGCCTGGCAATGAGGTGCCTCGCGAGGAGGGGCGTCGCGCAGGAGGACGTGGCGGTGACGAGATCGATGAAAATGCCGGAAATCGCGCCACTACGGTCGAAGCGCAGGCTCATGGCGGCGATATGGAAGCCGGCCAAGGCGATGAGGGCGACGCGGGGGGAGGTGATGTCGAAGGAAGTGGACCGGGCCAGCCGGGTGAAGAGGGTGGCGAACGCCGCCGCCGTCATCGCCGCGGCCGTCGCGGTGGACGGAACCGTCGCCGTGGCCAAGAACGCCGTCCGGGCGAAGGCCAGATCGTACAGGGGCAGCAACAGAACCAGGGACAAGGCCCAGGTCAGTCACTCCCCGAGAACGCTCCGGAAACTTATTACGACGACCAGGCCGTGCTCGGCGAAGAGCCGAACCGACCGGTATACGAAGAAGGCGCGCAGGGCGAAGTCGCCGCCGAGAAGCCGCAGGTCGCGGCTCCGAGCACCCAGGGTGACCACCGCATCCAGTCCTTGCAGAAGGACGCGCAGGGCGGACGTAACCGCCGGCCGGAATTCAACGAGCAGCGCTCGCGCGATCGTCGGATCCGTCCGAAGACGGTCAATAAGCCTCGTCACGAAGTGAACATTCAGGACCTGTTGCAGGAAGGCCAGGAAGTCCTGGTTCAGGTGGCCAAGGACCCGATCGCCACGAAGGGCGCGCGCCTCACTTGCCACATCAGCTTGCCAGGCCGTCATCTGGTCTGCATGCCGACGATCGACCACGTCGGTGTTTCCCGCCGCATCGACCGTGACGACGAACGCCGTCGTCTGCGCGAGTACGTCGACCGCAATCGTCCGCGTCATCTGGGCTTCATCGTCCGGACCGCGAGCGGCATCGCGTCCGCCGCGGCCGGCAGCGCCGCAAGGCGCACTCCGAACGCAGGATCAAGCAGGACATCGATTATCTGACCCGCCTCTGGGACGAAATCCGCGAGAAGGCGGCGAACGTCTCGGCGCCCGCGCTCGTGTACGAAGATCTCAACTCCGTGCTCCGCGCGATCCGCGACTGGGTCACCGAAGACATCAACAAGATCATCGTCGATTCCCGTTATCACTTTAACGAGATTCAGAAGTTCGTCTCGCACTTCATGCCGTCGCTCCGGCAGAAGGTCGAGCTGTATCACGGTGATATCCCGATTTTCGACGCGTACAACATCTCGACGGAACTCTCCCGAGCGCTCGAGCGCAAGGTGTGGCTGAAGTCGGGCGGTTACCTCGTCATCGACCAGGCCGAAGCGCTTGTCGCGATCGACGTGAACACCGGCCGGTACGTCGGTAAGAAGAACCTCGAGGACACGATCCTCAAGACGAACCTCGAAGCCGTTCAGGAAGTCGCCTACCAGCTGCGCCTGCGCAACTGCGGCGGCATCATCATCATCGACCTCATCGACATGGAGAAGGAAGAGAACAAACAGCGCGTGTACCGCGCGCTCGAAGAGGCGCTCAAGAAAGACCGCGCCCGCCCGAGCATTCTCAAGATCTCCGAGCTCGGCTTGGTGGAAATGACCCGTAAGCGCACGCGCGACACGATGGTCCGCGCTCTGTGCGATTCCTGCAGCCACTGCGAAGGCAAGGGCTTCATCAAGAGTAAGCAGACCGTGGCTTACGAAGTGATGCGCGAGATCGAGCGCGAAGGCATCGAGCGCGAAGTCGGCAAGATCCTGGTGCAGGCGCACCCGGATGTGATCGACATGCTCGCGATCGACGAACGCGAAAGCATCGACCAGCTGGAACGCCGCTATCGCAAGCAGGTTTACCTGCAGGCCGTGACGGATTTCCATCCGGAGCAGTTTGAAGTCGTCGGCGACAAGCGCCCCGGCGCTGAACGCGGACGCGATCAGCAGCGTGAAGCAGGCCGTCGCGACGGACGCGACCGTGACCGTGGCGGACGCGATCGTAACCGCGATCGTGGCCGTGACCGCAACCGGGATCGGGATCGTAACGATCGTGGCGATCGCAATCGCGATCGGGATCGCGACCGCAACCGGCAGCCGCAGCGTGAGCCGCGTGACCCGAACGACACCGGTGTGGCCGCACAGGGCGTGCCCCAGGGTGCGGAAGGTCAGGCTCCTGAGATGCAGCAGGGGGGTTCGGAGGAATTCCAGAGACCGCGTCAGATCATCACGCCTCGGTCTCAGAATCAGGGTGTTGAGCCTGGGAACGTCGCAGGGAACGAGGATCAGGAAGGCCAGAATCACGCAGGTGGCACTGAAGACCAGCGCGATGTGAGTGGCCAGCGTGACGATGACCGTCATGACGATGATCGTCATGACAATGATCGTGACGACGACGGCTTCGAGAATGAAGAAGATCGTCTCGCATTCCTCCGCGCTCAGGCGGCGCAGGACGCGGCCTTGGCCGGAATGGCCTCGGGCGGTCATGCTCCGACT
>CAYOWB010000037.1:15922-22708 GCA_964407515.1 uncultured Bacteriovoracaceae bacterium
CAGGGTGGCGGCAAGCCCCGTGGAAACTGGGGCGGTGGTGGAAGCCGCGGCCAGAATGGCGGTGGCGGCGGTGGCCAGAATGGCGGTGGCGGAGGCGGCGGTGCCAACAATCGCCGTCGGAATCGCCGTCGCGGTGGCCGCTTCAATCGCAACAACCGTACGGCTCAGTTTGGTCCGGGCTCGCAGCCTCGTGGCGGCGGGAATGACTCGGCTCCGTCGGGCGGCGGCGGCGGTGGTGAGGGCGGTGGCGGCGCTGGTGGTGGCCGCTCCAACCCCAACGGCTAACCGTCGGTAGTCCGGAGTTCACTCATGACTGGCACGACTTCTGGTTCGACTTTTCGCATTCGTGTGCGTGTGCCCAAGTACGTCAAGATCGAAGGGCATTCGCGAGACCGTGAGGAGTTTTTCGCCTGGTGCTGGCGCGAGCTGCAGAAACGCGGCCTGCTCGGCATTCACGAAGGGACGCTTCTCAGTGAGAAGGCCGTCGAACAGGGCTTTCAGACGGATTCGTGGGTCGTGGACTCTGGCGAGGCACCTGCCGACCGTGATTGGGTCGGCGTGCAGGATACCGGCGAGGCCGAACTCTACTTCGGGGAGCGAAAGCAGGCCGAGAGCGCCTTGAAGCTCCTGGCCGACAAGGCGGGGATCGAAGGCGGTCCCGTCGAGGAGCAGAAGCCGGAAGATTGGGATGCTCAGTGGAAAGCGTCCTTCACCGGTGCTCGAGTTCCTCCGTTCTGGCATGTGATCCCCGCGTGGGATCAAGAGACGCGCGCGGAGGGCGACGAAGTCCTTCTGCGGATCAATCCTGGGGCCGGATTCGGGACAGGGACGCATGAGACGACGCAGCTGTGCCTGCAAAGTCTCGGTGAATGTCGTGAGCAGCTCCGTGGAGCACGCGTGCTCGACTTCGGAAGCGGATCCGGAATTCTTTCAGTGGGCGCTGCGCTGCTTGGAGCGCAGGTGGACGCGGTCGAGATCGATCCGCTGGCCAACGAAAACGCGACGGAAAATGCCCAGCTCAATGGGGTTTCGGAGCGGTTGCGGATCGGAACGGTCCTTTTCGAGGATGTTTCTTCCTATCCGGTGATCGTGGCGAACATTCTCAAGCCCGTGTTGCTGCATTTTTCTGAACAGTTGACGTCACGGCTTCAACCGGGCGGTCTTCTCGTCCTCTCCGGATTGATCCAGCCGGATGTCGAGGCAGTCAGTTCGCGTTACTCAGCTCTTCTGGGTCGGCCGGTAACGCGGGTCCGAAAATCGGGTGAGTGGCGCGCTTTGGTTTGGGATTCCCGTCCGTCGGCTCCATGAACAGGAAGGCCTGCCAGCGGCCGGTTTGACAGATCCAGCGGTTCTGTTTCCAGTCTGGATCCACCCAAAGGTTGTAAAGGAAGTAAGGTTTCCACGTCATCCAAAGCGAGGTGACGAACGGGTGATCATCGGCAGGTGCGTTGATTTCGCGCTCCTCGTTCCGGATGGTTTCCGTGACGACGACGGCATCGACATCGTGTCCGTGCTGAATGGCCAGGGCTGCTCGGTCATTGAAGTCGTTGGTGCGGGTGAGGTGCCAGTGCGGGTGACGTCGGGAGAGCTCGATGGTGATGTCCGGGAAGGTGGGGCACCAGACGTGGAGTCCGCCTTGTTTCCCAGTCTTCCTTTCCAGTTTCGTCAGCTGTGTATCCACGCATTGGACGAAGTCCTGATAGCGCGCCCAAGTCCAGCTCGACTCGCGCGCCAGTTTTCGCGCCTGGCTAACGTTTACCTGCAGGAAGAGTGATCCGGTCGCGGCCACGATGACGGCAGCGGGGATGAAGAGTGCGTATGCCCGTTTTCTCCAGAGCGACGTGAGTGCGACGCCGGCAAAGGTCCAGATCGCGACATGGAGATAGAAGACAAACCACACTTCGGGCTTCGTGTGCCAAAGCCAAGCGGCCCCCAGTACCCAGCCGCCGGCGGGAACGAGTCCCCATCCGAAGGATTCGGAGATCGCTTTAGGGGGCGTCTCGGGCCTCGGGTGCTGCGAGCGAAGCGCGACTGCCGTGTCCCAAATCCGGTTGAAGAAGGGAAACAAAAGGCCGATCACCACCGCGATCAGTAGCAGTGCCCACATCACGCCGCCTGCGTACAAAATGTACCGCGGCCAAGCGGTCGGGCTACCGAGGTTCTGGAAGAGGCTGGCCAGCGCATTCGGCAGTGAGTCGAGCCAATGGTTGGGGATATTCAGCCGGCTCCACTGCGTCGTCATCTGCTGGATGAAGAGTTTGATGTGGAAGAGCACCGCGACGGCCCAGGGGAGTAGATAGAGCGCAGTGCGTGAGCCGATCTCAAACAGTCGCCTGGGCTGGAACGCGAAGTAGAATACCACCGGAAACAAGAGATGAATGGCGTTGAAGTGGGCGTATGCCGCTAGAGCGAGGAGGGCGGCGATCGGATCCCAGAGTCCCCGTGGTTTGAGTCTCTCGGGAAAGCCGTACGTCATGCCGAGGACGATCGCCATTCCGAAGAGCGCGATCAGGGACTCAGGACGAATCAGCACCGAAGCCCAACGCATGACGGGATCCGCCATGAAAACGAGTCCCACGGCTAGCGTGACGATGAAGGGGAGTCCACGTCGGAAGAGCACCCAAAGAAGCAGTGAGCCGCTCAGCGCCCAGGCGGTGAGTGGCCAGATTTTAAGCGCGAAGCTTCCATCGATTCCAATGAGTCTGCCCAAACCGATGAGCACTGGGTACAGGGGCATCGTGTTGAAGTTGAAGATGCGATACGTGGGCTCGAACGGAGCCTGCGGTAGCATCACCCAGCGTGGAGGCCATTGAAACAAGTCTTTAGCGACGAAGTAAAAGGCAGAGTCATCCGGCCAAGGCACCGGAACGAATGATAGCGGCGAGATCCACACAGCAAGCATCGCCACGATCGGGAAGAGGATCAGCACCGCGCTCTTGAGCCAGAACGTCATCTTGGATCGATTTAGCAAGAAAACGGAATGGCGACCAACTGAAAGTTTCGCTGCCCCGCTTCAGGGACGGTACTTCGAGGGCAGGTCCTTGAACGCGAGGGGGTAAGGCACCATGAAGTTGAAGCGTATCAGATGCCAAAGCGCGGCAAAGCCGTCCTTCCAATTGATCTTCTTTCCCTGCAGGCGCGTGCGGGGATAGTACGAGATCGGCAGTTCGAAAATCCGGGCTCGCACTTTGCCGAGATAGGCGGTAAGTTCGACTTCAATGCCGAAGCGCTGGGACTGAAGGCACATCGACTTGAGCAGATCCGCGCGGAAGATCTTGTAACAGGTCTCCATGTCCGTGAGGTAGATCCCGGAGAACAGGTTGCTCAGGATGGTCAGTAGGCGGTTCACGAAGTAGTGGTACGTCCTGTGGACCTGCGGACTGTTCTTCTTGAATCGGCTGCCGTAGACCACGTCGGCCTTTTCGTTCAGGATGGGCTGTAGCAACGCGGGAATGTCAGTCGGGTCGTATTCGAAGTCGGCGTCTTGGATCATGATGATATCACCCGTGGCTTCTTGGATTCCACGGATGATCGCGGCGCCTTTTCCGCGGTTCACGGGCTGTTCGATCACCCGGAACCCGTGTTTCTCCGCACAGTCTTTCAGAATTCGGAGTGAATCGTCTTTTGAGCGGTCATCCACGAAGACCCATTCACGCTCGATCGGGCAAGGAGAGGTCATCAGGACGTCGATCACCTTCTCGAGATGGCGGGCCTCGTTATACACGGGTACGATGACGGACAGTTTGGGCATAACTCAGGGATAACGAAGCCCCCCGGGCTTTTGCAAGTGCTTTCGCGGCTGTGCTACTCGTGCATCGGCGCCGTCAAGAGAGCGGGACTCCCGATGTTGGATTGATCCGAGGCGAGTTTGAACGCCGCGAGCATGCGGTTCAGCTCACTGGTCCGAGCCGTCAGTTCGTGAGCCGCCGACGCAGTTTCCTCGGCGCTCGCCGTGTTCTGCTGAGTGACGCCGTCGATCTGAGTCAGTCCAGTCGATACCTGTCCGATCGCTTGGGCCTGCTCGTTGCTGGCGACCGCGATGGTGCCCACGAGGTCGGCGGCCTTGGTGGCTCCCTGTGCGATCGTTTCGAAGGCTGATGAGGTCTGCTGGACCAGTTGTACGCCGTTCTCCACGTGCTTGACGGAGGTCTCGATCAGCTCGGCTGTTTCCCTGGCTGCTTTGGCGCTGCGGCTGGCGAGGTTTCTGACTTCGTCGGCGACGACGGCAAAGCCCTTTCCGTGCGTTCCGGCGCGAGCCGCCTCGACCGCGGCATTGAGCGCCAGGAGATTGGTCTGGAAGGCGATGTCGTCGATCACCTTGATGATCTTCGCGATCTGCTTGCTCGAGGTGTTAATCTGTTCCATCGCTTCGATGGCGGTGCGGACTTGATTCAGTCCGTTCGTCGCGGCGTCTCGTGCCTCGGCCGTCAGCTGGTTTGCCTGACTGGAGTTTTCCGCCGTGGCTTTGGTTTGTGATGTGATCTCGGTCATGGTGGCGGTGATTTCTTCGAGGGATGAAGCCTGCTCGGTCGCGCCTTGCGAGAGTGACTGGCTGGCGGCATTGACTTGATCCGCGCTCGAAGAGATTTGGAAGGCCGTCTGATGGAGCTGGCCCACCAGTTGGCGGAGCTTCTGTACCATGTGGTTCACGCCCGCGGTGACTTCGTCGTGTCCGGAGCGGGTCTGGAGGTCACGCGTGAGGTCTCCGGAGCCGACCTGATCCATGAAGGCGACAAGGTCGTTCAAGCTGCCGATCAGGGCGTTGGTGGATTTACCGAGCTGGCCTACTTCGTCCTGTGTGGTCACGTTCGCTTTGAGGCCATGAATGGCGCCGACGCTGAGTTTTTCGAGCATCTCGACGACCTGGAGAATCGGGCGGGTGAGCGCATTCGCGATGCCGATGCCCACCGCGATGGAGATCGCAAGACCGGCCAGCACTGCGATGATGGTCAGAAGCTGAAGGCGATCAGAAAGCGAAACGGCTTCTTTGGAGACGTCGTCGACCATCTTATGCCCCATGGCCACGGCTGTCGTCATGTCCTCGTCCATCTGCCGGGCTCCGTCCTTGAAGGGCTCCATGAGCATGTTCGCGGTGGCCGCCGTGATGCCCTGGGTGGATCGGGCTTGTTCGGAGACTCGCTGGAAACCGGCGACATACGCTTCCGCGTGGTTCCTGAGCCGCTCTGAGATCTTCTTCTGCTCGTCGGTGAAATCCGGGTCTGCATCGATTCGCGATGAAAGTTCCTTCACATAAGAGAGAAACTTGCCTTGGTTCTTCTGCCAGCGTTCCAGGTACTTCTCGGCGCCAGGGGTACCGATATTGAGGAAGAAGTCCTTTTCGAAGCGGCGGAGCTGCAGGAGCGTGATCTCGACCTCCGCGGCAACGTCGAGATACTTCACGTCCTCCTGAACCAGTTTGTACATTGCTGCCGAACTGCGTTGGAGCCCGGCGATTCCGAAGAACCCGGCGACGGCGCCGACGGCAGCCACACCGATGAATGCGGCCAGTAGCTTGGTTCTCAGCTTTGCATTGGATAGCAGCATCCGTGACCCCCTTGGATTGTGTTCAGATTAGTATTGTAGCCGTTTCGGAGGTCTGACGGGATGAAGAATGATCGGTCAAGAGTTAAGGAATTGTTCTATAGAGGGCGTGAGAAATCGCTTCAAACTGAGGGTGCCTTCGAAGGGAGTTTTCAAAGGCCGCCTGTTCTTCCGCAGGAAGTGCTGGTGGGAACTTGGCGTCGCTTCGGCTCCAGCGCTGAAGCCATTCCTCACCGAGGAGCGGGGCTGAAGCGACGGCGAGAGCGAGCGGAGTAAGCCCAATAGAAGTCTCGGATTTCGGCCCTGTACCGGTGCCGCGCGCGACGTAGAATCCCGCCGAGAGAAGGGCGACCCGGACAGCGGTGGATGCGGAGTACGTGTACAGCTCCGTGGCAGTCGTTTGGCAATGCTGGAAGATCTTGCGGAATACTTCAGGCGTCCACAGCTTGGAATCGGTTTTGTAGGAAAAAGGATCGTAGAAAATGAGCCCGGCCGCTGCGGTTGACTCGAAGAGTTCGAGGAAATCGCCGTGCAGAAGTTCCCAAGTCAAGAGGCCGGAGGGGTGAGTCCATCGTCCGGATTCCAGGAGCGCATGCGGGGCCGAATGGCGGAGATGGGCGAAGCGTTCGCCATGCTTAGCTGCCAGCCGCAGGGGATCGAGGTCGCACTCAAAGCTGATGAGACGCATGGGGCGGACGGAGCCGTGAGTCGTTAAGACGCGCTCAAAGCATTGAATGGCGGCCATGGCGTTCGAGGCAGCGCCGAGTCCTACGTCCCAAATCACGAGAGGGTCGGTGTTGGCGGAGTCCTTCAGCCGATCGGCGAGGCGTGATTGCTCGATATAAAGGCGGTTCGCTTCTTCGGCGGGGTCGCTTACAGAGTGCATGATCTCGCCCGAGCTGATCTGGCGGATGTTGGTGAAACCTTGGGGACTGTCATGGAGTTCATAGTCGCCGAGCTTGCGCCAGCGCATGGAACGTTTTCTGGAACGCTTCGGAGGAGTGACGGGATAATCCTCATCTCCTTGGAGAAGGATGGGCCGCTTGGCCTCGTAGTAGGCCAGAAACCGGTCTACCAGAATGCTCTCGCGCATCTCACGCATCAGACGGTGGTAGAAGTAGAGGTTGTGCGTGGCGAGCAGCTGCCAGCCGAGAAGTTCATCGCACTTGATGAGGTGGTGCAGGTACGCGCGCGAATACGTTTGGCAGGTCGGGCAGGCGCAGTCGGAATCGAGCTTTTCTTCAG
>CAYOWB010000038.1:0-7842 GCA_964407515.1 uncultured Bacteriovoracaceae bacterium
GTCGAACGGCTTTGATACCCACTGTTCCCGGAGGTGCTGCTCTGCGACCCAAAACGCGTCCTGCCAAAGCGCCTGAAGCCTGAGTCGAACTTCGGTAACCAGAATGTCATGCCGAATCAGGTAAAGGTTCAGCCGCGGGTGTTGCGTTACCAGAAGCTTGCACTCCCCATACGCGATATCCGCCCCCTTCGGGGTAACTCGAATGTAGTCTCCGGTCCCAGCCGTAATGGAGGGAACGCGTTTGATGAAGCCGGATCGTTCCAGTTCCTTGAGCCGGCGGTACCCCTCGCTTCGATGAACGCCGCCAAAAATGTGCTTCAGTATCTGCTTCGTCGTCAGAAACTGCTGCTCGTAGCACAGACGTAGAAGCCTGCAATCTCGTTGCTGAAGGATGATCATGTCCTAGTCTCCTCGCTCAGTTCGTTCCCCCGCGCTCCGAAACCGCCCCGTCCCGTCGCCAAGGCCTGCTGCTCTGCGATCCGGGAATTGACCACACTCACGAAAACCTCTGGTTGAGGGAGTGTGGTCAATTCCCGGGAGCGTAAGAGCCGAGGCAGAAGGCGGCGGGATGAATGCGGAAACTGGATTGCGGGTGGTCCATAGACCACACCACTCGATTCGGCTCCCCGTTAGGCCAGGGATTCGGGCCGGGATTCGGCCGGTGTCCGGTCAGGTCGCGTTCGGTATTTCTATGATTGAATCTCAATTTCAAATGTCCCCTCGTCGCGGCGAAGCCGCGAGCTTTGAGAGGGCATTCATCACAATCCGTGCCGACACGACCAAACGCTGTGGTGGCTAGGTGCAAGTACTCGTGATGAAAGCGAAGGAGACCGCTTTTTGGCCAAAATGCGCCGTTTTCGGGATCCTCGAAAACGTTTAATTTCCTAAAGATTAAACGCCGATGTTTAAAAAATTAAACGATCGGGCCGTTCCGGGTGCCCGAAACACGCTTGGAGAAAAGACGCCGGAAGGGTGTCTTCAGGAAACTGCGCACGCATAAGCCTCACTTAAAAGGGAGGGACAGAAAGCAAACGGGGAAGACCGCCAGCGACGACCTTCCCCGTGCAAGTTCTTTGGGATTTCATGCGCGGTGTGCGCATGAAACTAGTGATTTCTTAGTGGAACACTTCTTCGTCTTTAACAAGGTTACGAAGCTCCTTATCGTCCCATCGAGTTAACAAAGGGCCCGGGTAGGCATTGTCCATTGCAAGCGCTGCGATTCTTCCCCAGTTCAGCCGCAAGGCAGAGGGAGTCATCTTCGCTAAAGGATCTCGGTAAGCTTCGTCTGGAGAGATCACGCGCCCCCCCTTATCCCGAAGGAGCTGAATGAGATCATCAATAAAGAGTGCGGCAAGGTCATTCTCATGCAGAAGCAGGACATGTTTGGGCGACCTTCCAAGTATCTTGATTGCAACGGTGTCGTATAACTCGATCCCCGCCCAAAGAATCGTGAGATAAACCTTCTTCAGTTTCTCAAGGTCGATCTGCCTTTCTTGCTGAAGAGCCTCCTGAAATAAGGCGTCTAACAGCCAGTCTGAATTCCGTATCGTAACGTATGCGTTCGTGTAAGCCAGTTTAACAAGCGCCGTTCTGACTGCATCTCGGCTCGGGATGTCCTTGCCCTCATGGAGATAGGGAAAGCGAAGCCAGGGGCGAAATGTCGAAATCCCTGCAAGGATGGAGTGCGCCTTTTGAATCTCTCGGATGAACTCCTCCGGTCCGACCTTGTTTAAGTCCGGATGAGAATGTGTATGGTTGGCAATGATATGGCCAGCATCAGCATAGCTTCTGAGGCGCACCAAGCCCTCTCTTGTCAGATCCCTCGTGTTACAAAAGAACGCCGCCGAAACATCTGCTGCTTTTAGCTTTCGGATCAACTGCTCAGTTCTCTCTGGCCCTTTGAAGTACAGCCCATCTCCGCGCGGAGCATCATCGAACGTAAGAGCAACTTCGCCAGCAAGCGACACGGAACTTGTAAACAGGACTAAGAATAAGAGCTTTCGCATGCTGATTACCATAGGCCATCTTCTGTCGAAACTCTAGGTACCCATCATGCATGAACCCAATGAGACCGGAGTATATCCAGCTCGGAAACCTCAACGTTTTGAGCGCACCCAATACCTTCGCTCAACCGCACGGATTTACTTGCGAATATGAGCTTCCGGAGTGCGTGACATCACCCTCCCCCGAAAAGATTCACTCTTTCCTTGCTCCCCTCGGGTAACTAATGGCATATTAACCATTAGTGAAAGCTCGAACCATTCTGCAACAGAAGCGGTACTTGAATCACCACGACGGGGTACGATCAGCTGTCTTTGAGGTCGTGATCTGGCAGGTTCCGAAGTCCGCAGCCTTCCCCGAAGGCATCAAGTATCGCATCTGGTTGTCGGAGGGCGGGCGCACGTTGGTGGGATTCGATAACCATCGTCCGAAAGGGCATCACCTCCACCTGGGTGATGTGGAGCTTCCGTATCTCTTTCGAGGAATCGACGAGCTACGGCGAGACGTGGGCGAACTGATCCGAAGGGAGGGATTCATCTATGAAGGTTAAGAGAGCACTGCTGCTAGTTGAGTCGGATCGAGAAGCCAGTAACCGGGTTTTCAACGAGATGAAAGAACCCACCGGGCGCTATGCGGGAATGGCGATCCTCAGTTTTCCAGATTTCGAAACCCTGGGGCGCGTCATCACGCCCGCTCGTCTCGAAATCCTGACCGTCATCAGACGAAAGAAGCCAGCCTCCATGCAGGCGCTCGCGCGCCTGACGGGGCGAGACTTCAAGAACGTGTATCAGGACGTAAAGGCGCTCGAAGAAGCGGGGCTGGTTGAACTCAAAGCCAAAGGACGCGGCAAAGCCTCCGCACCATCCGCGCTTTTTGAGGAACTGGTGTTGGCCGCCTGATCGAGCACAATTAGCGCCCGGACTAGCTGCCAGCAAGATCCGGGCGCGTGCACTGTTTCTTCCACTGAGCCGGGTACTCCCGCACGACGACCAGCGGTTCGCCCACTATCGCGTGGCCTCCACCAATTTCTTCCTCTTCGATTCCTGCTCGATCCCCTCTTGATCCAAAATATTCTTCCTCCACTGTTCGCGGCGCGGTTACCCCCAAAATCTGCGCACGCATAAGCCTGACTTAAAAGGGAGGGACAGAAAGCAAACGGGGAAGACCGCCAGCGACGACCTTCCCCATGCAAGTTCTTTGGGATTTCATGCGCGGTGTGCGCATGAAACCAGGATTTCGGGGCGCCCCCATCACCTCGATCACCCGCCGCCAGCTGACGTACACGTATTTTCTGTCCACTTTGTACAAGAATCACCGGTACGTCCTGCCACGTACCCTTCAAAACTGTCCAAGGTGGACAAAAACAGCGGGTACGTCATTCACTTCCGATCGCTCACTGCTTCCATTTGCGGCTGAATCTCAACCGACCCTCACTCATCAGCGTAATAAATGCGGCGCCCCGGTTGCACTGCGATCCACGCGCCTTCGTGGGCAGGCTTTCAGTTCGCGCCGTCCACTCGGAAAGGATAACTTTGTTCAGGATGAAAGAAGTGTCTGGACGGGGCTGTTTATTAACTATCCGTCATTTCACGTGTTTTCATATATACTTTACCACCATTGAATCTCACATATAATCATGATACTATCCTCAGTGAGGTGGTTGCCATGAGAAAAAACCTAACGGCTATTGGTTCGAGCCTGGGCTTGATCATCGACAAGCCGATCGCCGAACTCTATCAGATCGACCGGAACACCGTCGTTGAAGTCACCCCTAAGGAGGACGGGCTCAATATTCGCTTCATTCGCGAAAAGGCGCCCGCTCATGCAACCGACGAGGAAGTACTCAAGGCCGCTGGTGACATCAATCAACGATACCGCAAGATGATGAAGAACCTCGCGAAATGAGCCCGAGTCCCAAATTCCTCACCTTCGAACAGGTTCTCACTCTCCATAAGATCCAGATTGAAACATTTGGTGGCTCTCATGGCGTAAACGATGAAGGGCTATTGCTCTCGGCCCTGGCTCAGCCAGAGGCATGCTTTGGCGAGGACTACCTTCACAAAGACCTGTACGAGATGGCCGCCGCATACCTCTTCCATCTGGTGAAGAACCACGCCTTCAACGACGGAAACAAGCGGATCGCTGCGCTCACCGCGTCGGTTTTTCTCCAGGTGAACGGACATAGAGTAATCGCCGACGAGAACCTCTTTGAGAAACTCGTCATGGATGCCGCTCAGAGCCGGGTCGCCAAAGAGCAAATCGCGGAGTTTTTCCGAGCAAACACCTCGGCCGAGTAGCGCCCGGACTAGCCGCCAGCAAGCTCCGGGCGCGTGCACTGTTTCTTCCACCGAGCCGGGTGCTCCCGCACGACGACCAGCGGTTCGCCCACTATCGCGTGGCCTCCACCAATTTCTTCCTCTTCGATTCCTACTCGATCCCCTCTTGATCCAAAATATTCTTCCTCCAACCGCCGCGCATCCATGCGAGGCGCAGCAAGGCTCATTCCTTCAACAAGTCCCGCGTTCGGCACCGCTAGAGCCCTAGCCCGGTCCCTCACTCTTCGATCGGTTCCAAATTCTGGCACCTTGGCTTAAGGGGGTAGCTTTCTTTCGATCGGCTCCCTATAAGGCCCAGCGTAGGTAGTATGACCTGCCGGACGGGCAGGCTGAGCGTGATTCAAGATTAATATCCAGAAGAGGGAATTAGATATGAGAAGTAAATCGTTTATGATGACTGTGCTCGCGGGACTGTCGCTTGCTGCTGTCGCGATGGCGGGAGAAGCGCCTCGCGTCGACTATTCTTGGCTTGGAGCGGGTGGCTTCTGCGCGGAGATTGACACGCAGACCGGCCTCAAGCGTGCGGTAGACGCGGACTTCTGCCGCGCCGAATATGGTTCCCGGTATGCCTGGGAGGCCTTCGGAAACTGCGTCGAGTGGAGTGTAAACGAGGAGGGCTTGGAATTCCCGGTGCTTCAACGCCAGGATCTGGATCATTGTCGCAAGGCGCAGGGCAGTATTCTGAGGTGGACGCTGGCTGAGGGCTGTATTGAAGTGGCGCCTCACGACCCGAGCAACTTGATCAAGAAGCATCCCCTTTGCACCTGCGTGCAGAATCGGATGAACGTGGTTCGTCACAAAACTTCCGACAAACTCCGTTGCCGGTGAATCAGGTCGGACGAACCTTCCTAGGGCGCTTCGCGCCTTTGGTAAATGCGCGATTCTCCGTGCCACGAAGATCGGGTAGGAGGGGGCTAGCGCGAAGCGCGCGCCCCCGTCCTCCCACACCGCCGGATGTACGGTTCCGTATCCGGCGGTTCAAGCCGCCCATTGGGCTCGGCGCAGTTCATCAAGCAGCGATATCAGCCCCAGTTTATCAAAGTACCTCTTTGGGAAGGCCTCGTTCATGTGGCTAGCCCCGAAGTTCCACCAGGCTCCCCGTCCATTGTTTGCTGATTTCCAGGCGCGCTCTTTATCAAGGCCCCTTTCTATCAGCCGCCTGATTCTGGTTCCCCGCCGTTTCCATTGCCGCCAGATTATGCAGCGCAGTTAACAAGGGAGCCATTGGTCCTGTTCTTCGGACGGGCAACCGCACTCTTTTCACGGTTCACCCTAAGCTTCAGCTTGTGTTCAAGGAACCGGAGCAGCGATTCGAACACCCTTTCTCCCGCTTCGCGTGACCGCACATAGGCGTTGCAGTCATCGGCGTAGCGGCAGATTTTGTGACCCCGGCGCTCCAGCTCCTTATCGAGATCGTCGAGGATGATGTTCGCCAACTATCGGCTGGCCTCCACCAATTTCTTCCTCTTCGATTCCTGCTTACTCCACGTCGATCCACCGCCACCAGAGCGCGGGCGTCCGCTTGAGGCGATTCGGGGAGCCGCGGGCGAGACGTCGCTCCTTCTCGAATTCTTCCTGGAGGTAGACTGCGGCGAGTTCCTGCAAAAAGAACCGATGGTCCGGATCATCGATGAAGCTCTTGAGATCGTCCGGCGATTTAAACGAATCCAGAGGGAGCGACTGCATCCGCTTGCGGGTCTCAGGACCGAGCTCCCCTCTCGCCCGGTGGATCTGAAACATCCTGTTGATCGGGAGGAAAAGGCTCCTCTGCGCGTAGTGCTGAGCTGTCTCCCTCAGCTGAAGGTCCGTCAGCTCACTGAACGGAACGTCCGCAGAGTCAGGGGTTTTGTTCACTTTCGCCCTCTGATTGGCCAGGTAGTACTGGTATCCGGCAAAAAGTCCCAACCCAACAGACGTAGACGAGACCATCACGGTGTCCGCGCGGGTCCATTTCGAACCAGCAACCTCTGGATACTCGACATACAGATGCTGCACACCGCCATCTCCCTCGGCCAATCGTTTCTGAAGCTCTCGATACTGGGCCTTCGCACTGGACTGCGCCGCCAAGTCCTCGAACTTCAGGAATCCGGCTTCGGCAAGATTCTTAGCCACGATCTTCGCGCAATTCATTTGGTTGGGCCCGGAGGGATGAAACTTGAACTGATAGCCCTGCTTGAGATCCCTCTCCAGCTGGTCGCGCAAACGAACCGCCTGTTCCTGGGTCACCTGAAGCTCGAACGAATAGGCTCTGCCCCAGGCGCGTTTGAACTCCTCAGGTGAGCCGACCCCCATCCCCTTCGGGGTCATTTCATAAAGCTTTCCTCCGACCGCGATTCCCTGGTGTCCACCTCCGTTGGAGAACACGAACACGGAGTTGGGTCTTCCGGCTGCCAGAGCTTTCCAAATCAGTTCGTTTTTCAGAAGTGTTTTCGCCTTCAATCGATTTGAACGGGCCCTGACTGCGGCAGCTCTCCCCTTGCCGAGCTGTGTGTCGGTCAGAAGTCTCAGCGTCCCCTCCCGATTCAGCTCGACGGAGAATTCCTCCGCCCCCATCCTGACTCTCAAGAACTGCCCGTCAAAGGTCAGCCCCTCATCCGATCCTCGGACCACGAGATCAAACCAGGAGTGTTTGTCGAAGTCCCGGTTCTTTCCCTGAAACCTCAAACTTTGGAGCTTTTTCATCAGCCAAGACTGGACCTCCTTCGAGCGTTCTCCCTTCAGGAGACGCGCGAGTAGAGCGGAATCCTGATCCCCCTCCAGGTAGGGCAGAATTCCGCGGAGGCTGGGGCTCCGAAAAGAATCGGGTGTCTTCTTCGGATCTGGACTCATCCGCTGGACAGCTCGGACCCAGGCGTCGATTTGAGCGGGTTTCGTCCGCGGATGGCCCCACCCCTCAGACATCAGCGTCAAGGGGGAATCCTGGAACTCGAGCGAATGTCGAAGAACATGCCCGATCGTCTCCGGTTCAAGCTTCGACAAAGGCCCTATCCATCGGAGCGCATCCTGCTGAGCCAGAAGACTCCAGAGATGTTCGGACGGAATGCCGGCTTGAAGACCCGCATAGCGAATTTTTACTGTTCCCTGCGTGATTTCCGGACGTAGCTTCGGCGAGTCTTTCGCGATGCGTTCGCCCAGTTTACGTGTCACGCGAAGCTGATCCTGCCCCTCCTTGAGAAGGGTGTGGATCCGACCCTCATGGGCCCAACGAGCGACCGCTACCTGAAGCTCCCGAACCTTTTCGGAGGAACTGGAAGGCAGGCCCGCGATCCTTTCCACCTCGATCTGATATCGATCGGTCGCCTCACGGAGTCGGGCTAGCGAACTTTCCCAAGTTTCCTGAAGATCGCCTTTAGCCAAGACGAGAACGGGGTGGGATTCCCAGTCCAGAAGAGGATAGGCGAAGTTGAGTTTCAGCTCTCCACCCCGCGAGGTCCCCACGAAGATTTCGTCCAAAGAACGTCTCACCGAGACCGGAAGAGCGCCATAGGCCCCCTCTCCAATCATC
>CAYOWB010000038.1:7852-10542 GCA_964407515.1 uncultured Bacteriovoracaceae bacterium
GGTCCGGGCGGCAGTCCGTCATAGATGCCGATCCCTGATTCAAACTCGTCCCTCAGCTCTCGCATCTTCTGAATGAGGCAATCGAGCCGTTTGTGGCATTGCCGGATTTCGAACCCGACTCTTCGGGCGCCATAGAGATCGGGCCGATAGGTCGTTCCATAGATGAGCTTGGTGTCGACGTCCACGTTCGCCTCGGATCGCGGACGCCTGAGCGAAAGCCGCTGGGACAGCTTGCGGTAACGAGCCTCGCTGAGTGGCTGCAACGAATCGTGCAACAAATTGCGTCCAGGCAAGGAACCCTTGGCGACGTAAGACTCGTATCCTTTAACCAAGGCTTCGGTCTGTGAAAGATCGAAGTCATACTTCAGGTAGACCTGCGAGCCCTTCAAGGGCCCTTCGGAGATGGGCTTCGAGACATGCCCCTGAAGCGATCCCTTCCCCACATGGCGGTCCAGCCATTCCATCGCGGAGATGACCTCCGAGAAGTTCCGACTCACGACGTTCTCGGAGATCTCGAGATTTCCGTGCAGCTCAAAGGTCAACGTCGGAGAGATGAACCTGGGGGCAGACTCGATTCGCACGAATCCGACCGTCCCGCGACTCCCACCCGCCCTTGCCTGCATGGCGCGAGCGATCTGCACGCGACGCTCGAGCGGTAGCGCCAGCCACTCCTGAGTCGAATAACCCTTGGGCCGGTAGTAATGAAGAATGGCGGGGGCCTCGGCAAGGTTGTACTCCACTTCGAAGCCATAGGTGAGGTCGGAAGGCTGTCCTGGGTTCAGCAGGCGATCGAGCGCCTCCCCAAGACAGAAAGGAGACCGCGCCAGGGCCGTGCCCGGCACGCTCAAAGGCACGAGCGCCACGACGAGCATCGCGGCGCAAACCCCCGAGCGGACGTACTCCTGGATCAGAGTCCCCATCATCTTCTTTTCGGCACTTTTTCGGTCCCCCTGAAGGTAGTGCCGCGGGGTTCGTACCCGCGGTTTTCGTTCACCTTGGACGGTTTCAGGGGGTACGTAGCGGCACGTACCCTTGCTTTTCGTACGAACTGAACGAAATACAGGGGTACGCCAGTTCAGAGCCGTCGGCCAAAGTGAAGACGATATGCGCCGCAGAAAATAATACGCCTCATAACTCGCCTCATTACTCATAACTAAATGCCGACAAGAACCTGCGCCTCGGAGAGACCTGCGTCATTTCTAGCCTTGAATGCGCGCCAAGGCGAGCATTCAGCCAGGGGGCGTGCCCATCTCACGAGCACGCCTCGCTCTGTGCGAGCGATTTTTGAACCACTGGTTCGAATTTCGGGAACACAGGGCCGCTGTGAGGTGGTTTTCCGAACCGTTCGTTCGAGA
The DNA here is from genome assembly GCA_964407515.1 of uncultured Bacteriovoracaceae bacterium. Lineage (GTDB taxonomy): Bacteria > Bdellovibrionota > UBA1018 > UBA1018 > UBA1018 > CAYOWB01. The sequence continues at coordinate 9,208 of CAYOWB010000038.1, forward strand.
ATCGCTCGCACAGAATGCGAACGCCCGTCAAACTCACTCCGCGAAGTGTATCCAGGCAGCGGCCCGCCGGCCAAACTCAAAAATGACGCAGCCCTCTCCGTTTCACAGCGACAAGAACTAAATGCCGGCGGGTATTCTTCCGATACGCCGATGAATGAGGTATCTTCGCTGGATATTCATTGCCGCACTTCTGGCTCTTCCAGGTAGCGCCCTGATTCGGGAATCAGGTCCGGAATCGGCTCAGACTCCTACCCGGCGGGTCGCCTCCACCCAACACGACCTCACTGCCTTCTACAGAAACCTCGATACCTTGATCCAACAGGCATCGGTTTCAAGGGACTTTGCTCCAAGTCAGCTCGATGGCGAGTTTCGATTGCGAGTCAGAGGATGCTTCTGGTGGTCTCCCTGCGGAACCGCGCCCGAACTCTACGGATCGGCCGACTTGGCCCTCCTGCTGGCGGCGATGAACGAATTAGACGAGCGAGTCAGTCCAGCCTCCCGCGATCAGTGGCTCCGAGTCTTGAAAGGCTTCCAGAATCCCCGCACGGGTTACTTTGATCGCGGCAACAGCACTTGGCATTCCACCGCCCACGCCACTGGTTATGCGGTAGCTGCAATTCGTGTACTGGGAGGGCTACCTGACCATCCTTTGAAGTACTCCGCAGGACTCTGGGATACACCGTCGCAAACAGCCACGTGGTTCAATCACCTTCGCTTCAACTGGCAGTACGTCTGGATCGGCGCGCACAAATTCGGAGAAGTGGCAGCGGTCAGCACCACCCTAGGGCTCACGCCGGCGCAACTAGGCAATCTGATCGGGTGGCTGGATGCACATGCGGACCCCTCCACGGGCTTCTGGAAACGCGGACTCTTTGACGACAATCGAGTGGCACTCGGGGGCGCCGCACACGTCTGGTGGACCTATGAATTCCACGGAGTCGATATCCGCTATCCGGACAAAGTCATCGACAGCGTTCTCTCGCTCCAGCTCTCGTCGGGTCTCTGGAGCTCCGCGCCTTACGCCGACTTCATCGACCTCGATGCCGTCTATGCGTTACGACTGGCTCACGAACAGCTTGAACGAGCTGGAATCCTCTACCGGACTCGGGAAGTGACCATGGCCCTCGAACGGTTCCTCAACGCCTCCGTCCCGATACTGAATGACTCCCGGACCTTCTCGCGGCACTACAGAGACACCCACCGGATCGCAGGCGCCGTCTTCGCTCTTACTGAAGCGAATCGATTCTTCCGGACACACGGCGGCGATCGCATCATCACCCGAAGACCCTGGATTTCACTCGTGCCCATTACTTCATGGTATTGAGCTCATTCTGA
>CAYOWB010000038.1:10594-16182 GCA_964407515.1 uncultured Bacteriovoracaceae bacterium
GTTGTTGCCCTGTTTGTAACCACTCTGTCATTCACGCTCCTGACACCGTTCTTCGCCGGCTTCGCCGCCGCGCATCCAGGCCGCGAAACCGAGTGGAACGTCGAGATCAACGGCGATTCCGTGGTGAACGAGGTGGACGAGCGCTACCTCTCCTTCGCGATCGACACCGCGCAGATTACGGGAGGCCTCTGGTGGGAAGGCTCCGGAGGCTCTGCCCAGGGACAGGGAGTCATTCCGACTCAGCCATTCGACCTGGATCAGACGCGCATCCGGAATCTAACAGCTCCGCTCGCGCCAGCCTTCCTCCGCGTGGGCGGCTCGGCCGCAGATAACACCTATTATCTTCCTGCCACTGGCGAGACCCTTCCTCCGCACTTCGAATCCGCGTTAACTCGCCCCCAGTGGGACCGACTCATGCGGTTCGTGAAAGATCTCGGGCTCGAACTCAGCTTCACCATCAACGCCGGCCCAGGGACACGCGGAAAAGACAAAGCCTGGACACCTTCTCACGCTCTCCGGCTGATGAAGTACGCTCATGACCGGCGTGACCCTGTGGCCGTTTGGGAGTTCGGAAACGAACCCAACGGTTTCTTCTTCATTCACGGCTTCGGGACTCAGATCTCGGCCGCGCAGTACGCCCGCGATTTCCTGCGATTCGACGAGTTGCGAAGCTCGCTGTTTCCGCGAAGCATGAACCTGGGCCCCAATACCTCGTTCTTTCCGAAAGTCGGGGAACTCCTTCCCTTCTTCACCGAGATCACTCCGGGCTTCCTCAGGAAAAGCCGACAGGCGCCTCAGATCGTGGGATGGCACTACTATCCCACTCAGTCCACACGCTGTCCGATCGCGAGCCGACGCACGTCAGTCGAGACCCTTCTCAAACCTGCGACCCTCAACGAGGTGAGGAAACACCTTCGCCACGTCAAGTCGCTCAGGGATGCTTATGCTCCCGGGGCAAAACTATGGCTTTCGGAAACCGGCCCTGCGCAGTGCGGAGGTCAACCAAACGTGACGGACCGTTTTGTCGATTCGTTCTGGTGGCTCGATCAGCTCGGCACCGCCGCGCTGGAAGGTTACGACGTCACGATCCGTCAAACTCTCGTAGGCGCGGACTACGGAATGATCCGCTACGCCGACCACCAGCCGGCACCAGACTACTGGGCAAGCCTCCTCTGGAAGAAACTCATGGGCACCCGCGCGCTGCAGGTGAACCTGAACGGAAGCGGCGACCGGCTGAGAGCCTATGCTCACTGCACTCCGGCTTCGGGCGGTTCTTTTACCCTACTGCTCGTCAACCTGGATCAGCGTCAATCCCAACGTCTCCGTCTGCCGCAATGGAAGGGCGTGCCAGTCCGTGAGTTCACGATCACGGCGGGCAAACCCGAGGGCGCTTTGAGCAAGTCAGTTCGCCTCAACGGACGCGAGCTCACCGCAAATGAACACGGCATTCCGGAAGCGGTAGCGGAGTCAGGACGAGTCGCCTCAGTCGGTGCGGAAACCGTAATTCCTCCGCTCAGCTACCGATTCATCGAATTCCCCGCCGCCAAGCTTCCGGCGTGCCGTTAAGAGCGGAGATCAGGCGGCCTTAGCTTCCGCCGTCATCGTCAGCATTTCGTTCAGCCAGGCGCGGGTACAGGCCAGATGATCCCGCTCTTCCTCCAACGCCTTACGGAAAGATGCTGCCGTATCCTTGAGCCCCATCTGGTCTGTCAGGCGGATGAGCATCTCCCATCCGTCATTATCCGCGAGCTCCGCGATCAGAATCGCATCGAGACTTTGCATCAGGGACGTACGCGGATCGCACACCACCTGCAGCAGGCCCATCGAGGCGACTCCACTGACATCCGCGCTCGGAGTCTGCGCCGTGGGGTCCGCCCCCAGCATCTTCATCGTGTCACGCACGAGCGCGAAGTGCCGTGCCTCCTCGTCCCGATGCTTCACCAGCTCGGGAAGGAGGTTCTGCAGCGGAGCGGAGCCGGCGATCTGGCACTTCTGAATCAGTGCCTCATAGAGCCGAGTTCCCGTCCTCTCAAACGCAAGCCGATCTCCCAGACGGTCAATCAAGACTCCCGGCTGCTTGCCCATCAGCTTCTGAGCCGCCGTACTGGCCGCGCCCTTCATGCTTCCGGGGATCGGGATCGTGCCGACGGGCTGCGCTTCACGAATGTACTCGGCTCGAATCCGAGCGAGTTCCATCTCATCTCCCTGCGACGATGGACCGTACTTCTGCGAGGCATCCATCATTTCCTTGCTGTGGACGGGCGACATGTCGACGCCTGTCCGGTTCAAGCCGATATCGGTGCTTCTTTTCATGGGTGACTCCATTTCCGGTCAGGCGACCTTCTGATTCAATTCCGTACCCGGCTGCCACCGGTACCCGGCAGCAACGGTTTCACTGGGCGATCCCGCCGAGTTGAGCTGCGCGCGGTATGCCTTCGACTCCGCGCCCTCCTGCTCACGACTGACGAACTCCGTACCCAATGCCCGGAGATTCACTTCCTTTTCCAGCACGGCCCGCACAAATGACCGATGAGAATTGAAGCCGATCGTCTCGGGAAGCTCCGCTGGCAGAACCTCAGCGGGATCCCTTCGTTCGATCTTCTTGAACAGCTCCGCTACGTAGTGCAGATGCCCCAGCTCATAATCCAGGAAGCGTTCCCAGATCGCCTTCACCCTGGGATCCGACTCGGACTGAACGCAGCTGAGATAGGTGTAAACTTCAGTAGCCTCATGAAGCAGCCACTTCTCCAAGGGCGTCTCGTTCGGATCCATGAGCGATTCGTACTGCGTCACGTGCTGTTCCTCGATCGACGCGATCTCAGCGTACAGCTGACGCGCGACAGGATCGGCGAACAAAGGGCCCACGTTCAGGTAGTAGTTTTCCGTCTGTTGCTCAGCGGCAGTGATCAGAACCGCGTTCAACTTACTGAGCGGATGCGCCTTCTTCCCGTCGTAGCTGCGTCGCAGGTTATCAAACGCGATTCGATGCTCATCGACCGTGGGGCGGCCAGGCACGATGTCCGTATAGGACTGGACGATGTTATTCGCGTCCTTGCCTTCGAGCCGGTCCAGAAGCGCTGAATAGCGATAGAGATGGTCGAAGTCTTCCAGCAACCCGAAACGATAGACCTGCGCCAAATACGGATCCGGCTCATGCTGCGCGACGGAGGCAGTCACTTCGACGGCCACCTGCTCGTACCCCACCGTGGTCTCCAGCGGAGACTGATCCGGCGGGAGAAGCCAATTCACCGTCTTCTGCTGATGCTGCTCGATTTGCCGGATACGCGCCAGTTCCGGGCGAAGATCGGAATGAGTTCGAGCGAGCATGTGTTGAAACATGACCGACTCGAATTCGATTCCGTTCATGAAGATGGTTCTGACGCGCGAGAACGCGTCGTCGTTCAGCTTGCTGATCGGCTGACCGACAATATCCTTCCATGTGAACTGCTGCCGGTCCAGGGGCGTACCCTTGGATTCGAAGAGTTTCATTCCCATAGTTCGTGCTTCCTTGAGAGAGGTTAGGTTTCGAAACAACCTCGCCCAATGTGCAAACTGTATTCCGCACGAACTGAAGCCAACAAACTCAGGACGCTTTCCGGCCATAGGATCTTTTCGCTCCGGAGCGCCGACTGCGTCCCTATTCGCACCAGCGCGATTGGCTCCCTGCTTGCAGGAGTGCCAGCCCGCGTTTAGGGGGACCCCATGCTCATGATGAACGAACTCCGGAGAACCGCTGGACAATGCCGTCACTATGCGATGTGTAAGATCGACTTCCTGGGCACCGGAGTCTGCCCGGCCGGAAAGGATCATCACTACGTCGCCTACTACCCGCAGGGACGGATGGACTTGTACGCGGCCTTACACGACGGAAAGCTCGAGCTCACTCCCGCTCTCACCGAAATCGCCGACAGCTGCACCCTTTGTGGCGCCTGTGACCCTCAATGCCACTTCGTCTCCGGGCTCCGTCCTCTGAAAGTCATGCAGGCACTGAAGACTCGCGTTAAGGAGCTTCGGGAAAAGGCCCAGCCGATCCCCACGCCGAGCTCGGACCCAATCCTCACGCGACTCCAGGAGATCGTCGGAGCGCGGTGGGCGACGAGCGACCCTGCCATTCTCCTCACCTACTCCGATGACCCCTTCCCGCTCGCGGGAGCACAGCTTCCGCGCTACGTCGTGGTCCCCGGGTCGACTGAGGAGGTTGCCCGTGTCGTACGCCTTGCCCACGCGGAGAAGATTCCTTTCGCCATCCGAGGAAACGGAGCCAGCGTCTTCGGGTTCGTCTTCAGCGACGGCATCGTGCTGGACCTGAACCGGATGCGAGAGCTCCGCGTCGACCCGGAGAACTGGTGTGCCGTGGTGGGCCCCGGCGTGACGTCGTTTGAGCTTCAACAGGAAGCGCAACGCCATGGCATGCGAGCCAATACGGCCGAGCCGTCCGCCACGGTGTGCGGGAACATCATCTGCACCGGGATCTTCTCGACCTGGTCCGCCACCTACGGAACGGCCGCGGATGGATTCATCGATGCGGAGTTCGTCAGCCGACAAGGCGAGGTCTTCCGACTCAACGACGAAGGCGCACCCAGCGCCTATGCCTTCAGGGACGGCCCGACTCCCTCTCCCGGGATCTGCACGCAGGCCACCGTCAAACTGCACCCGACGACGAAGGACGAGGAAGGGATGCTCGTCCCCTTCGAGCGGTTCGAACACGCCGTGGCATTCGCGCGGGAACTCAATATCCGCAGAATCGGCCTCTCCATCGGCGTCCTGGGGACTCACTACCTGGCGACCTTCCTCTCGCCCACTCAGCACCTCGCGGACCGGATGAAGCGCGATCTGAAACGACTCTTCGGAGCCGAATACATGGTCTACGTCGTCGCGGACGCACACGGAAAGCGCGCCATTCAGTCTTTAAGGCCCGCGGTCATCGACCAACGGCTCTTCAAAACTCTCCTCCTCGGCCTGCCGAATCTGCTCGAAGGCGACTGGGCCGAACTGCTTGAAGGCTTCGAGGGCGATCGGCCCGCCTTCGAGACCCTATGCAGAGGCGAGCTCCACCCCTTGATTGAGACAGCTTTGGCTGCGTCTCCAACGACCGCTGCAAGCAGGGTCCCCGAAGACCTTCGCCCATTCTACGAAGAACTGTACGGGCGTTCCGCGATGACGGACCCCGTTTGGCTCAGCATGTTCCGGATCGTCAGCTCCCGGATGGGCCGTCACAAACACATGTTCGCCTTTCTGCTCTATCTGCCAATCGACCGTTTCGAGCTGATTGAACGGATTCTCGGCGAGTTCCGTCGCATCGGCGATCGACATGGGATCGACCATGACTACGGGTTCCTGACGCCCATGGACTTCGGCAAGCGGGCCATTCTGGAATACGACTATTACCTCGACCACACTTCGGAAGAGGAAAAGGGGAAGATCCGTGCGGCCCTCCAGGAACTGGATCCCATCCTGACTGAGTACGAAAAGCGCGAAAAAGGTGTCCGCTCGATCAAGTACGTGTTCTCCCAGGGGTGCACGAGAAAAGAGAGTTTTCTTTACCGCGACCTATGAACGCCACCGGTCACCCATCACCTCGTTTTCTC
>CAYOWB010000038.1:16207-16479 GCA_964407515.1 uncultured Bacteriovoracaceae bacterium
CGTCACCGGCGCGACCGGCTTTCTCGGTAGCCACATCACCGTCGACCTTCTCAATCGCGGTATCTCCGTTCTCGTCATCGTCCGTGACTCCGCGACGGCGACCGCTCGTGAACGCATGGAGCGAGTACTCCGCTGGTTTGGCACCTCCATCAGTGACCACCCCCGACTGACTATCCTCCGCGGTGACATCACGCAGCCGGGATGCGGACTCCCCCCTTCGGATCACGATGCGGCGATCCGTCAGTTCGATGAGATTATTCATTGCGCATCGG
>CAYOWB010000038.1:16500-19396 GCA_964407515.1 uncultured Bacteriovoracaceae bacterium
GACGTTTGGCGTACCAACGTGCTGGCCCTTTCCTCCATGCTTGAGTTGGCGAAACAAGCGCGGTCCCGGTTCTACCACCACATCAGCACGGCTTACGTCGCCGGCAACTCATCGGGAGTCTGCCGCGAGGAAATGAACACCCCCGAGGGCTTCAACAACGGTTACGAGCACAGCAAGTGGCGAGGCGAGAGTTTTGTATCGGAGGAGTATTCCCGAGCGGGAATCCCTTGGACGATTTACCGACCCTCCATCGTCTATGGGGACTCGCGAACGGGCCGCAGCCGAAGATTCAATGCGCTCTATCATCCGATCCGGTCGCTCCTGTCCTTACGCGATATTTACTGGCGTGACTGGCACGAGGCGGACCGCAAGCGTTGTCATGAAGCCGGCATCCGTTTTTTCGATGACGGCAACGCCTACTTTCCGCTCAGAATCGGGGGCGACCCTGGCGCCGGGCTTAACCTGATTCCGGTAAACTACTTCACCGAAGCCTTCCAGAACCTCCGTGCCTGCCGCGCTGAGCGCACCATTTTTCACATCGTCAATCCCGAGAACACGCCTATCGTGGATCTCGTGAGCCACACAGCCCGCAAGTTTCGCATGAACGGGCTTGAGGTGGTGCCAGGACACCTCATGAAGCTCCGCCCCAAGAGCAGCATCGAGTCCTTCTTTGAATCGGTGAACGAAGTGTATCGACCGTATCTGCAAGACCGCCGCGGGTATGATGACTCACGCGCCTCCGCGATTCTGAAGCCACGCGGGATACTTTGTCCCCCACTTACCTATGACGTCTTCTCTCGCTGCATGGACTACGCGCTTCGGGTGAACTGGGGAAAATCACTCCAAGAACGTCAAACATTTGACGTCACCCGCGAAAATATGAAATCCCCTCACCCTTCTTGAATCGTCGATTCCTTCTTCCGAAGAGCCCTGCATGAACAACATCATCGCATTGGCTCTTGGCATCTCATCAATGCTGCTCGCTCCGGCGGCAATCGCATCCGCAGAACATGGCGAAACCGGAACCGCTCCGGACAAGGCCCTTCGGATGCTTCAGGAAGGAAACGCCCGTTTCGTGGAAGGAAGGATGCAGCATGCTCATCAGGATCGGGACCAGCGGCACACGCTCGTCACGGGCCAGCACCCCGATGCCATTGTTTTGAGCTGCAGTGACTCCCGCCTGCCTCCGGAGGTTCTGTTCGACCGAGGGCTCGGCGAGATCTTCGTGATCCGCGTGGCAGGTAACGCACTCGGAAACGCTGCCGTGGCCAGCATCGAGTATGCCGTGGAACACCTTGGCACCCGGTTGATTGTGATCATGGGTCATGAGTCCTGCGGAGCAATCAAAGCGACGCTCTCGACTCCGGAGACCGAAAGCGCAGGGTCACATGATCTGGACATCCTGATCTCCGAGATTCGCGCCAACCTGACAGGGATTGACGCTTCAGTCTTGAAGCATGATAAGACGCTGCGAGAACCCGCCCGCAGGAATGTCGACTCAGTATCTAAAAGGCTTCTGGAACGTTCGCATATCGTGAGACACGCGGTTGAGTCCGGAAAGGTCCAAATCGCGAGAGCGCTTTACAATCTGGACTCCGGGAAAGTGGAATTCTGGGGAATTTCCTCCCAGTCGAAACCGGGCGCAGTGCATCACGGCCATTAAAATCGGCCGGTCGCAGTAGAAGTCTGAAGGCTCCTTTGGTTTAATGTGGGGAACTAAGCAGTACCCACCTGAACTTTGGGAGCCTCATGATTCTGAGAAAACTGAAAGTGATTCTGAAGCCGGGACTCTTCGTCGCGGCGGCGTTGACGATTGCCCTGGTTCCGAGCCATTCGTCTTTCGGCCGTTCGTCCGAAAGACTGGCCAGCCGCGCGAAGATCCACATCGCCTTCCAGTGGCACATGCATCAGCCGATCTACTGGCCGTACGAGTCGGTTCTGGATACGATCCGGCACAACCGCTACTCGTACAGCCTTCATGACGTCTTCGCATCGCGCACCGGTCCCTACACCGGCTGGCCGTTCAACGCGGTGAAGATGGCCGAGGAATCCGGACTGCCTCACGGCGGCGCGCAGGTCTCCTTCTCGGGCTCCCTCATCGAAAACCTGAACGTACTTGCCGGGTCCAACAGCGGTTTCCAGAACTGGTCCCAGTGGTACTCCGCTGGCCGCAAGATGAAGACCGCCCGCGGCAACCCCAGAATGGACCTCGTGGCCTTCGGCTACCACCACCCGATGATGCCCCTGATCTCGTACCGCGACATTCGCGACCAGATTCAGGCCCATCGTGAAATCATTCAGCGCACGTTCGGAGGCGATGTCTCGTACTCCAAGGGCATGTTCCCGCCCGAGAACGCCTTCGCCGAATGGATGATCCCGGCCTTGGTAGACGAGAACATCCAGTGGGTGTTCGTCGATAACATTCACTTCAACCGCGCCAATGCGAACTACCCGCACACCAAGGGTGAGAACCTCTTCGCGCCCAATCCGGCAGAACAGCGTAACAACGCCGTGAAGGACGACGAATGGTTCCGCGTGCACGGACTTTGGGCGCCGAGCGAGTTCTCCGCCTGGGCGGAGCGTCCGCACTGGATCGCTTATCGCGACCCGAAGACCGGTGAAGTAGCCCGCACTCCTGACGGAAAAGTGGCGCGCATGATCGCTGTTCCGACCGAACGCTACCTCGGCAACGAAGACGGCCGCGGTGGTTTCGGCGCGCTCAATTATGAGAAGGTCATGGCGCAGTTCGAAGACAAGAACACGGACGCGGCGCACCCGATCCTCCTCGTCCTCCATCACGACGGAGACAACTACGGCGGCGGCACCTGGAGCTACTACAGCGACAACTTCCGCCGCTTCGTGGACTGGGTAAAGGCCAATCCGGATCGTTTCGAAT
>CAYOWB010000038.1:19406-22631 GCA_964407515.1 uncultured Bacteriovoracaceae bacterium
TACACTCTTTCCCTACACGTCGTTCTCAGCAGGCGGAAAGCGGTTCAGGATTACCTGGACCGCTTTCCGCCTGCTGAGGACGACGTGATCCACGTCGAGCCGGGCTCGTGGTCCGGCGCCGACAACGGCGATCCGGAATTCAAGAAGTGGTTCGGCGATCCGAACGCGGACGGCTATTCTTATGACCGCAACTCCTGGGCCGTCATGACGGCGGCGGAGAACATCATCCGCACCGCCGAAGCGGACCCCACCGTTCCACGCGACGTGGTCCGTGGCGCCAAGCGTTTCCACCTCGTTTCGCAGACCTCCTGCTACGAGTACTGGGACGGGACGGAAGACTGGGACACGCATCCCACGCGCGCTTCGAATCAGACGATTCGCGCCGTGCAGCCTTACCTCACCCGCTTCATGGACCGCGTCGGTCCCTCGATCCTGATCCCGCAACGCGAGCCGTACAATCCCGGCTTGTATGAGTGGGGACAGAATCCGGAGCCGAGCGATTTCGAGGTCTGGACTTACGCGTTCGACCTGAGCGGGCTCGAGAAGGTCTCGCTGCGGTACCGCATCCAGAAGGGAAAGAAGTTTCCGCAAGAACGCGGTGACTTCAGCATGAATGCCGGCACATGGAACGAAATGGCCATGGAGAGCCGCACCTTCGTGTCGCGCACGACGGAACAGCCGCTCTACAAGGCGAATGAGTTCTTCGGCAAGATTCGTGGTGTGACGCAGTCGCTCGTGAGCTACTACGTCGTCGCCGTCGACAAGTACGGCAACGAGAATCGCTCCGAACTGCTGCACGTCTACGTCGGTGACGCCGGCGCCAGTGGTCCGGATCTCGTCGTCGAGCCGGGCACGCCATCCGCCAGTGACGCGATCACGATCACTTCGAATCGTCCGGGCACGCTCCACTGGGGAGTGAACTCCTGGACGGTGCCCCATGCGGTCTACTGGCCTCAGGGCTCCGTGGTCTGGGGCGACGGTAAGGCCGTCCGCACTCCCCTTCTCCCGACGGCCGATGGTCGCTATGCGGCGAAGGTGGGTCCGTTCAACCGTCCTGAGCAAGCTGTGAGGGAGATGAACTTCATCATCAACTACAGCAACGGGGCGTGGGGACCGAAGGACACTCGCATCATCATCCGTTGATCTGATTTCGATCCGAGCGGGGTCGGCTGCTGCAGCCGGCTCCGCTGCCTTAGCGAATGACAGTCTCGTGAAGCCTGAGGATGGACCGGGACTTCCCGGTATTCTCATCGATGTCGATCAGAACGGCGCTGTAGCCCCCGGGCCCTTCGGCCGGCTCATACTTAATGGGCCTCTTGGTCAGAAACTTCTGAATCGAAATTTCTTTCTTCACTCCGATCACTGAATCGAAGCAACCGCACATTCCGACATCGCTGATCGCGGCCGTGCCCCCCGGAAGAATCCGCTCGTCCGCGGTTTGGACGTGGGTATGCGTGCCGACGACCGCGCTGACCTTGCCGTCCATGAAATGCGCGAACGCGAGCTTCTCGGAGCTCGCCTCGGCATGAAGATCCACGAGAATGCACTCCACTCCGACGGAACTCAGCCGTTCGGCCTCGGCCTCGGCGACGCGGAAGGGACAATCGTAATTGTCCATGAAGGTCCGTCCCAGCACCTGAATCACCCCGAGGCGAAGACCTGGCGTGCGCTTGCTCTCGACCACGGTGGAGCCGCGGCCGGGGACTTTGTAAGCGGGATGATCCGGATAGTTCGCCGCGCGGACGATTCGCGTCGTGGTCGAAAGATAAGGTACGATTGCGCGCTGGTCCCACGCATGGTTTCCGAGCGTGATGGCATCGACTCCAAGATCGAGAAACTCCTGAGCCATCTCTGGCAGGAGGCCATTACCGTGCGAGGCGTTCTCCCCGTTCACGACGACGAAGTCGGGAGCGTGGTGAGGCACGAGCTTGGCGATTGCCGCCTTCAGCGCTTCGCGGCCCGGACGGGCGACCACATCACCAAAGAACAGGATCTTCATTTCGCCACCTCCGTCACCTTCATCTGCCTGAGAACCGTGACCCTCACCTGTCCGGAAACGTCCGGATCATCGGCAATCCGCTCCGCGATCTGTTTGGCGAGAGTGCGGGCCCCTTCGTCATCGACGCGAGCGCAGTCGACGAACACGCGCAGTTCCTTGCCGGCCTGCAGTGCGTAGGCTTCGGTCACGCCCTCGAATGCGCGCGCGGTCTTTTCAAGCGTTTGCGACCGCTCAGCCAGTGCCTGTAGAGCACCGCGCCGCGCGCCCGGGCGTGCGGCGGAAAGCGTGTCCGCCGCCATGACGAGATGATCGAGCCACGACTGCGGCTCCAGCTCCTCGTGATGGGCACCTACCGCGTGGGCCACTTCTTCGCTCTCGCCGTACTTCCTGAGGAAGTCGGCGGCGGAGAGGGCATGCCCGCCTTCGTGGGCGGGATCGAGAACTTTCCCCAGATCATGAAAAAGCGCCGCGCGGGCTGCGAGGTTCCCGTCAAACCCCAGTTCGAGGGCCAGCGAACGACAAAGCTGCGCGCACTCGACTGAGTGATCGAGCAAGTTTTGTCCGTAACTCACCTTGAGCGACATCATCCCCAGGGTACGAATCACCGCCGGGTGCACGTTTTCGAGCTTCAGTTCTTTCAGGGCGGCGCCACCGCGCTGGAGGATATCCGCATCTACCTTTTTCTTGGCTCCGGCGAGCGCTTCTTCGATCCGCTGAGGCGCGATTCGTCCGTCTTTGATCAAAGCCTCGAGCGCCACGCGGGCGACTTCCCTCCGGAACGAATCGAAGGACGATACGACGATCGCATTCGGCTCTTCGTTCAGGAGAAGGTCCACGCCCGCTGCTTCCTCGATAAAACGGACATTACGTCCTTCCTTGCCGATGAGCTTGTTCTTAATACCGTCCTTGAGCTGTCCATCCGTCAGGCGAATGGTGTTCGTCACGGCGGTGGAAACAAACTTGGAGGCCTGGCGCGCGACCGCGATGGCCAGCAACCGGCGGGCTTGTTCGTCTTCGTTGAGGTTGACGGAAAACTGGGGACGATGCGGACTGCTGCTCACGGTTTCTCCGACTTCTCCGGTTCTTCGAGCAGCCCCGTCAGCTCGCGTAGTTTCTGTTCCATCGCCTCTTGATACTCCTCGAAGCGACGCTTCGCCTGGACGTACTCCTCGGCGACATCAAGAAGGGCCAGGAGCGCGACGTAGTGAGGCGCGGTTCCCAGATAG
>CAYOWB010000039.1:0-16043 GCA_964407515.1 uncultured Bacteriovoracaceae bacterium
AACCCCTGACGTGAACAAGACGATGACCAAGTACCCAGGGAGAGGCCCGCGCCCCTGGGTACAGGGCCGAGCGAGTGTCCTGGGAGCCCGGGGTCCTAAGCGGCCCGTAGTTCATTCGGTGTGATCCCGCAGACGGAGCGCTAGTTCGGCCAGTAGACCGCGCGGTCGTTGGAGCGGTGATCTTCCGTCCCGTGGTTCTCGATCATCGGAATCATCGGGTAGTTCAAGGGCGAGATCAATACACCTCGCCATTCCACCACGGCAGACTCCATGGAGCGAAGCGCGGGTATCTCTTTCGGCGTCCCGAGTTCCGTCATCAGGAAGGGCAGAGTCGTGTCATTCGCGGCGAAGTTCGTGACGAGCCGGACACGCGCACCGCTAGCCGACGTCGTCAAACCGTAGTTTCGTACTATCACAGAAACCACGTTCCGCGACGCATCGACGAGGATGTCCTCAGGAGTCACCCCTAGGTCTTGCTTGACGGTCTTGAGACGGTTACCGATGGGAACTCTTTCAGCCGTGAGTGGAGACATGCGTCGCCAGTAGTCGGTAAGGACGCGCCATTCTTCCAATCCCGAATCTCGCAGTGTCGCGGCAGGGACAGATCCGGGCAGGAAGGCGTTCAGCATCTGAATCGCCTCGACGATTCCCCCTCCCGCGGCCATCTTGTAAGACGCTCCGTCATCCAAGGGGCGCCCTTGAATCTCGATCTGTCGGATCCCGGTGCCGGTCGGCATCATGAGGCCCGACGGAAAGCCAAAGAGTCCTTCTGGTGTCTCCGACCAAGCAAGGCCTCTTTTCGCAGGAAGCAGGGGGTCGAACACCAGTTGCAGACCCGAGACGCTGAACGCACCTTCCGAAGCTAGTTTACCGGAGGCGAAAAGCAGATTCAGGAATCCGCGCAAAGTCCTGCCCTTCATTTGCAAAGTGTGAACCGTCCATGTCTTTTGGGTCTTGAAGTCCCAGATGTGTGGCACCACATGAAAGGCATCCACAGGGCGAAGCGGACCTGGGACGAGCGTTGTGCGCATGAACTTGGACTGCTGAAGCGCGAAGTCGGCCGAGACCGCATTTCGGAAGGCGTCTGTCACCACGTTGCCGATTCGGTTTTCCAGGGTGTCCGCATTCAGATAGACGCGGTTGTCGGCAATCACCTCATTGAAGACCGGTCCGATCCGGGCTTCGATCTTTCCCCGCAAAGTCTCAATGGCGCGGCGAATACCCGGATCCTCCGGGATGGACGAATCAATCTGAATGAGCCGATGCTCCTCGATCCGCGTCCCTTCAGGGGTCACGGACAATCGGATTTTACCCAGGTACTCGCCGTCGGAACCCGCTTCGACGAGGTAGCCAGTGGAGCCCGTCGGGCGGAACACGGCAATGGGATCAATCAGCTTACGATGATCATGCGCGCCGATCACCAGATCGATCTCAGGAACCTCTCGCAGAAGCTCTTCATTGAAGCCCACGGAGTTATGGGACATCACCACCAGAAGGTCAGCCTGCGGACGCAGCTCCTTCACGAGTTGCTTCACGACGCCCGCCACGCCCAGGACTTTGACCGGCTTGAAAAGATGGTCGTAGATCACCTGGTAGGTAGTCACACCGATCAGTGCGACTTTCACGCCATTGCGTTCGAAGATCCGATAAGGAGGGAGTCGCCGGGCAAGCTCCTGACCGCGTGAATAGGCGGAGTAGTCGAGGTTAGCCACCAGAACAGGTGGCGATACCGGCGCCTCCAGCAAGGAGCGAAGAAGCTCATCTGGGCCATTGACCCAGTCATGGTTCCCGAGAGCGACGGCGTCATATCCCATCTGATGCATGAGACGGAGCGCCGTAGCGCCACCATCGGCGAGGTAATAGATCCCCCCTTCGCTCCAGTCACCACCGTCCAGAAGGAGAGCATGAGGAGTCTCTGAGCGAATGACGTCGACAGCCGTCTTCAGTCGGGCCAGGCCTCCGATGCTGGGGCGGGTCAGTCCCGCGTCGTAATGCGAATGAATGTCGTTCGTGAACAGGAAGGTGACGGAACGGTCCGGTTGACCAGCGACAGCACTGGAAAGGAATGCGAGAAGAATGGTCGTAAGAAAGAAGGTTTTAGTGCCCATAGGTCCCCGGATATTTTCCAGCCAAGCTATCGTACTGCTTCAAGAAGGCAAGTTAAGTATCTGTTTTAGCAGACAGAAAGACCTTGATTTGACAATATTTGACCAAGATTGTAAGAAACCAACGGAAAACGTGGTTTACACATGAAGTTACAGCGACTTCAAGAGCGCCTGGGATATACCTTCGGAGATCGTGCGATCCTCCTGCAAGCGCTCACGCACACATCCTACGGCCACGAATACCTTCAGAAAAAGCCTATCGCCCTCAGGGATAACGAACGCTTGGAGTTCCTGGGCGATGCCATTCTCGACGTCGTCGTTTCCGATATTCTTCTGGAGTCCTTTCCGAACTCGAATGAAGGACAGCTGTCCAAGATGCGCGCGGCCGTCGTGAATGAAAAAACGTTAGCGCAGCTCGCGCACTCGATTTCACTGCATGAAGTCATTCGCCTCGGCAAGGGAGAGTCCCAGACGGGCGGAAACCTCAAAGCATCAATCCTCTCCAGTACCTTCGAGGCCTTGATCGCCGCGATCTACTTGGATGGAGGCTTCAACGCGGTCTACCCGGTCGTCCGACACCTGTTTGCGCCGTTCTTCGCCGAGGAGCGCGAGTTGATCTCCTTCTATGATCACAAGACGCAGCTGCAGGAAATCGTCCAAGCCAAATGGAAGGTCACTCCGACCTATCATGTATTGAAGACCCACGGCCCTGAACACGCTAAGGTCTTTGAAGTAGAAGTCCGAATGAACGGGAAGATACTCGCTGTCGCCCAGGGGTCTTCCAAGAAAGAAGCCGAACAGAACGCCGCACGAGCCGCGATCGAAACAGTAGGGTGAATCAGGAAAAGTTCTATGCCGAAAAGCGGATTCGTCGCCATTATCGGGCGCCCGAATGCGGGTAAATCAACCTTGCTCAATCGAATCCTCGGAAGCGAGGTCTCGATCGTTACACCCAAGGCCCAGACCACGCGAGAACGCGTGCTGGGAATTCTGACGGAGCCTGACCGGGGTCAGATCATCTTCATCGACACTCCGGGGATTCACTCGGCCAAAGAAGGCGGAATCAACGCAGCCATGATGCATGAGGCCCGCGAAGCGCTCGTCGAGCCGTCGCTCATTTGGTATCTGCTCGATCCGCGTTCGTCCCTGAAGCATGAGACGGCCGTTCTGGATCTTCTTAAAGACAACCACGCCCCGATTCTCTTGTTGGTCAATAAGACCGACCTCAAGTCGCCGTCCGCGAACACGCTCGCGGAAGAAGTCGCCGCCGAAGCTCGGAAACGCGGGCTCAATATCGAGGCCATCCTGCCGATCTCAGCTCAAACCGGCAAAGGGGTTCAGGGGCTGATCGATCAGGCTTGGGGTTACCTGCCAGAGGGGCCTTTCTATTATGAGGACCCGGATCAGATCTCCGATCGTCCCGTACGGTTCTTTGTCGCCGAAAAGATCCGGGAGCAGCTCTTCCTTCAGCTCGGTGATGAGCTGCCATATTCCTGCGCGGTGCAGATCGAGAAGTTTGATGAGTCAACCCGCCCTTGGCGAATCGAAGCGGTGATTCATGTCGAGCGTGAGTCGCAGCAGGGGATTGTCGTTGGAAAGGGAGGCCAGAAGATCAAGTCGATTGGCCAAGCGGCGCGCATGGAGATTGAAAAGTTCATCGGTCAGCGTATCTTCCTGGGGTTAAAGGTGAAACTCCTGAAGAACTGGACGAAAGATGCCGCGCTTTTGAAGCGCATGGGTTATACACTGCCGGACAGGAAGCACTGAAATGAGCGAAGCCATTCGTATCGTGATTATCGGCCGCCCAAACGTCGGCAAAAGCACCTTGTTCAACCGTCTTCTAGGAAGGCGCCGCGCACTCGTGCACGACGAGCCGGGGGTGACCCGAGACCGTTTGGAGGAGCGCACGGAATGGTGGCATGGGGGTGAACGTTATGCGGTCACCCTGGTCGACACCGGAGGTCTCGGCGGAGACCGTTTCGCCGAAGAGATCGATCGCCAGGTACGCATGGCACTGGAAGAAGCGCATGTCGTCATGATGCTGTTTGACGGCCAGGCAGGCCTGATTCCGGCGGACGAAGACGTTCTGAAGAGGCTCAAGCGCTCCGGGCTCCTCGATAGCGAGACACCAGTCCTCGGTGTCGTGAACAAGGTCGATGCGAACGTTCACGAGGACATGCTCCATGACTTCTTCGCGAGCGGACTCGACCCGATCCTCACGATTTCGGCTGAACACAATCGAGGAATCGATGAACTGAAACAGGCCGTTCTCGAACTGAGTGGTGCGGGGCCCCTTCCGGAAGAAACCGAAGAAGACGGTGAAAAGGCAGTCCGCCCCGAGGAACCCCCGCGCATCGCCGTTGTCGGCCGCCCGAACGTCGGTAAGAGCACCTTCGTCAACGCGCTCCTCGGGAAGGAGCGCATGATCACGAGCAATATCGCCGGCACAACCGTGGACGCGATCGACTCGACCGTCATGATGAATGGCAAGCCGTTCGTTTTCATCGATACGGCTGGAATCCGTCGTAAGAGCAAGACGGAGGAGGGCGTGGAAGTCCTTTCCGTCGTGCAAGCACGCAAGGCACTTGAGCGCTGTGATGTGGCTTTTTTACTTCTGGACGGCGAAAAGGGCCTGACTGAGCAGGACGAAAAGATCGGTGGCTTGATCGAAGAGGTAGGCTGCGGCGTCGCCCTCATCATGAACAAGTGGGACACGCAGGAACGTAACCGCGAGTTTTCGAAGGACGACGCGGCCGAGCGCATCCGGAAGCAAATGGCCTATCTTCGCTATGCTCCGATCGTGTTCGTGAGTGCGAAGCATGGCAAGGGGATTGGCCACCTTGACGAGCTCGTGGAAGAGATCCTGCGCCAGCGTCAGGTCAAGGTCCAGACGCACGAGTTCACGGAGTGGGTCCGCGCAGAAGCGACGATTCACAACCCTCTGAACGCCAAGTTTTACATGTGTCATCAGTCGGGCAGGCATCCGCCCACGTTCGTGTTCCATGTCAGTGACCCGGAAAAGGTTCACTTCAGCCTGCGCCGGCATCTGGCGAACGGGATCCGTGAACGCTGGGGCTACATGGGCAACCCGATTCGGCTGCACTTTGTGAAGGGCAAGAGCGCGGCGAACCGTCCGGCCAAGCCGAGCAAGAATAAGAGCAAAGCGAAGCCGAAGCGCCCTACCAGGTGAACATCAGCGCGCCGACAATCGTGTAGAACATGCCGCCGAGGTCAGGAGCTACACGGCTGAAGGTCGTGGTGTCTGTGTCTTTGAATGACGCGTACCAGACTTTGCCTTCCACCGAGAAGTAGACCTTCTTAGGGCGGATGGCGAACTCGAGTCCGGCACCTCCGCCGATCGCGAAGGCGCTGTCGGGATCGGAAGACTCCGAATCTTTCTCGCTCGTCTCGGTCTTGGAGACAGATCCGACGCCCGCCAAGATGTAGGGATTGGCGAAGCTGATCGGGGCCGAGAGGTTCTTCGTGTCGAAATAGTACTTCACGTTGATTCCCAGGTTGTTCATGGAAACCTGAGTCCGCTCTCCCTGGTACTCGTAGTTGTGCTTCACGAACCAAAGGCCCATATCGAGCGCGACGTTGAAGTCGAACCAGTAGTGAACTTTCAGGTCGATCACTGGGAATCCACCCTGCCACAGGAGTCCGCGGTTCCCGGTGACGCCCTGAAAGCCAAGTCCCAGGCTAGCACCGAAGAAACGTCCATGCTGAAAGAAAGTCGTATCAGCCGTCTCTTCTTTCTCTTCGTTGAACTCGCCGTACTCCGTGAAGGGAGTTCCGGAATAGTCTTCCTCTTCGGGCAGAAGCGTCCGGTCGGATTGTTTTCCCGCGGCTGAATCGGCCGCGAAGGCTGAGCGATGCCCGCCCGCGACGCCAAGCGCAGTTCCCGTGGCCAACAGAATCCAAAGGGCGACTGTTCTAGAAGTAGAAGTGGATGCCTGCATTCAGGAAGCTGACTCCGATCGTCTTGAGGACGAATGAACCGGTGATATTTCCGAAGCTGGCTCCCGTCTCCATCGCGAAGCCAAGACTCTCGATCCCGGGGATAAAGAACTCCGCGCCGAATCCACCTTGGCACTCCGCGCCAGTGTTGCTACCTCCGCTCACGAGTCCTCCACCCAGCATTGCATAGAAATTCAGATTGGTTTCGTAGAACAGATTCTTTGAAAATTTGACGGCTGTAACCGAGTTCCCCGGACTTGAGGTCGCAACGCCTGCGATTGCTTCGGCGGCGATGTCGCGAGTGAAGGCGTACTTGAGGCTGATGCCAGGAACTCCGTTTGTCTGCGCCGCATTGGAGAACTGCGAGTTGTACCCGAGTCCGAGTCGCCCTTGCATGTCTCTGGCCTCGACCGGAGCGCCAACCAGGGAAATAGAGAGTCCAAGAAAGACGAGCCAGGGCCACTGCGACAGTTTGACGCGTTTCATCTTCTTTCAGGGTAACTGTGCCCTTTGTTTTTGACAACCCCTGAAGACTCATCTAAACAGGAACTTATGCTAATCTTCTTGTCAACGTCGGACAGTGATCTGGACCGTAAATCCCTCAAACGCCCTGACTCCTTTGTAACCAGCATGAGACGCTTCTTTGCAAGCATATTGAGCCACACGACTGCTGTACTGGTGGTTCTTGGCGTACTCTTCCTGGTGGGGGTCTCTGCGGCACTTTACTGGAATCATCGCGAGAACCGGGCCAATCAGGCGCAGGGCGCCTTGTTCGTGGCTCGCCAGGCGATTCAACGTGAGCACACTAAGCTTGCGGCCGCCGAGCCGGCTCCCGCTCCTGCGAAAGCGGAGAAGGGGAAGAAGGCGGAAGAACAGAAACCTGTCGTGCCGAATCCGGACACCGTTCTTAACAAGCCCTTGAATGTCGATGCACAGATGCCGGAATCCGTGACGCAGCTCAAGAAGGTGATTGATCAGTTTGGCGGAACTCGGGCGGCCTTTGAGGCTCGTTTGGCACTTGGCGATCTCTACTATGATCACGGAGAGCCCGCGAAGGCGGTACCGCTCTACGAGCAAGCCGCTCGTTCCGCGCCGGATAAAGAAGAGAAGACCGGCGCCCTGTATGCACTGGGTTACGCGCACGAGAATTCCGCGAAGTGCCCAGAAGCATTGAAAGCTTACGATGAGGCGCTGCGCGTTGGCGACTCCGCTCTCAAAGGCGACCTTCTTTTGGCGATCGCCCGATGCTATGAGATGACCAAGGAGACGGCGAAGGCTCGTAGCACGTATGATCGAATTCTCAGCGAATTGCCGAACACGGATTACGCGAAGATGGCCGAAACCCTCAAGGCTCAGGCGGAGTGATCCGTTCATGAGTCGCTGGCTAGCGGGGGTAGGGGCAGTCGGACTCGGGTTACTACTGGCTTCGTGCGCAGGGAGGAATATCCACTCCAACCTGAAAGCGGATCCGGAGATCATGCTTCGCGAATGGACCCTGAGCACTCACGGACCGTTCGATGCGGGCGATCGCGGTTTCGAATACTCGAATCCGATTCTCATCGAAAACACGCTGGTCTTCGGCAATCAGAGCCACGGCCTCGTTTCACTTTATCCCGGCCTCCTGCAGACTCGTTGGGTTCTCCCCATCACGAATGGGGTGGTGAGTGAACTCACGCATCACAAGGGTGCGATCTACTTCGGTGGCGGTGACGGGTTTCTTTATTCGGTCAGTGCCGAAACGGGAAGGGTGAATTGGCGGTACGATCTTCACAATCCCATCATCTCGCGCCCCACGGTCGATGGCGGGCGTCTGTTTGTTACCACGACCGACGACACTGTATATGCCTTTGATGCGGGAACGGGAAAGTGGCTTTGGCATTACCGTCGCAGGACATCGCAGCCGTCGACCATCCGAGGCGCGTCTCAGCCGCTCGTGGATGGAAACGAGGTACTGGCAGGGCTCAGTGACGGGTTCTTGGTCGCGCTTTCTCTGAATGATGGCCAGCTGAAGTGGGAGAAGAAGCTTCACACAGGTACGAAATTCACCGATGTAGACGCTCATCCCGTTCTGGATGGCGGCATCCTCTACATTCCGTCTTACGACGGCTCGCTCTACGCCTTGAGACGCCAAAACGGAGAGATCCTGTGGCGCTTCGATTCAGGCGGCAGCAAGCGCGTGGTCATTGAAGGTGACCGGATTTTCCTTCCGTCGACCGACGGAACGATTTACGCCCTCCAGAAGTCCAACGGAAAAGTGCTCTGGAAATACGAGATGGATGGCGGCGTACCGACTCAGCTTGTGCTCACCGAAAAGGAGATCATCGTCGGATCGAGTTTCCAGTATCTGTACGTGCTCGATAAGAACACGGGCGTGGCCTCGTATCGATTCAATGTGGGTTACGGCAGTGGGTTCTCGGGCTCGCCAGCGTTCGATCCGGAGAAGAAGCGACTCTACGTGCTGTCCCAGGCCGGGAATCTTTACGCGTTTTCCGTAAAGGTAGCGAAGGCAGCTTCGGCGAAGTAGGCCCGTGAGGTCAAAGCGAGGCCCCAGGCTTTCCAGGTATTTGCGTCTGATAAGAAATATTATGTCACCTGGGTGTTCCGGAAACCCGGCCTCTGGCCTGTATCCCCATAAAGAAATACCAGACCCCGGCCCCAATGGCCGTCCCTGACGCTGACATTTGATCCAGAAATGCCGGGATCTCGTCCGCGCTCTTGATCAGTACCTCGATCTCTTCACCGGCTTCTAACGCCTGCTGGGGATTCTGGTTCTCAGGCAAGGTTTCATCCACTTCAATGAACACCACATAGACGCGCTCATTCATGATGCCGGAGCTTTGCTTGAGCGCGGGTCCCCGTGACAAAACGCGACCACTGTATCCGGTTTCTTCTTTGAGTTCCCTGAGCGCTTCTTCAGGGATCCTGTCCTCGGACTCATTGGATATGCCTGCCGGGAACCCGATGACATAGCCTTCGATCGCAGCCCGGTACTGCCGGATCAGAATGTATCGATTCGATGGGAGCATCTTCGCGACTGCGATGACGGTCAGCGGATCCCGAGACTTTTCGATGCTTTCCCAGATGCTTCTTCGGCCGTCTTCCGCTTCAAAAACCGCTTCTTTTAATGTCAGCCAGCGACCTCGATAAAGAACGCGTTCCGAGAGCTTCTTCATGGTTCAGCGTCTCCCATGCGACTCATGGCATGGACAAGCTTTTTCACGTTCTCAGGTGCCTTTTCCGTGAGGATTCGCGACCTTTCACTTAAACCTTCAGGGAAAGCTTCGGCTAGCCGCGCAGCATTCACCAGACAGAGCGCCTGAGCCTGCGGAAGTCCCCTGTCCTCAGACGAAATGACGCATTGCTCCAATTCATCAAAAAGGGGAGTAGCCTCTGTCGAGTATCCCAGCTGAAGCACCCGCTCCATGCGGGTCGCAATGCGTCTGGCAAAGGCCATCAGGGCCGCCGGTGGTGTTTCCGGGGATTTCGATATCTCCCCTTGGACGCTCTCGACCGAAGGCGGGTCTAGCCGCTCGATAGGCGCTTCGGATGAGGCCGCCTCTGGACTGGTCTCCGTCTTCTCTGTCGGCGTGTCCGACTCCGGTGTCTTTTCGATGTGTCCCACTGCTCGCTTCATGAACGGATGTTTGTGGTCTTGCTTCTGCGTACTGAGGGCTATAGCGGCAGCGACTACGATTGCGGACAGGGCGACCAGCAGGCCGCTGAGACGTGATTTCTTAGTCTGACTCATGGGGTTTCTCGATGATGAATCTTCTTTCAATTAGTCACGCACGCCGGAGCTACTGAGGTCGGGTGCCCCGAGTTTCCCCGACAACATGTCATCCAGGATCAACACACGCGATAATGAGTCCGCGGCGGTCATCAGCAGGAGTTGTTTTTCGACTTCCGCGCACCTCTTGCAATTCTTGCCTGCTGCCGCAGCGAACGCAGCTTCAATCGCGTAGGCGCCCCAAGCGCGATCGTCACACGCGAAGTGGCCAGCATAGGGATGCCCCTCAGGGCAAAGGGCGTGAAGGTGACCACAGGCGGTGCCCTGCGTGTACTCATTCGAAAGGTACAATTCCATCTCTTTGCGTGTCGCGCCCCCCGTGCAGTCCGAATGCCGAGCCTCGTGAACTAGGGTGGCGATGCGCTCCACCGGGAGCATGGACTCCACAAACGCTTTTCCGATTCGAATCAGGCCCACGCGGGAACTGGTGATCGGGACCACCTCCGACCCGAAAGTGAAACCGAGATGGTCGATGCGATTGATCTCGCGAGACATCCACAGCTCGATTCCGATGTTCTCGGCAATGGTCTCGACTTCGTCTTCGTCGTGATTCTTCTTCAGACGGGCGAAGGTCACGAGCCGGTCGATGTAATCACCGTTCTCGGTCACGATGTAGTTCACTCGCTGATCGAGAAACCGGTACACTCCGCGCATGTCGGACGTCTTGAAGATTTTTCGCGCGATGGACTTTTGCGGGATTTCGACTTCAAGACCGCCTAGGCGATCGACCGTTTCGAGGAGTGCTTTCTTTTCAACTTCCGTAAGAGCCGGATCGAGCTTGGGCAAGATTCTCTGAAGGACGACGTCCTTGCGACAACCCGAAAGAGCCATGGCGACTAACGTGAGGCAAACCAGCAGAAGTGTTTTCTTCAAGGTCATATCGGGCCCACCCTTTAAAGGCCGAAAAGCACCATAATGCACGGCGTCACCTTTGACAAGTCGGGGACTTAGCTCTATTGAGTCCCCATGTCGTCAAAGGAAGCTTTGCAACCCCCTAAGAGAACAGCGGTTTCAGCCGTGCTGATCTATCCCGAGCGTGCTGGGAATATTCTGATGATTCACCGGAATGCGCGTCCGGATGATTACCACTTCGGAAAGTGGAATGGCCTTGGAGGTAAGTGCGAGCCGGACGAATCGTTTTTCGATGCTGCCCGACGCGAACTTCAGGAGGAAAGTGGACTCGACCTCCCCTCTTCCGTCTTTCGTGTCGTGGGATTTCTCCAGTTTCCGAACTTCAAGGCTCACAAGAATGAGGATTGGCTGGTGTCCGTATTCGTCGTTCCGGTGCCAAACGACCTAGAGCCAATCAAGCGTTGTGCGGAGGGTGAGCTGACGTGGGTTCCGCGCGATCAGGTTTTGAGCCGGAATCTGTGGAACGGAGACCGGGAATTCCTCCCCCTTCTCCTGGAACGAAAATCATTCTTCGGAACGATTTGGTACGCCGGAGAAAAAGTGCTTCGTCACGATATTCGGTCTATCGCCTCAGATCTTCCCATGCCGGAGTCGAAATAGGCAAGCCGGCCATAAGCCACGTGACGGGGGTCAGCTCGCTGTGTGGAGTCATCACCGATTCAACTCTCGAACGGTCCAGGAACTCGCGATGAAGAAGCGAGATCCGAGTCAGTAGCTCTTGATAACTCTCTCGGCTGAGCTTTTGCAGGGTTGCATAGCGGTAGTTTTCATTCGGAAGCCTACTGTTAATGACGTGATCCACGAGTGCAAGAACCTGTCTTCCTGCATAGCGTTTGAATATCGGTCCATCTGTACGCCATTCGATATGATTACCCGGAGTCAACAAGCGAACCTGATCTCCGGACATTCGTTCAATGAGTCCGGCTTTCTCAAGTTTTTTCAGCACCAGGGTGAAAGCAGCGACGGACAAACCGCACCTTGTCCTGACAGCCGAGGGCTTTTCCTTGGTTTCCAGTATGCGAAAGATCATCAGCAGGCGCGGATCCTCAGCAAGGACTGACTCCTGCTCCAACGTCAGACAGTAGGAGCGAATGCCGTACCTGGCCGCAACCGTCGCCAGATCCAGCAGCGTGATCCCTGCCGCCTCGCAGAGACGCCAGAGTTTTCCGAAGGAAGCGTCGCGTCCCGAAAGTGTCTTCTTCACCGTAGAAACCGGAATTCCAGAGCGCTCACTGAGATCGGAATACGTGAGACCCTGGCTTTTCAACAGCCTCTTGAACTCCCGCATTAAATATTTGAACTCTTCAGTAGCCATATCGTGCCTCAATATTAGCGTCGGGTTCCAAATATTGGAACCTCCGAATGGGCTTGTTGTAAGAAGGCTCCAAGAATGGAAGAAACACACTCGGATACCGAGTCCAATAACTACAGGAGACCTTATGAAAAGAACCGTGTTTTTCGTTTTAGCATGTATGTCTGTTTCGTTTTCCACTTACGCCTCCCAATGTGTAGACCTAAGCGGCGTCTATGAACTCGTCGATCATCAAACGAACTGCAGAGGCAGGCTCCTCTCTGGAGGTGCCGCTGCCGGTGAATTCGGCGAACCGAACCAAGCTCTTCTGCTACTGCCACACTCCTATGGCACCGAATACGAAGGGATGACCCAGCCCGTATATAGTCATTCCAGCAAGCTCCCGCCACATTACCGGACCACCGGAGTGCTGGTCATTCGGCAAACCGGCTGTGAAGAGATCGCTATCTCGAATACCCTCTCCGAGTCGATCCCGGCTTTCCGCATTAACCCCCGCGCCAACCAGAATAAGTACCGTGTGCAGTGGATCAACGGCGGACACGCCCTGAGGGTTCGCCTAGCCTTCCATAAGCAGGATATTAACTCGCCCTGGGAATCGAACTGGATTCTGACCCGTAAGGCTGATGGCTCACTCGGCGTACAGGCCTGGTACGAAAGAAACGGTTTCGAACATCTCTTCAACACCCGCTATGGCAAGCGGGCTATCTGCAAGTTGGTCCCGTCGCGAGTGCTCGAGTGATGGTTCACGCGGGGTCGTCGTCCGATGCGACGGCCTCGCGCCTTCTTCCGCCCCCCTGCTACGGCATCCATTCGCGATAACTTTTCTTATCGCGAATAAGGAAAGCCCCGCTTCTCCGTGAGGCCCTAAAACCTTCATTGGGCCGCCCGCTGGTTCTTACTTTTCCTAATTCGCGCGATCGAAACGATCCTAGGTAAGTCCTGACACAGATGCCGATTGTTAGTGTCCTCATGTTGGGGCATCCTAATGACGTAAAGAATTCAGGGCGCAAGATGAGAATCCTCGTTGTCGATCCGGACGAGATGGGCCGGCAGGCAGTGGTGACGTTTCTAAGGTCACGCTTTCAGGCGGAGGCCGAGGAGGCTTCGTGTCTCGAGAAGACTTCACCCAAGGCCTCAGCGGCTGGACTCTACTGCATCATCGCCTCCTCTTCCGGGACGTCCCCTCTTCTAAAAGAGCTGGAGATCCCCTTCTTGATCCTGGATCGCAGCGCCCTAGCTGATCACTCCCCGTTCCTGACGTCATCCCACTATCTAGGAAACGTTTCTGCCGAGGACTTGGAAGGCATGGCGCGCCTACTGGAGAGCGGACTCGGGGCAGTACAGCAGATCCGGGCGGAAGCCGGAAGCGGTTATCTACCCATCGCGACCAGCGCGATCGAGAGCGCGGGCTCCCTGCACGTTGATCTGTACATCCGGATCTCCGCGGAGCGGCACCTGAAGGTGCTGAATTCCGACGATGTCTTCTCGGCCGGCGACCGCACTCGTTATCTCAGCAAAAACGTCACGCATCTGTACATCCGAGCGGAAGACGCCGAACAGGCGATTCATGCTTTACTGAGAACGAGTGACTGCGCTGACGCACTCTCCCGCTTCTCCAGTCATGCAGCCACGATGAGGACCGGAAAGCAGTATGAGGGTCTTTTGGAGCATGTTCGGGAGCTTCCGCAAGAGCGCCTTTCCGCGGAGATCAAGGATCTGGTCGCAGCTGTGGAGGATTTCAGAAAAGCCCCCGAGGTCGGGAATCGCGACTTCGTCGTCTCAGAACGCACACAGCGCCTGGTTCATAGCGCCTCACAGAAGTTTGGAATGACCCCCGAGGTTCAATCACTGATCAAGGCCAGCGTGAATCAGGCGCTTAGAGTAATCGACTCGAATAAGGCGTTGGCCGCCCTTTTCAGGCAGAAGGTCGCGGTCAACCGGGAGCACTACTTCAGCGCCAGAAGCGTGCTCCTGGCGCACGTGGCCTGCGGAATCGCTTCGCTCCTGGATTGGAAGTCTGACCTCCTTCGATACCGGCTCGTGCTGGCGGCATTTCTACACGACATCACATTGCGGGACCCTCAGCTCGCGATGATTGAATCAGTCGTGGATCTGGCACTGTGTCGCAGCTCATACACCATGGAGGAAATCGAGGCCTTCGAGAAACATCCTGAGACCGCCGCGGCTCTGGTGCGTGAGATCACTCAGATCCCGCCAGGAGTCGACGCCTTGGTTGCGCAACACCACGAGAAGTCGGACGGCACGGGCTTCCCGCTTCGTCGGGATCACCGGCATATTCATTCCCTCTCCGCACTATTCATTGTCGCCGGAGAACTGGTGAACTACGCCTTGAACCGGCACGATGGCGAATGGAGTATTCAAGAGTTCGCTGAAACGACCGACTCAGGGTACCAGACTGGCTTCTTCAAGGAGCTCTACACCGTCCTGTCGCGCGCTGGGGACTCGGTCCTCCGCTCCGTATGAGATACTGTGTGCCGCGGACTTCTCTACCGCGGTCTTTCGCTTATCGTAGCGCGTGATCATATCGGGAGACGCCCAGCCGGCAAACTCCTGAATCGAGCGGTCCGGAACGTTGTTGTCGCGCGCATTGGAGATGGCCGTGGCGCGACACGAGTGAGGCGACACACGATTCGCCACTCCAACGCGCCGGGCGTACTTCGTAACGATATAGAACACCAAGGAAGGATCGATCGGGCGATCGAGAACCGCCGTCCGGTTGTTTCGGATGGGAGTGAAGACGTACTGATCCTTTGAAAAGGTCTTCCCCACCATTCTGAAGTAGTACCGTAACGCCTTAACGACGGCGGGAACCATGACCACGATGCGTTCAGAATTGCCTTTGCCGCGCAGCTTGAGCACCGTATGGCCGCGTTCCCAGCCGATATTTGAAGTTCTGAGCCCACAAAGCTCGGAGCGGCGCAGCCCGCAGTGAAACAGGACCATCAGCACGGCATAGTGCAGGGCGCCCGTCCGCGTATGGATATCGGGAGCTGCTAGCACCTTCCGGACTTCCTCGTCCCGAAACGCATTGGTCCTCGAGAGACGCTTCGGATTCAGGAAGCGGATGCCCTCGGCAGGGTTCTTCAAAATGAAGCCGTCATCCACGAGCCAGCGAAAAAAGCTCCGCAGGGTCGCCAAATGCCGGTCCACCGAGGTGTGTTCCAGTCCTTCGGCCAGCAGGAAATCCTTGTATGCGGCCAGCGTGGTGCGATCGATCCGCTCGGGGCCGTAGCAGAGATTCCGTTCCAGGAGGAACCGAACGAACCGCTTCAGGTCTTTGCCGTAAGCCCGCTGGGTGTGTACCGAGCGCTGATCCATCAGGAAAGCCTCGATACTCCTGCGAAGCGAGTCTCCCGGCTTTGCCAGTTCGTAGGTGGTCAGCGTCCCTGACTGAGGCGCCTCGACCGAAGGAGCAGGAGGAAGGACTGGTACAGGCGGAACTATCGCCGGCGCCGTCGTCACGGAGGCGCGCTGAGATTCTTCCCGTTTCAGAGATGAGGGCTTTCGCGGTGCACTGCCTTTAGGCTTCGAAAAGAACGTGAGCCGGGGACGGGGCTTTCTTTTTCGCGAAGGGGCGACACCTCGCCTCGCCTTTCCTGGTCGCTTCTTCAATCCTTTGAGAAGAAGCCTTCCGAGCCCCATCAAGATCTCCGACGAGCCGCGCGGAACGCCTTGACGAACTCCTTGGTGCGCCGAGAGTCCAGTGACGCTCCCGCTTGTCCTCCAGAGCGGAGTGCTGAGCCGACAATGAGCCCGTGCACCTTTGGACAAAGCGTCTTGAGCTGATCAGGGGCGCTTCCACTCCCGATATACAGCGGAATTCGATGAGTCTTGGCGCTCTTGGACGCCTGATTCAGCAGTTCCCCATCGATCATGCGCCCGGTGGTGGAGCCCGTCACGATGATCGCGTCGGCTCGTGAACGCAGTCCGGTTTCCTCGAGTGCCAACG
>CAYOWB010000039.1:16081-22389 GCA_964407515.1 uncultured Bacteriovoracaceae bacterium
CTTCACATGAACGTCGGCAAACACGGAGACCGGCGCCCCGAGGCGATCGCGTTCTCGAATCAATTCCGCGGCGCAGCCTTCGATGAGCCCTTGATCAGTGGCAGTCACGCCTCCGAGTACGTTCACACGAATGAAATCGCATCCCGTCACTGCGGCCACGGCGAGCGCCGCATGGGCGTCATTACGCAGAATGTTGATGCCGATCGGGATTCTTACCGCCTCCCGCACGGCTGCCGCGATGACCGACATGCTGGCGATCGTCTCGGGCGGGACACGCTCTTTGAAAAACGGCGTATCTCCGAAGTTCTCAATGATCACGGCTTCGAATCCGGCCGCGCTGAGGGCTTTGGCTTCCCGGACTGCCTGAAGTCCCGCACGCTGCAACGTCACGGCGGGGTGCTCGCCAAATGCTCCCGGGGCACCAGCCAAGGCAGGAAGATGAACGACGCCGATGAGTCGCGGCAGAGTGCGCTTCATGGTTATTTATCTTTCTTTCCGATGAAGCCCTTCCACATCTTGGAAAGCTTCGACTCTGATTGAGTTTCCGGTGCCTGGCCTGGCATCCCGTCAGGCAGCATCTCACCTGCCATTGGGTCACTCGGCATCTCGCCAGGCATCTGGACCGGCGTCTGGCCCAGCGTCTGGAACGAGGCCATCATTTCGCGGAACCCCGGCGGAAGACTTTGTTCAAACTCGGCGGCTTCGCGACTCACGTCCTTGCCTGCCATGGCCTTCTGCATCAGCGACTGAAGTCGCTGCATCTGCCCCTTCGGGAGCTGTTGAAGCGCCTGCGAGAACTTCATGATCATTTCAGGATCGAAAGCGGAGGGATCGAAGCCCTCTGGAGCTTCCCCTTCGCCAAATCCGGCTCCGAAGCCCGGCATGGCGCGCGGAGCACCCAGCTTAGGTGCCGCGTTGACGCCACAACATCGCTTGTACTTCTTGCCGCTGCCACAGGGGCAAGGCTCGTTGCGGCCGATGGTCTTCTCCGAATTGTCCCGATTGTCCTGATTGTTTTCGTTCATCATGTCTCTGTCCCGATCTGTTCTGCTCTATTCCAGGCCGCGGCATGAAACAGCGGCGGAGCGTCACCCCTACTCCTGTTCTCATGGTTTTATAGCGCGAAGCGCGACTAGACAACCGAAGAAATCCTTGACCGTGGATAGCGGCCGACTTTAGTCTCACCCCCGAATGAGCTTGCGCAAAATCCTGATCACAAGCGTTCTTCTCTTCCTGGCCGCCCAGGCCCTCTTCTTGATCAACATCCAGTTTCCACGCGGCCACAGCTTCGACGAGTTTCACTACGTTCCGAGCGCGAAGCAATTTCTATCCCTTGAGGAGAACCGGAACTGGGAACATCCGCCGCTCGGCAAAGTGATCATGGCAGCCAGCATCGCGATGTGGGGAGATCGGCCCATTGGCTGGCGTTTTCTGAGTACGACATTCGGCGCATTGACTCTCGTGGCGATGTATCTTGCAGGCTTAGCTCTCTTCCGAAGCCAGGGAAGCGCCTTGTTCGTGGCGCTGCTCACGTTCGTGAATCACCTTCTCTACGTGCAAGCACGCATCGGAATGCTCGATACGTTCATGTTCGCCTTCATGGCTTGGGGACTGGCCGCCTTCTTCGGAGCTTGGAGCAGCGAGGCGTCTCCCCGACGAGTCACCGCCTTATTGGCGTTTGCCGGCGCGATGTTCGGCTTCGCGACTGCTTGTAAATGGATGGCGGTGATCCCCCTGGTGTTCGTCATTGGAGTCATTGTTCTGGTTTGGATCTTTCGAGGCTGGAACGTCGCATTTTCGTCCCCCTCTGCCTGGAGTCAAGACCGGTCCGACTTCGAGGATTTCTACACTCCGGCGCTGTTTCGAGGATTCGGGCCGACGCACCTCTTGGTTTGCCTGATCTTGATACCTGCCATCGCCTATTTCGCCACTTTCATTCCGTATCTGTTCGTGGATCGTGGAGAGCAGCCTCCCTACACGTTATTGGATCTATTCCGAATGCAGCGCAAGATGTACGAGGGGCAGCTCCGAGTCGTCACGGCGCATCCGTATATGAGTAACTGGCCGTCGTGGCCGCTCATGACGCGCCCGATTTGGTACTCCTTTGAGCATGAGGGGCCGAGCGACCAGTGGGTGCGAGGGGTCTTGATGCTTGGGAATCCACTCATTATGTGGAGCGGTCTGGTGGCGCTGATCGCGTGCCTTTGGGCGTGGCTGGCACGACGCTCACGTGAGGCGTTTCTGATCGTGGCGACGTACTCCGCGCTGTACTTCTGCTGGATGATCATTCCCCGGAAGGTCAGCTTCTATTACTACTACTACCCCGCCGGGATGGTCCTGGGTTTCGCGATCGCTTTTGTTTTCCATGCCTGGGAACGAGGGCCGGGGTTCCGTTTCAAGTGGGCACGGTGGTCCTATCTGCTGCTCGCGACTGTCGTATTTCTCTACTTCTTTCCGATTCTATCGGCCCTCAAGATCCCTTCGGACGTCTTCCGTAAGTGGATGTGGCTACGTTCGTGGATTTAAGGTCTTGAACATCGGGTTGTAGACGCGAAAGGCGTAATCGCTCTTGAGTCCCAGTAGTCGCTTGATCTCTTCCTGGCGAATTCCCGTCTCATACCAGTGGCGGACCACGCAGTGGCGGATCGTCCGAGGACTCAGCTGCGGGATATTCTCCCGTTCGGCCCATCCCCGTACCAGGATCTCGACTCCACGCGAGCTGATCGGACCACCCAAGGCACCGAATCGATTGAAGCCGGGAAAGACCCACGGCGACTCTTTCACTTGAAGGCTCTTCAGATGATTTACGGCTTCGAAAAGCTCCCGACTGACCGGGACATCACGCTCGTTCTTCCCTGTCAGGTGTAGCTCCGCCTTGCTGCCTCCGAGCGCTCTCCATTGGTCGAAGCGGCAGCGGCAGAGTTCACTCACCTGGCACCCCGTTTCCGCCAGCGTCCAGCACAGAAGTCGATTTCGGGCCGCCAGTTCAGTCGTCGCTGGCATCGCCTGGATCAAAGTCATGAGCGCCTGCATCGGCATGGTCCACGGAATGCGTTCCACCTTATGCGGAGCGGGAATGCGATCACTCACATCCACGGACAGCTTGTTTCGCTTCGTCAGGTAACGCAGGAGCCGGCGGATCGTGAGGATCTTGCGACGACGACTGTTCGTCTTCAAGCCCAGTGCACGAAGGTACTCATTGTAGCGGTCCAGATCGCGCTGTTGGATCGAGGTGAGCGCGACGGGTTGAGTCCCCATCCCCTCCCTCAAATACTGTTGAAAGGTCGCCAGATCCGAACGGTAGTTCTTGATCGTGTGGGCGGACTTCTGGGTTCCCTCCAGGTAGCCTGTGAAACTCTTCACGGCATACTCAAAGCTGACTTTCCTGGAGGTCCCCATCGTGTCCAATCCTCTGTCTATTCCTCAGTCGGCTGCACCGCGGGTGTGACCGATCCGACCGCAGAAGGCGTCTCGGCCTTGAGAACACTGTTCTTGCGGCCATAGAAGAAGTAAATCACCAACCCGAGGCCGAGCCACGCAAGCAACCGCACCCAGGTTTCCCAAGGTAAGCCCAGCATCTGAATCAGCGAAGCCGCGACGCCCAGCAGGGGTACCCACGGAACAAACGGCGTCTTGAACGTACGCTTCAAGTCCGGCCGTTTGTAACGCAACACCAGAACGCCGGCGCAGACAATCGCGAAAGCAAGCAGCGTTCCGATCGAGACGAGCTCGCCCAGGATATTGATCGGAAGAACGCCCGCGAAGATCGCAGCCGCCACGCCTGTCAGAATCTGAGGGATGTACGGCGTCTTGAACCGAGGATGCGCCTTCCCGAACGCCTTGGGAAGAAGCCCGTCCTTTGACATGGCAAAGAAGATTCTCGGTTGTCCCAGCAGGAGAACCAGGATCACGGAACTCAAGCCAGCGATGGCCCCTACTTTGATGAACGGACGCAACCAGAACAGACCGTCTCCCGCCGCGTTGATGGCGACGGCCATTGGGTCGGCCACCATGAGGTGGGTATACTTCACCACCCCTGTCAGGACGAGCGCGACAATGATGTAAACGACGGTGCACACTGCGAGGGATGCCAGGATGCCGATTGGCATGTCCTTTTGCGGATTCTTCGCTTCCTGCGCAGCCGTGGAGACAGCATCGAAGCCGATGTAAGCGAAGAAGATCACGCCCGCTCCGCGAAGAATTCCTGACCAGCCAAACTCGCCGAACTTCCCTGTATTCTCAGGGATGAACGGCGTCCAGTTGTCCGCATTGATGTAAGCGAGCCCAAAGAGCACGAACAAAGCGATGACAGCCAGCTTCACGAATACGATCACGTTATTGAACTTCGCGGACTCTTTGATTCCGATCACCAGCAGCGTCGTCATGGCGCCGATGATGAGGATCGCCGGGAGATTGCCCCAGGCTGTCACTGCCGGAAGAGTCTCGGGCGAAATCCCTTGAGTGCTCAGTTGGGAGAGGAGCTGTGAGGTCGGTGTAACCCATCCCAGGTCAGGAGTTTGAATGAGCTTCGTACCGGCCGCTGCTGTCAACTGCGGAGGAATGGCGAGCCCGACGTCTTTCAGAAAGCTGACGACATATCCGGACCATCCGACGGCCACCGTCGACGCACCGAACAGGTACTCCAGGACCAAGTCCCAGCCAATGATCCAGGCGAAGAGTTCCCCCAGCGTCGCGTAAGCGTAGGTGTATGCGCTTCCTGAAATCGGAATCATGGAAGCGAACTCGGCATAACACAGGCCAGCAAAGGCGCAGGCTACGCCCGAAAGGACGAAAGACAGCACGATGGAAGGGCCCGCATACTGTGCGGCCGCTTGGCCCGTGAGAACGAAGATGCCTGCGCCGATGATCCCGCCGATCCCCAGTGCAGTGAGATTCGTCGCGGTCAGGACTCGTTTCAGTCCTCCATCGGAGCCCGCATCCTTCAGTAATTGCTCAATCGGTTTTGTCTGGAATAAACGCCCCATGCTTCCCCCCGGAACCTGGTTGGTCGATTCAAATACTATAGAGGAAGAGTATAGAATTGGGAAAAGGTTTCCGACTTGCCCGGTCGCTCCCGGACTGGGAAGATCAAGATATGGCACCTTGTCGGACACGTTCCGTCGCTCTTACTGGCGCAGCTTCCCTCGCGTTGCTCATGGCAGTTTCTCCCCTCAGCCTGGCATGGGCTGAGGACGAACTTCCTCCTGAAGCACCGACCATTTCCACGCCTGAAACGACCGTTTCGGAACCCGCTCCAGAGCCCGCTCCGGAGTTTGTCGAGGCAGTACCTCAGGAACCTCAACCTCCTGCTCCAGCTCCCGAGCCCGTACCGGTCGAAGAGATGCGGACCGTCGACAATAACACCACCGAGCGCAAGGTAGACCCGAGACGCCCGCGCTACGAACTCGAGCGTCCGGCCTGGGGTACCGAAATCAGTGGCGCCTATCAGGCTCTCGGTAAGGCTCCTGGAATTCCAGGATTGGGTAGCGGGAAAGTTCGCGCCGTCACCCTTCGGATGGAGTGGCAGCCGCAGTTTATTCAGGCCATTGGCGTCCTGAGTTTGGGACCTGCCCTTTCTTTGTATCCAATCACGAGCGGCAACGCGACATCCAATCCGTTCAGCATCTGGTCCGCCGGCGGGAGAGTGCTTTACCAGGCTCGCTACTTCAGAAATCAACCGATCGTACCTATTGGCGGATACTCCGCGGAGTACCTGGTCTACCGACTTAAGTCCGGACAAAGCGGGAAACTCCTGACCCAGGGCCCCGTGGTGGGCGGCATGATTTTCTTGAACTTCTTTGATCGTTCCGGTGCCGCGGACTTCTATGTGAATCAGGGCGTGCTGCGAAGCTACCTCGTGGGCGAATTGCGCCTCTTGTCGGGCAGTGATTCGAACATCACGATTTCAGGGAATTCGCTCTTCGCCGGCGTGCGCTTCGAGTTCTGATGTCATATCTGACGTCGGCGAGATTGCCGGAGCCGGGTTAGGCCTGACTGTCACCAAGGGGATCATTCTCCAGCACAGCAGTGAGCTCCGTGTGCAAAGCCGCCTAGGCGAAGGTCAGTATTCGCGATTGAGCCATCTTGCGCAGCGCTTCACCGAGCGAGCAGTTCTCTCGATAATTTTCTAAGATGCAGAAAACCGGCTTGACTCCCATTCAAGTAGCCATTAAACATAAGGCCTCAATCCCCTCGTTTTCTTTGAAGTAAGCGTGATTCACGCGAGGATGGTGGAATTGGTAGACACGCACGTTTGAGGGGCGTGTGCCGCAAGGCGTGAGGGTTCAAGTCCCTCTCCTCGCACCATT
>CAYOWB010000040.1:0-6848 GCA_964407515.1 uncultured Bacteriovoracaceae bacterium
GACAGCCGATTTCCACTGAGAACGGCTTCACGATCCATTCCCACAACGACTTTGAGCAGAAGCGTCCGCTTGAGGATGCACTCGCCGTCGGAATCCGCAGCATCGAGGTCGATGTCGTGGATCGCCGTGGCCAAGTGAGGGTGAGTCACCTCGGAATCCTCACGGACGGGACCTTGCGGGAGATGTATCTCGACCCCTTGCAGAAACGTGTGAACGAGCGCGGTTCTGTCTTCGGAGACGGGAAGCCATTCTATCTTTGGATCGAGGTCCGCGCGTTCTTCACGACATCGGACTTTGTGCCGATGCTCCGGGAATTATTGTCGCGGTATCCGATGCTTCAGCGCTATGGTGCTGACGGGAAAGTCGTGAAGAACGGCCCCGTCGTCGCGATCGTGGCCGGGTATTCCTCGCAAAAGGCGCGGTTCTTTCGGGGGCTTTCCGATGCTCCCGCATGCCTGGGGCTGACGGATCATGAGTGGCGGCGCCTTTCACAGAACGAAGAGGTGGACGCGAGGGCTCAGTGGATCTCCCTGAAGTGGAGTCGCTACGGGCAATGGAATGGGAAGGGGGCCAGGCCACTCGGGCTGACTGAGAAGATCCGTGATTTGGTGTTTAAGATTCACGCTCAAGGACTCAAGGTACGGTTCTGGGGAAACCCCGAGACGCCGGAGTTCTGGAGCCTCATGAAGGAGGCCGGAGTGGATCAGGCGGGTACCGATGAATTAGAGCGGACGGCAGCGGAGCTTCGGGCGCTTAGGACACCCTAGCTCGAGCGTAGAGCAGAGTGCCACCGACCACGCCGATCGGAAGAAATAGAAATGAGAGGAATGGAATCGCGAGCAGGGCGAATAGCGCCAGTCCGAAGCCGAGGCAGAGGGGGAGATTCCGAGTCAGGAAACGCAAGCCTGCCCAGGAGTCTTCGCCGCGACGGGTCTGCGGATAGCTGACGAACTGAAAGGTGACAAGCAGGAGTGCCGTGCAGAACGCGACCAGATTGACGACCGGAATCCAGGAAACCAGAAGCGCGACGAGGGATGTGAGCGCTGCCAGAACTGTCTTGGTCAGGTCGATCGACAGCAATCTCAGACGCCAGCGAAAGGAAGGCGATGGCACCGGCTCCAGTCGGGGATCGGTGTAGGGTTCCGTGGCTTCCGCGAGGAAGTCGTTGATCGGAATGGCGACCAAATTCGTGACGAACGAAAAAGTCACGAGTCCGGCGACGATCAACGCTGCTTCCAGAAGGGACGTAGTCAGCCATGCGCCCCAGCCGCTGACGCTCCAGCCACGACTCGCGAACACTCTGAGGACTGTCGCTTGGCTCCAGCCGATGGCGTGGCTGATGCCCCAGAGGTAAAGCGCGAATGTCGTGAGCATCGGGATGATGCTCCAGAGCAGCAGTCGTGGGGTCCGCAGGATCAGCCTCAGAGCGCGGACTGGCAAGGTCACGCCATAGAAGAAGGAGGTGAGCATGTTTTCTCAGGCCTTCGGAATCTCTTTCAGAACCGTGACCAGGTAATCCCAGAAACGCTTTACGGATGCGATATCCACATGCTCGTCAGGCGAGTGCGGAAAGCGGATGGTCGGGCCACACGAGACGGCGTCCAGGGCCGGATACGCACCCATGATGATGCCGCATTCCAGGCCTCCGTGAGTCGCCTTGATCTCCGCCTTCTTGCCGTACGTGCGCTCGTAAACCTCGCTCATCGTGGCCAGAAGGGGCGACTTCATGTTGGGGTTCCAGCCCGAGTACGGATTGTTGTGGACGACCTGAGCGCCGGCCAGCTCAAAGAGCGAGCGAATGCGGTAAGCGACCTCGTACTTACGCGAGTCGATCGAGCTGCGCTGCAGGCTGCGGATCGAGACGTGGTCCTGTTCTGTTTTGACGACTCCGATGTTGGACGAGGTTTCGGCGAGATCGGGCATTCCGGGAGTCATGTAGAAGGGGCCGTTCGGGCAGCTGAAGAGCGCCGAGATCAGGCGCCGGGCTTCGTCCTGGCGAATGACCTGTGATGGAGCCGTGATCTGTTTGCAGTCGATGCGCACTTCGGGGTCGGTAGCAGCGAACTCTTGCTGGAGGGTCTCGACCTGGCGCGCGATCCGTTTCTGGAAGTCCGCCCCTTTGGCGCTCGGGACGGCGATGACCGCGCGGGCCTCGCGTGGAATGACGTTCCGGAGGTCGCCTCCGTCCAGCTGCGCCAAGCGAACCTGGAACTCGTCCAGCGTTTCAAACAGAAGGCGAGTGAGTTGCAAGGTGGCGTTGCCGCGGCCAAGGGCGATATCGACGCCCGAGTGTCCG
Source organism: uncultured Bacteriovoracaceae bacterium (assembly GCA_964407515.1). Classification (GTDB taxonomy): domain Bacteria; phylum Bdellovibrionota; class UBA1018; order UBA1018; family UBA1018; genus CAYOWB01. The sequence goes on from CAYOWB010000040.1 coordinate 2,297, forward strand.
CCGCGGAAACCGGCGAGAAAGAGATCGAAGCCGACATAGCCGTTGCCAAGGTTCTCGCGAGGAGTCGGGAAGGTGATGTTTGTATCCACTCCGCCCGCGCAACCGACGCAGAGTTCGTGTTCGTCTTCCGAGTCCAGGTTGATCATGTAGTTCGCCTTCAGAATGCCCGGCTGAACGTTCTTGGCTCCCGTCATCCCCGCTTCCTCATCGATCGTGATGAGTGCTTCGATCGGGCCATGGGCGACGTCCTTCGATTCGAAGACTGCCAGAATGGCGGCGACGCCGATGCCGTTGTCGGCGCCGAGCGTGGTGCCCGTGGCGCGGACGAGTTCGCCATCGATGCGAGGACGGATTGGGTCTTTCAGAAAGTCATGTTGGGTGTCCTGGTTTTTCTGGGGAACCATGTCCATGTGCGCCTGGAGCACGACCGTGGCGCGGTTCTCCATGCCGGGAGTCGCCGGCTTCTTGAAGATCACGTTGCCGATCGGATCGACGACCGTCTCGATTCCGTGTTTCTTTCCAAAGTCACGCAGGTGCTGGGCGACGCGTTCCTCATGTTTGGAGGGGCGGGGGATTTGGCAAAGGTCGTTGAAGTGTTTCCAAAGAATCTCGGGCTTCAGCTGCGTGATCGAATCGGCCATGACGGGCTCCTTGTTTCCTCCACTGTTGTTCAAGTCGGCCGGTATTGCAATGCCCAGGAGGGTGACGCGATACGTTACCTCCGGGGAAATTTGACGGCCCCCCGCTATTCAAACGCAAAAAAATAAAGGAAGATTCCATCTCAGGGGGCTCGAGTGACTACTTTTGAATACTATTTCACCATCAGCAAGCTGTTGGGCGGTGTCGCGCTTTTCATCTACGGCATGAACGTCATGAGCAGTGAGCTTCAGAAGTCGGCTGCGCATCGCATGCGCACGCTTTTATACAAGCTGACCACGCGGCCTGTTTCCGGGTTTGGGGTTGGGAGCCTTCTCGGTTTTCTGATTCACAGCGGTCCGGTTGTGCTCATGGCCGTCGGGTTCACGAATGCCGGTCTCATGACTCTGGAACAGTCGATCGGCGTTACGGTCGGTGCGAACGTCGGTACGACGCTCTCGATGCAGTTGGTGTCCTTTCACATCACGCACATCAGTTATTTGCTCATCTTTCTCGGATTGGCCATCCACCTGGCATTCCGAAAGAAGACACCCAAGCATGTCGGGCTCGTGGTTTTCGGATTCGGCCTTCTTTTCCTCGGGCTGGAGTTCATGAGTCAGAGCGTGAAGCCACTCCAGAGCCTGGGGTATTTCGAGACGCTGATTCGGTATACCAATGCCTCCACGACAATGGGGCTGCTGACGGGGTTCCTCTTGTCCGCTGTTTTCACTGGAGTCATCCAGAGCAGTGGCGCGACGATCGCCATGCTCTTCGCACTCAGTTCCGCGGGGGTTCTGACGGATTTCGCACAAGTTTTTCCGTGGGTGCTCGGCGCGCACGTCGGTACGTGCGCGACGCCGTTGATCGGCGCAATCGGCGGGGAAGTCACCGCCAAGAGAACGGCTCTGGCTCACTTACTGTTTAACGTGATCGGGTCTGTCGTGGCGATGGTGATGTACCGGTTCTACGCCTGGGGCATCCCCGCGATCGGAGGGGATCTGACCCGCCAGGTCGCAAATGCGCATACCTTGGTTCAGTTGGTGAATGCCTTGATGTTCCTGCCGCTCACCCGATCGTATTGCCGGCTCCTGGTTCGGTTGACCCGGGTGCCCGGAGGTGATCCCGAGAAGAGCTATCTGGATGATACGTTGCTGGCGACGCCGGAGAAGGCCATCGTGGCGGCTTTCATGGAGCTTCGTCGCATGAGCGTAATCGCGCGACATATGTTCCAGGAAGCGATGCGCGGATTCCTGGATCTGGATCCGCAACGCTTCGTGCGCGTCCGCAAGTACGAGGATGTACTCGACTCCCTGAAAGACGCCATTCAGTCGTATCTGGTCTGCCTGGCTGAGCGTGATCTTTCGCGACGCCAATCGATCATCATCCAATACCTCACGACGGCAACGAATGACCTGGAGCGTATCGGGGATCATGTCGAGAATATCGCCAAGGTGACCGACGAGAAGCTGGAACGGAAGATCTGGTTCGAGGATGCGGCAGTTCAGGATCTGATCGATCTGTACAAGAAGACGGATAAGATTCTGGCACTGCTCGTGAAGTCCTTCGAACCGAGCTTCTATGAGTCTCCGTCCAAGCTGGCCGCCGAGATCCTGGAGAAGCGGAACGAGTATGTTCAGCTCAGTTTCAAGGTGAAGGAAAAACATAATAACCAGCTCCTCGAAAAGAAGGAGGACCCGCTGGTGGGGATGTACTTCTTCCGGCTGATTGTTTGCTTCGACAAGCTGGTGAAGCACTCCAAGACGATCGCGCTCGTGGAAAAAGAACGGTTCTTCTTCATCAAGAAGCACAAGATGGAGAAGACTGCGTCCGTTCGTGAGAAGACAGTCGAGTTCCCCGAAGTTGCTCCCCTTGAGTACGATCGCAAGCTTTTTGAAGAATGAACTACGACGTCATCATTATCGGAGCGGGGGCGTCCGGCCTGATGTGTGCTGCCGAAGCGGCACGCCGGGGTCGGGCAGTGTTGGTGCTCGATCATGCCGCGCGCGTCGGTAACAAGATCCGCATCGCAGGCGGAGGAAAGTGCAACTTCACGAATCGTGAAGTGACAGCGGCGCATTATGTGTCGCGTAATCCGCACTTCTGCAAGTCGGCACTCTCGCGGTATCCCGCCGAGGCGTTTCTTGCCAAGCTGCTCGAGCAGGGGATCGAGATTGAGGAGCGGAAGCACGGTCAGCTCTTCTGTCAGGGTTCCGCGGAACAGATCGTGACGATGTTCAGGTCCGAATGCGATGCCGCGGGCGTGCGGTTCCAGTTGGAGTGCGCGATCGAGGGAATGCCCGAACGGCTTGCCGAGGGCTTTCAGGTGAAAACGAATCGTGGGTGCTTTACTTGCGTGTCGCTTGTGGTCGCTACGGGCGGCTTGTCGTATCCCCAGCTTGGAGCCACGGGGCTCGGGCATGACATCGCACGGACGTTCGGGCTCCGTGTCGTCGAGACGGCGCCTGCGCTCGATGGTTTCACGTTTTCGGATGAGGATACGGCTTTCTTCCGGAACTTCAGCGGGATCGCGCTGGAGTGCGCGGTAACCTGCAATGGCAAGACGTTTCGGGAGAATGTCCTCTTCACGCATCAGGGATTGAGTGGACCATCGATGCTCCAAGCCTCCCTTCATTGGAACCCGGGCGCGCCGCTCGTGATCGACTTGTTGCCTGGGCTCGATTTGGCGGCGATGTTCCTGGACCGGAAGAAGTCGGGAAGTCGTGCAACCCCTCGTACGGTGCTGTCCGAGACGATGCCCGCGCGGCTTGCCGAAGGACTGGCCGAGCGCCACGGTTTGCCCGCGCTGCCGCTTCCGCAGGTTTCCGAAAAAGCGCTACAGGCCTTCGCGGCGTCCATTCACGGATGGAAGGTCGTTCCAGCGCGGACGATCGGTTACAAGAAGGCCGAGGTCACCCGGGGAGGCGTGGACACCGATGAGCTGTCGTCGAAGACGATGGAGGCGCGCAACGTTCCGGGACTTTTCTTTGTCGGCGAGGTCGTCGACGTCACTGGCTGGCTCGGGGGCTACAATCTCCAGTGGGCATGGTCCTCGGGATGGGCTGCCGGACAGGCTGTCTAATATTCAGGAGCCGCTGCCAGAGTGGACTTGCGGGCTTCCACCGATAGGCCGAACTGACTGAGTACGCGGCATGCGGCTTCCAGATGCCAATCCGGCGCGTAGGGGGATGTCACTACGTCGGTGATGACTTTCGTCATCGGAAAGTCCAGCTGAACGGGGTTAGGCGCTGATTTCAGAAAGGACCAGGTGTTCTCCGCGATGGGCTCGTCCACCCGAAGTAACGCGGCATCCTTGCGGAAGCCGGCTTCATTGAAGATCACGAAACGGTATTCATTCTCGTGGCGAAAGGCGCTGCGCTTCAGAAAGGGGACATCGAGCACTCCCATGTCGTCGCCCGCGTCGTGGGTGTCGACATAGGTCACGCTCCGGTGAATCACGCCTTTGGAACTCGCGCCGAATAGCGCTGAGGGGTCGCCGCAATCCGTTCGTATTGCCACGCCGCCCTCGTATCCATACAGCCGCCACATCGCTTCGGACTCCACTCTGCCGACGTGCCAGCAGTTGACGAAGAGGTGGCGCTTCGCGGCGAAGTAGAGCGCCAAGTAATCCGACTTGTCGCGGGTCCCAGAACGTGCCGGCAGAAGCCGGTCGATGTTTTTTCGGAAACGTCGGATCGGGATGTAGCCTTCGAATGGGTCGACCAGCGCATTAAGTGACGAGAAGACCATCTTCCCGGTTGAGATCAGGAAGACAAACGACGGGAAGCTCATGTAGCGCCAAAGATGCACACCGTGCATCTCAGCAAGAGAGGTGCCGTCAGCGGACGCAGTTCAGTGTGAGCTCGCCGAGGTAAGGGATGAGGGGGAGGCGGTCCTCCGTGACGGTGAGTTGATGGAC
>CAYOWB010000040.1:6858-16551 GCA_964407515.1 uncultured Bacteriovoracaceae bacterium
GGTGTCCGGGTCATAGGTCAGTGTGACGGTCAGCAGGAAGCCATCCTGAGTGCCTCGATACCGCAGCTGCTGCAAAGGGCGTTCGTGATCGGTAACTGTGCGCTCGGCCGTGGAACTCTTGGCGAGGAGTCCAAACCGGAAGTGCGGCGGGTATTTCGGCGCGGAGTCCATGGGCTGATAATTTACCTCGAAGGTCGCCCGGGCTTCTGACTGGCCGCCTACCTCAATCTTGTGGATCGCGCAGTCTCCGATGCGTCGGTCGGATGCGAGAGCTGTAAGGATCTCGTCCACTCGCGAGAGTCGTTCTTCGTGCGGGGTGGCGGCCAGCGCGAGACTCGAGGCCAGAAGAAGGATAGCGGCATGTTTCATCATACCGCAGGGGTACTGAATGTGACTAAGGGTGTCAAGAGTAGCTATTTGTGAGATAAATGAAAACGGTTTACTTGCCCTTGGGTGGAGCGCTGATCTGTATTTGAGGGTTGGCCAGTCTTCGAAGCTCGATTATACGGGCATTGTGGAAGTCCTTACGTCATCCGACATCGATCTGCTGGTGCAGAAGCTTCATGCGTTGAACGACAAGGGAAGGTTCAAGGATGCTTATGTGCTCGCGCGACGATTGACTGAAGTCTACCCAGATATCTTGATCTTCGCGTATTGCGAGGCCGTGTTTTGCGTTGAGGGGGATCGACGGCTAGCGGGGCTCGATCAGAGTGCACGTCATGCCTCCGTTGTGCAAAGACTCAAGCCGCTGTTGAAGCGACTCCGTTCAGCCTCTCCTGTGTTGCGCTCGTCGATCCGGAACGAGTATTACTGGTTCTCCCGGCAGCCGCATAAACAGTATCTATTTGGAGTCCGTCAGGTGAAGCGGGGAGATTCGGCTGGGTATTTCTCTCAGGGCGTGGGAGCGATCGAGATGGCGAAGAGTCACAGAGCTGCTGGTCGGACTTCGCACTTCTTGTTCTGGGCGAAGCGCGCCGAGGTGGCCTGGCGTGAGCTGATTGCGATCGATCCCGACGTTCCGAATTCTCATCTTTTCCTGGCTACCGCGTTGGGCTTTCAGGGCCGGCTTCCGGAGATGGAAGCCGCCTTCGCTCGCGCGGCTGAGGTCGCTCGGAGGACCCTGGGTTGGAAGGTCATCCGCGACCTCAGGAAGAAGATCCTGGCGGTCAGTCGCTGATCCGTTTGAGCGGGCAGGAGGCCCGAATATGGAACTCCTGGCCGGTGCTACTCCAACGTCAAGATGCGTGTGAGCTTGGTCTTGGAAGCACCGACCGTTCGCTCATCCAAGGTTCTGACGGGTTCCGAGAGCCAGATCCGAACGCCTCCGGATTGGGGGTCCTTATCCTCGTACCCGGCTATCTTCTTCATCATGGTCGCTGCCGTCGCGGGCGCCCCGGCACGGAACGGAATTCCAAGGCACTTGAGCGTCACCGAAAGCTGGCTCGCGCCCATGGGGTTGAAGTTCAGGTCGAGATACTGGCCGCGCGCGGGATCGTGTCCCAAGGAGCCCGACACTCCGACGGAGATCGCCTGAGTCGGAAAGCGGATTTTGATGTTTCCGGTCGTCGACTGCTCAAAGGTGTAGAACAGAGTGCCTTGAACCTGATCCCATCCATCGATGGAAAGGTCTCCGCTGATCTGAATGAGGTAGTTCCATGCGCCACCGCAGAACGGCGCTTGCACTTGCCCATCGACATCCAGGATGTAGTCCAGACGCGCTTTTCTCTCCTCGCATTCAGTCTTGACGACGATTCGCGAGGGGTCCAGATCCACTTGAGTGTGAACCACGGGCATCGAGTAATAGTACTTGATCGATCCCCAATTGAGCGTCCAGCTCCCGACGGGAAGCTGGAACCAGCCGGGAATCTTGTTGGTCGAGCTTCCTTCCTTCAATTTGAAGGTGAACGGGACACACCGGGTCGGCAGACGGTAGTCGATCCCCTTCGTGGCGGTCCAAGACATGGTCTGATTGGTCCACTTCGCGTCCGGTTCCATGGGAATCCGGGCGTCTTCAGCAGCGTGCCGTGGGCCGATATAGGGTCGGGGCATGGGAAGCTCTGCATGAAGTGCGGGGAAATGCAGAACCTGGCCCGCCGGCTTGGAGCAGTCGAGCGGAATCTTGGTTCGCTCCCATTGCATCTCCCAGCCGGTCAGACAAAAGACACTCCCATTGCATTGATCCCCGTAAGGAGGACCATCGCCAAAGATCGCCCAGCGGGTTTGTTTCGGATCGGGCGGGACCTCCCGGACATTCGGATTGAGCCGATAACCGGGGAAGTTTGGGTTCCCAGGACCGATGGGAGCGATCAATGGCGGCAGCTCCTCCATGTTCGACAAAGAGAGCTGTGCCGTGCATTTCTTGGAGGTTTCAAGCGCCAAGAGAGGTGACGGGGCCAGGCTTGCAAGAGCAGCTACTGAGGCCAGTGTCCAGAATCTCATAATCAGTTCTCTCCAATCGGAGTTCCGGTACCCGGTCATGCCCGATCATGGGGCAATCTTGCAAGTGTTTTGCCGACTGCGTGCTGAGTGTTCTCGGGGCTCAGGATCGTCACGGGGCGACTCGGGAGGCCCATGGACTGAACAGGTGTCGAGCTCTTTGACAGTGGCCACCGGAAGCGGTAAGGGTGCGGCCATGGCTCACGCACTCTATCCGGTGAAGGTGACTCGAGTTGTAACGTCCGGGCCAAACGCTTGGACGATCTACTGGAAGCGTGAATTCCGCTTCCGTCCGGGTCAGTTGGTGGCACTCAGTGTGGCGCCTGAGGGACCGCAGCGGATTTACAGCATTGTGAGTGGAGCTCAGGATGAGGACCTCGGGGTCCTCTTCAATCGGGTCGAGGACGGCCGGATCACGCCGATTCTCGCGACGCTTCGGCCAGGCGATCCGCTTTATGCGAGTGCCCCTTTTGGGACCTTTCTGGCAGATGAGTCCTTCAGTCCACGCCGTCGTGAAGAGGTCGTCCGTGCATCCCGGTTCGTGCCGGTGCGGTTGCCAGCTCGTGCTCAGGCCCAAAAGCGTTTGGTCGAGTCGCCCCGAAAGCTGATTGTACCGCCAGTATCAGTCGATGGTCCGGCCGTGTGGATCGCAAATGGAACGGGCGTGTCTCCGTTCCTTTCGCTCGTGCGCTCCGGAGCCGCGCGCGACAAAATCCTGATTCAGGGTGCCCGGACCCGTGCGGAGTTTTACGGCCAAGAGGAGCTTTCGAAGACCTTGGGAGAAAGTTATATCCGCTGCTGCAGCGCAGAGGAAGGTCCGGAATTGTTTCCCGGTCGGTTAACCGCGTACCTGCGCGCCCGGGAGTGGCCGTCCGATCGTCCTTATGCCTTGTGTGGAAGTTCGGGGATGGTCGCGGAGGTGCGTGACATCCTGATTCGAAAGGGTGTCCCGTTCCGGAATATCCTCTCCGAGGTTTTCTTCTGATGACGTCTGATGCTATGACGCCGCTTTTCGGGATGACACTCGGTGAACTCGGTGTCGTCGCGGAGGAGCTTGGACAGAAATCCTTCGTTGCAAAGCAGTTGGCGCATGGGCTTTACCAGCGACGCTTGAGCTCCTTCGATGAGATGACGGATCTGTCGAAGTCGTTTCGCGAGAAGTTGCGCGAACGCTACGAGGTCGGGCTCTACCCCCCGATGAAGGCTGATGCTTCAGCGGACGGAACGAAGAAGTATCTGTTTCCCGTCGCCGGGAAGTTTGTGGAAGCGGCATACATTCCATCCGAGGATCGACGGACGCTTTGTTTGAGTACGCAGGCGGGATGCAAGATGGGTTGCCTGTTTTGCATGACGGCGAAGCAGGGGTTTCAAGCGAACCTGACGTCGCATCAGATCCTCAATCAGGTGCGAAGCATTCCGGAGAGCGAGACGCTGACGAACCTCGTCTATATGGGGATGGGGGAGCCGCTCGATAATCTGGATAATACGCTGAAGAGCCTGGATGTGCTCACTTCGGAGTGGGGAATGGGCTGGGGGGCACAGCGGATCACCGTGTCTTCGGTCGGACTTCTGCCGGCACTTGAGACCTTCTTTTCGCGGAGCCGGGTCCGGTTCGCCTTGTCGCTCCATAGTCCCTTTGAGGACGAACGGGCGCGCCTCATGCCGATTCAGAATGTACATCCGCTCGGGGAGGTCCTGGCCTTCCTGCGGAAAGTGCAAAGGAAGGATGGCCGCCGGCTTTCGATTGAATACATCTGTTTTGAAGGAGTGAACGACACTCGCCGGCATCTGAGGGAGCTCGTTCGTATCCTTCATGGGATCAAGATTCGCGTGAACCTGATCCGCTTTCACCCGGTCCCGGGAACTCCGCTTCGGGGGTCAAACGAGGCCACGATGGTGGCCTTTCAGAAGGGGCTGGAGGCCAGTGGGGTTCCGACGACGATTCGCAGGTCCCGGGGTGAGGATATCTTCGCGGCGTGTGGCTTGCTCTCCACCCGCGCTTTGCTCAAAAAAGAGGGCCCTGTTGAGGATTTCTGATCGTAATCCTACTACCGCATACCTCTGGATCTGACCCGGGCCGCAAGAATCTTCTGAACTCTGCCATCATCATCCTCGTCGTAGATTTCACCCCAGATCTCCTCGGAGATATCCTCTAGTGTGACGATGCCGATACAGGATGGCCCTGGGCCAACGACGATCGCCATGTGGCTCCGGTTCCGCTGAAGCACCCGCAGGGTCGAAAGAATGGAGTCCTTCGGCTGCACGATGAGGGCCGGTCGAACCAGGGACTTCCACACCTTTGCGCCCGTCTCCCGAAGGGAAAGAAACTCTTTAGTGTGTAGAACTCCCACGGTCGCGCCGTCATCCGTGACCGGTAGCCGGGTATGACCTGAGGTGAGGATGAGGACTGCGACTTCCTCCATGCCGTCAGAAATTTTCACTGAAGTGACTTCTTTCCACGGAACGAGGATGTCTATGACGCGTTTCCGCTCAATCTGAGCCAAGTTCAGGACAGCTTGTTGATGATGCTGAGCCAGAGTGTCCAACTCGACCGCGGCTTCCGGTGTCACAGGCTCCCTCTTAGTCCGCAGAAACCGAAGGTCCAAGACACGCTTCGTGGACCATTCCAGGAATCCGACCAGAGGGGATAGAAGATGGTCGGCGATAAACAGCCACTTCGCACCCCAGCAAGTAATCCTCACGGGATTCCGAAGGGCCAGGGATTTCGGCACCAGCTCTCCGATGACGACACTGAGGTAGGTGATGGGTGCGACCACCAGGAGAATGGCCGAAAACTCCGCGGTGTTTTCGCTCAGGCCGAGTGTTGTTCGAAGGTAGGGAGTGATGCTCTCTTCCGCTGCGGCGCCGCCTACGGCGCTCGAAAGGACGGCCACCAAGGTAATACCGACCTGAATCACCGAAAGGGTGCGTTCGGGGGACTCCCTCAATCCGAGGAGCCTTTGGGCGTCCTTGTTTCCGGTGCGGGCGAGCCGCCGAAGCTCGTGACGGGGTACGGAGACGAAGGCCATTTCAAAGGCCGAAAGGAGCGCGTTCAGAAAGAGGCACGCTATGATTACGATCAGCTCTTCCATGGAGTTGTATTATGTCTTTGAGGGGGGACGATGCAAAGATAAAGCTACAGACCTCGGGTCTCCCGGTGGGGAGTCGCGTCACCGACGCCTTCCCTCTGGTGTGTCTATTCGGCGATCTGCTCCATCGGCTTCGCTTTTCCAAGCAGCATGATTTCGTAGATCCCTTCGCCCCGAAGCTCGTCGGTGGCGATAGAGGTCGTCACGCGTCCATCGGCCTGGGACTCAAAGCGGAGGTACCAGGGGTTGAACAGCGGCCGAAGCAGGTTTGAGAGCCATTCGATCGGGATGGCGCCGAGCACGTCGTCACGTCCCATGGATCGAGCGTCAGAAAGCGTCAAATCGACGCGAGCTTCGTCGCTCTCGGCGTGAATGACGAGTTTCTCCGGGATTCGGCGGCCATGCTCGACCGTGTCGGCCAGGAGTCGGCCAGGAGTGACCGTGTAGTGCTTCGGGTCCGCCATGATGATGCGATCCCTTTTTGCGGTCATGAAAAGCGGAAGGTGTTTGCGTCCCCACTTCTTCAGTCCGACGGCGTCGAAAAACAGCACCGTGTAGTCGTTGATATGCGCGCGGCCCCAGAACCAGTAATCGAATACGAGATAGAAGGGGTAGTTGCCCCAGTTGTGATCGTGGTAACCCGAGCCCTTCGCGGTCAACGTTCCGTCAGGCCAGCTGATGGTTCCTTCGACGGAGCCCGACGGAACCGGTACAACCCAGCCCATGTAGGTCTTCAGTCCGCGGTCGAAGTAGGCCTTGCCTGCGCCGGGTCTCCAGGACGGGGCGATGCGGCGGAAGGTGAGGTCGGCTTTCAAACGTTTCCCGGCCGCTTTCAGGATGTAAGTATCGAGGTCGCCTGAAACATGGCTGTTGCCGATCCTGACGTCACAACCCGACTTGCTTGCCGAGAACTGACTCGGCTTGACGTGAATAGATTCAGCAATCCGAGTGCCATCGGGGCGTGTGAGCGTGAGCGAAACGAATGGCTTGAGAGGACCGATGCTGAGTGCGTTGGGTTTGGTGAAGAAGGCTGCGACGAACTTCGAGCCGTCGTCCAGATTGGCATCGAAGTACCACCATTCGTAGTTCCCGGGTTGAGTGCCCTGTCTGAGGCCGTCTTCCCAGGGCTCCATCTGAGGGGCGACTTTTTCATGCGCCATCATCTCGGGAGTATTTGTGAGGATGAAGGGGCTGGCTTTCCGGGCGTGCGCGTCGAGAGTGGAAAGAGTTGAAAGGGTCAGGGCAGAAAGCAGGAGCCAGGATGTGCTTCTCATAGCCAGTCCTCCGATAGACTCTTATCGGCGGCTGGGTTGAGTTACTGAGGGGGCGGAGACCATATCGGAGAGAAGATTGGCCGTTCGTCAAGATCCCCGCAGCTCATCCGATCAGATATAAGATGGGCTACGTGTGTCAAAACCAGATCATCAAGGGCGCAGCTGGCGCAGTGCGTCACTTCGTTCTTCTGGCCTTACTTGGGCTGACCTGGTTTGGGTCAATCGCCTGGGGCGCGTCGCTTGAAGACCTCGACGCCATCTTGCGCGAGGCAGGCTCGGTCAAGAAGTTCCTCAAGGACCCGAAGCTCGTGGACCAGTATTACAAGGTCGCCAGAGAGTATTACGGGCCCGACAAGTTTCCTCGCGCATCGTATGACGCCATTCTGGATCAACTCCGCGATCTGGGGCCCAAGGTGCCGGAACTCAATCATCGATTGTGGCAAACGCCTGCGGAAACTTGGATGGGCGCACCGATCCGCGTTGAGAACTCCTTCGAATCCCACGGTCGAGAGATCATGGTTCAGCCGTGGGAGGATCAGCTGAACTCCCTGGCTGCATCACTTCAGGACGAGACTCCTTGGACTCCAGATTTTGAGGACTCGGTTCGCCAGCGACTGGATCAGGAGCTGCGGGTTCTGCATGAAAGCCCTGCGTACCTCTCGGCAAATAAGAAGAAGCAAAACGCAATGGATGCGGAGCTGTTCAAGAAGATGCGTTCGGATACCGACGTCAAACGTTGGGCAAAGCAGGTCGCCCTTCGCGCGTTCTATCGAGTCTTGCCGGAGCTGCAGGATATCCACCTTCCGGATCTCGTCCTTCAGCGCTGGGAAAGTCTCGTGCAGCAACCCGATGTCATCGGAGGGTATGCCAAGGGAGAAGTTCCAGCCGCGGTCGTCTCTGAAGCGAAGAGGTTCTTTCGCCCCACTTCGGAGCTTCTCAAGGATGAAAAGACGTTTCCTCGGCTCATGACGACCACGAACCAGGGAAAGAAGGTCGAGGTCGGTGCGATCGGTCCCTCGGTGTATGAGTTCAAGGTATTACCCCGTCGGTTTCACGGAATTTTCAAAGGAGTGCGACTGGAGGAATGCGTCGGCGGAAGCTGTAAGAGTCTGAAGCATCTTCTCGCGGAGCGCTGGGGAACCGTGGCGATCGAGGGTGCTCAGATTCACTACCTGGAGCGAAACGGAAGCTATCTGGGTTTCACGGAGGCGGTTCCCGGAAACGTAGGGCAAGACCGGTATCTGTCGGTGAGTTTTGGAGCCCCGGAGCTCAAGGCCCCGATCACGACCGTCGATGCCCAAGGAAGTGTGACGCAAAGGCCCCTCTTCAGTCACTGGATCAGAAAAATGCACGAGCATTTGCCCCCGCCCGGTGATCCCGGTGTTCAAGGGCTCGTGGTCTCCAACACGAAGGACATCAATAATGCCGGCGTCCTGAATGACTTGATGCACAGCCCGGAGTACATCCTCGCGCGTTCCTGGCGCATTCCGGCGCATGGATTTCAGGTGACTGATCCGATGTCCGAGGGGTTCTTGGCCGCGGTGCCGCCACCGCGTGGGCAAAGCTATGCAGGCGAATGGGTGATCGATGCGGTCGCCACCCAGTCGCCCGACCGACCGCGAGGGCTCCGGTTGCTCGCCAGGTCGGAGAAGGAAATCGAAGAACGATTCATGGAGTTCATCCGCGAGGGGTACCCCATGGATACCAAGGTCTCGAGTCTCCTGGATGTCTTTGACACGCCTGCCGGAGTCAAATACCTCAGGTTCCTGGAGGAGCTGATCAAGTCCAAGAAAGCGCATTCAGCGATCATCAACGGACTTCTCCCTAAGCAGCAGTTCTGGACGAGATATCCGCATCTGGTTGAGATGCTCATCGAGCAAAAGGTGGGCTCTGGCGTGAATCTGATGATCGTGCGCAGTCTATTGGCGCAACCGCACTGGGCCAGGCACCCGCGCCTGCTCGAAACGATCATCCTTCTGGGCGACGAGAGTTTGGATGAGCTGATCGAGAAGCACGTCCTGTCCCGTCCGGAGTGGGCCAGGATTCCGCGTTTTGTTGAATTGTGCGGCGGCACTCAGGTGACCGTGAAATGCCTCAGGGCTGGACTTCAGGCGGGTGGGGGGCCCCGGGTTACGGTGCTGCCCGCGCCTCCCGCAGTTACGCCCGCCGCGCCCACCGCGCCGAAGTCGCCGGTTCAGCCGATGCGGGCAAAACTTAGCTCTGAAGTGGAACTAGTTCAGCAGCTCGAAGATTCGCCACAGCAGAGTGTGTCGAAGGTCAAGGATCAGGCGGGAAAGTTCTACACGCTGAAGACTCGGAAACCCGACCAGCCCGCCGAGGCGTTTGTACGGGAGCAAGAGGCTGAAGCCCGGATGAGACGGAAGTTGCGCGAGGCCGGGGTTCCGGTCGCTGAGGTTCTGGAGGTGGACGAGGACCGGATGTTGTCCACCTGGATCGAGGGCAAGCGAGCGGATGAGTGGTTGGCGGAATGGCGAGCACGTGGCGCTGCGATGGATGATCCGGCGATTCTGGCGTTGGACCGGCTGCTGGAAAGGGCGGCGGAACGCGGGCTATTTCTGGGAAACATCCGATCGAACAATCTGTTCTGGGATGGAAAGCGGTGGGCCTTCGCAGGAGCGACGCGCGCGGAGGGATTGGAAGAGGGACTGTCCTTGCAAGAGCTTCTGCAGCGGTATGAGCGAAGGATGGGGCAACCGAATATGACTTGCCTCCAGTCCGTGCTCAGGATCCTGATGGCGGAGTGATGATGCTCCCCTGGGGATTGGCCTGCACCGATCAGGTCGGTCGGCGCAGGGAACTGACGTAACGCTGTTTTCCGTTCATTCTGTACGAAAATCCAGTGTACGTGCTGCCACGTACCCCCAAAAACCGTC
>CAYOWB010000040.1:16571-20423 GCA_964407515.1 uncultured Bacteriovoracaceae bacterium
AGTGGACGAAAACGGCAGGTACGTCATTTTGGGGAACCCCGGCTCGAGACAGACTGGGCTATCAGCACACTAGAACGACAAGTTCACGGGCGGTGCCGTGTACTTGAATTCAGGGACGCGCACGATGATTTGATGCCGGCCTCCTGAACGCGGCAACCAGAGGGAGACAGTGGTACGCGCACGCTTCAGTGTGCGATTGACCTGACTGCATTTGCGTTTTCCGGTCGCATCCGTGCGGCAGTAGGATATCTCCATTCGAGCGGGCTTTGTGAAATCGTCGAATTGCTGGCAGACGACATCAAAACTCAAGCTGAGCATACCGATCCGGGCATTTTCGATCGTCACGATTCGGCTTCGGGACATCAAATCTCAACTTCACGCCGTGGGAAATCCGACCGTCCCTGTGAACGAGACGGAGCATGGCCCGATACTCTTCCCCGCCTGGTAATGGGGGCAGAACAATTTTGTTCTCCAACGGTGAAAAGAAAATGCTCCATCGGGATTCGTCGCGAGAAAGAGTAAGGATCAATGGAGCCATCCCCGGTTTCCAAATGCCTGAGGGGTAGATTCCTGGGTTGTTTTCACAGCTTTCGAGATCGAATTTGGCCGGTTGGATCAACAAAATGCGCGTGAGCATGGGGTTTTCTTGGGTCGCATTTTTAAATGAAATCGAACCCTCGACTGACTCACTATAGTTGGGAAAGGGCGCCATCGCTCGAGGATGATAAACCAGATCGCTCACCGAGTCCTCTAGGCGTCCTGGCGGAACAGGAATTTGGAATGCGATTTCTCGGTAATCGAAATCAGATCGGATTCCAGCTCCCTTTGGAGTAATCCGTAAAACGTATTTAGAACCAGGAACGACTGGGGAGAATGGGATGGAAAGTGTCTTAGAATCGTTCGCCTTCGTTTCGACAACCTTCCTTGTGCAGCCTCCCGGGGCATCAAGTGGTTGTAAACAAAGGTCGAGACTATAGCTGGCAACTTCAGGCCGCGAGTACTGAATATAAGCTGTCGCGCTTTCAAGAGCAGGTTCGACCCTCGCTTCAAATGGGGCCATTGACTCCGTCGCGGTCGCCCCGACACTGACCTCATTTCCTTTGCCAACCGCACAGACCCTGACGGAAAGAGGAATGTTTGGGTGCAATTCCGCGAGAACCGTTGACGTCGCGTTTTCTATGACCTGACCGCCCTTGCAATAGTCTTCTGGGAGTGCGAGGCCTTCATTGGCGGAAATGAGGTAACGCCCTTCGATCGTGGCGCTCCAACTGACCTTGACATCACCGTTTGCCATTCGGGAGAGGGAAACATTTCCAGGATCGGATGGCCTCGCGCGCTCGAAGCCTGACCGCATGTCGGGTGCGCAACCCGCGATCGCCGCGTGAATGTCCAATGCGCCTCCCGAGGTCAATTTGGCGCGATCGTCCGGGCTAGGCAAGGGGCGGACACACGTCACGATTCTCCGGACAATCTGCTCGAAGTTTTCGTCCGGGAAGATCGACATCAAAAGAGCGGCTGCCCCGGCGACCATCGGGGTCGCCTGTGAAGTCCCCGACATGGTGCGATAGGTTCCTCCGGGGAACGTACTGAGGATATTGTATCCGGGGGCAGCAAGATCGACCGATTTAGCTCCAAAACTGGAAAACCACGAGAGGGCTCCGTCTGGGTTGACGGAAGCGACATGGATGACGTTGGGTGCTTGCGGAATGAAGGAACCATAGTCAAGGTTTGCTGTTGCGTTTCCCGCTGCGGCGACAACGATCACGCCATGATCCTGCGCTTCCTGGATCGCTTCGCGCATACCGGGGACCCGGTCTCCGACTGCGGATATGTTGATGACTTTGGCTCCTTGCCGAACCGCGTATTGTATTGCTCTCGGAACCTCATCGGCATCACCGGTCCCATTGTCATCGAGGACCTTTATCGGCAGGAGCTTGACGCGCCAGTTGATTCCTGCCACTCCCACACCATTGTTTCCGACCGCACCGATAATGCCGGCAACATGGGTACCATGGCCCCAAAAATCTCCGAAACGGTCGCCCTGTCCGTTATCGCCGTTCACGTCATCGGTATAGCCGTTGTTGTCGTTATCCGTGCCATCTCCTGCGATTTCGCCAGGACTGACATAGGCGTTCTGAGCAAGATCCGGATGCAGCAGGTCGATCCCAGAATCGAGCACTGCAACAATAATCTCAGGCGATCCTGTCAAACCAGCGGACCAAGCCGTCTCGGCTCGGGTGGCGTACTCGTAGGTCGAGCTGTCTTTAGAAAAATGGGCAAGCTGATCTCCCAGAGAGTCGTTCGTGGCAGGGCGCCAGGGGAGCGATTTGGACGACGTGGTTTTGCGTTGACTCCGTGCCTTCAATCTCTGCGAAACCTTCCTGACCGATACTTCCGTATTTCTTCCGTACTCCACGATATCGGGATTCGCAGCAAGCATCCTCTCGAACGATTGGACATCGATTCCTGGCTTGGGTGAAACAACCTGAAACTCGTGGTCACCTATTTGGAATGCTCGTTTTTGGTGCAAGCCGGGAAAAGATCGTTTTAAGCTTGTGGCTCCTTTACGGGTTTTCACCACCCACTCATTCGGAGAGTGGGGGGACCTCTGGCGAGGACCGTCAGCATGAGCCATCGGTAGGGTGAGCGCGGTGATCACCAGTAGGAACAAAGTCTTCATTCGCAGCACCCAATCTCCTTCAGCTCGAGTTCCTTTTCAGGGGCAAGTCAGGACGGAAAATATAAGCATCTTGACGCAATGTGTCAAGATTAGGGACGGACTGTGATCTAGGGCTGACGGGCCGCCACCAATGAAAGTAATGGCTCCAGCCGGTCCTGGGCTCCGATTTCATAGGCGAATAGATGCTGCCCGGGATGAACGCAACTAGACCGATTTATGGGGCTTTCCGTGCATTTCTCAAAAACCTCTGTGATTCAGCGGGTCTGCTTGAAGTGCCCGCTCACCCAGAAAATCTGGCTTTTCTGATTTTTCTTTATTTGCTGGTTCGTGCAGCTTGAAATTTGGCGTCCCCATGGGGATTCGAACCCCAGTTTAAGCCGTGAGAGGGCTTCGTCCTAGGCCTCTAGACGATGGGGACGCAGTGATGCCTCTGAGATAGCGCGTAACCTCAGTGACTTCAACCCTTAAAACGAGCGAGGGTGATGCGCCGAGTTAGGGTGGTGGGGCGAGCTTACGGGCTAGCCGGAATACGTGTGTACGCTGTTTTGGCCGGCGAGCATGGAGTTTAGGCCGAACCAGCACAGGAGCAGCACTACGAAGCACAGGGTGAGGAGGCTCGACTCCCAGCGGACGGCGGTCCTCTTCACAGGCTTGTGCCAGGTCGCGTGGATATAGACCAGGTATACGAGCCAGGTCAGGAGCGCCCAGGTTTCCTTGGGGTCCCAGCTCCAGTAGTGGCCCCAGGCTTCCTTCGCCCAAAAGGCGCCGAAGATCAGTCCGAAGCTGATGAAGACGAATCCGAGAGTCACGAGATTCCGCGCCGCTTGGGCTGACCATCGCTCGGGGGCGCGGAAGCTTTGGTACAAACCGTGCGCACCGACGAGCGCTGATGCGCCGAGAAGCGCGTAACCCACGATGTAGACGATGACGTGGGGGACGAACCACACGCTTTGCAGCGCGGGCATGAGCGTTTTGTCGTGGGCTTCAGGCCGCACGAGGTTGATGATCAGGAAGAGCGCGGCCATGCCGGTGCAATACGGCTTGAGCCAGCGGACGCCCCAGCGAAGATCGACCAAGTATCCCACGAGCGGTAGCAGTGCCGCGTACCACAGCCGGGTCTCTCCGAGCGTACGGAGTGGCGGACGTTCGAGCGTGATCCAGTAAAGAACGAG
>CAYOWB010000040.1:20433-22182 GCA_964407515.1 uncultured Bacteriovoracaceae bacterium
CCCAAGCGAGAACCGTTCCGCTCGTCCCGGTAAGCCAGGCCGCGCGGCGCCAGGCGGAAGCGGCTCCCGGGCGGATGACGGTCACGGTGTCGGTCAGGAGCGCGACGGCCCAGAAGACCAGAGTCGCGTAGGCAAACCACGGGAGCTCATGCCAGCCGATGTTCATGAGGGTCTCCTTGCGCTCCAGAGCAGGGAGCAGAGGCCCGCCAGCATCGCGAAGAGTCCGGTGTACACGGCGGGCAGCCAGGGATCCCGAATCACGTCGAAGACGCTGAGCCGCGACCAGCGGCCCATCCGGGAGTCAAAGGACGACTGATAGATCTTCCATCCGTCCACCTTGAGGGGGCGGTTCACTTGGATCGTGGTCTCGAGGGGGGCTTGGCCTGGTTTTACGATCGTGACGTGCGACAGGTAACGCTTGGGCGCGGGGTTCGAGAGCGCGATGAAAGTCGTGTCGTCGATGCGCATGGCCCGCGGTTCCTGGAACGAGTTCTCGTGCGAGATCCAGCCCTGGAGTTCGGACTGCGGGCCTGTCACCCGTACCAGCGCGGCGGCGACGGATCCCGGCATGTCGGCTTCCTGGAATTCCTCGCCGACCGGAATGGCGGAGGGAAGAAACTTCACGACTTCGATCCGGTGGTCGCGTACCTGCCGTCGTTTTCCGACCTCCGCTTCGATCAGATCGCTCCGCTCGCCCTGAAGGAAGAGCAGACGGGGACGGTATTCCTCGATCACGAAATCCTTGAGGTGGATCTCAAACGGCAGTGATGCGCCGTCCGCCGTTTTCGCGGAGGATTCGCCCTCGAGAACGCTCAGCTTGAGGCGGGTCATGTCTCCCGCGCCAAACAGCATCGTGACGATCGTGAGCCAGAGGCCCCCGTGGTTCAGGAGGAAGCCGACGCTGCCACGCCGATACGGGATCGTGCGCCGGAACGTGACCAATCCGAGCGCGGTCAGCAGCGCGAAGGTGATGAACAGGAAAGGCCAGCTTTGAAGCACGTTCGTCAGCCAATGCGTGCCGCTTTGGGGTACGAGTACCGCGAGCAGGCAAAGCGTGGCGAAGAAGACGATCGTCGTGATGCTCATCGGGATACCGGAGAGCCACTTCAGGAGCGAAGTGCTGCCGTAAACCAGGGCGATTCCCAGTAACCCAAGCGAGTAGCAGGCGAGGACGGCGATGTTCCATGGCCAGACGAGGGGAGGTACGCCAACGGTACCTGTGACCGCGTGGAGGATCCATCCCACAGCGACGAAGCCGCTGTTGACGGCGACTGCTTGGGGGTATCCCCAGGGGCCGCTCCAGAAGTCACGCAGGCCCAATGCGCTGCCCTTCAGATTCCCGGTTTCGTGGCTGGAATTCCCTGGTCCCATTTCGGAAACACTTCCTTCTTCGTGACTTCTTTATCGGCTTCGAGCTTTCTCATGTCGAGCCCGATGAAGCGCTGAGCTTTATCTTTGGTCGAGATATCCGGATAGGGAATCTCTTCGGTCACGCCGCGGCGAGCGAGGATCTTGGCCAGCTTGAGCCTGGCTTCCTGCGCTTTCTCGACGGAGTTGCCGTAGATGCGGGCGGTCTCCAGCGGGGCGTGGAACGCGTTGCCGTTTCCAGCCGCCGCGAAGTCCCAGCGCCACTGGGCCTGGCGGATCAGGCTGCGGACGTCTTTGAGGTCCGCGTCAGTCGCGCCACGATCCATCGCGGCCTTCGTTTCGACGTGGGCGCGAACCAGCTGGCGCTCGGCCATCTTGCGC
>CAYOWB010000041.1:0-8521 GCA_964407515.1 uncultured Bacteriovoracaceae bacterium
AGGCAGATCGCGAAAACGGGGCGTTTGCCGAGGACCTGTTTGAGCTCCTGGATGATGTGAGTCGCCGCGGCTGGATCGCCAGGTCCGTTGCTGAGCAGAATCGCGTCTTTTCCGGCGGAGAGAATCTCATCCGCTTTGGCGGTGGCCGGAAGGACATGGACGTCGCCAGCCAGCTGCCTCAGAAGTCGGAGCGTATTGGTTTTCACTCCGAAGTCCCAGACCGCGAAGGTCATTCTGTTCCGCGCGGGAAGCAGGTTCGCGATCGGCCAGTAAGCGGTGTCTGAGCCTGCATTGAATTGCCAAGGTTCTCGACAGGTCACCAGTCCAGTCAGGTCACGGCCGCTCATGGAGGGAACGTGGGAGTCGAGTAAGTCGCGAACCGGCTGGTCGGCATGCGCACCGGGAAGGATGATCCCGCGTTGGCTCCCGTTCTCGCGCAGGAGAATCGTGAGCGCTCGCGTGTCGATCCCTTCGATCGCAAAGCGTCCCTCGTCGGTTAGCCATTCTCCGAGCGGCTTTTTCGCTCTCCAGGAAGAGGGGGTGTGTTCGAGGTGGCGGCAGACCAGACCTTCGGCCCAGATGCGGGAGCTTTCGCCGTCTTCAGCGGTGTAGCCTGTGTTTCCGACGTGAGCGGAGGTGGTGACGAGCACTTGCCCCGCGAAGCTGGGGTCAGTGAGGGATTCCTCGATTCCCGACATCGCGGTGCAGAAGACGAATTCGCCGCCGCGTATTCGGGAAAAATCACCGATGCCCTTTCCATGGAATGTGGAACCATTTTCCAAATAAATCGTTACCGGGGTCGGCTCGGGCATCGGAGCGGTCGATTTCATTTGAGTGCCATTGATAACAGCGAGTCGCCGCGTTCGCCACAGAAACATGCCGGCCGACGTGAAAATTTTTTTATCCCTCGCCACTTTTTTCAGGCCGCCCCGTATACCTCACTGTGCCTGCTACTCCGTGTCCTGGTTTCCACGGCGTTATCCGCGAGCACGCCGTGGAAACCAAGTCGGAGAAAACGGTTCTTCGGATCAACTCACAACGAAAGGAGAAACAATGAGCTTTGTCGAGCTTCAGGTCGTATTGGTGTTTCTGTTCTTGTGGGCAAGCGTTGCTACAAGAGTGATCATCGGTTGAGCGGGGGACGGATGAATACGTTGTCTAGTCTTCTCACTATTCTCGTGTTGATCGTGATGATGGTCGAAGTCCTGGTGTGGCACCCGGAAAACTGGCTGAGCTAAACGGACTTCAGCTTCCGGAGCCACAGCGTGAGCAGCAGGCCAAGTCCCAGGGCAAAAGCCGCCGGCCCGAACCAGTCTCCCCAGGCGAGCATGAGTGTCGCGACTGGCGGGAGAAGGGGCACTGCGTAGTTGCGGATGGCCGGCTGATAGACCGGAGTGGGGTCCGTGACAGTTCCGTCGGGAAGAATCAGCGCGCTGATTCCGGTGTTGGTGGACCGGAGCTGCGGGCGCCGCGTTTCGATGCTTCGGAACGCGACGAGCGCCAGATGCAGGTCTGGTTCGCCTCTGGGGCCGAACCAGGAGTCATTCGTGATGTTCAGGATCACCTGGCTGCCTTTGCGGACTCCCTCAATCACGTAATTCGGAAAGAGTGCCTCGTAACAGATGATGGGGTTCACGAAAGGCGCGCTGTTTCCGGCCTTGCGTGGAATCTCCAGCGTCTCGGGGCCCACTCCGCGTCCGAAGTGTCCGACCTGAGGAAAGAGATCCTTGATGATGGGAAACATCTCGGCGCCCGGAATGTATTCTCCGAACAAGAGCAGCATGTGTTTGCGGTAGATCTGAATGGCCGTGTTTTCGGGGTGTGGTGCATCACCTCCAAGCGGGACCGTATTCCAGCTGGCGGGCTTCAGGAAGAAGAAGGCGTTGTAGTCCTTCGTGTTCTTCGTATCGTAGCCGCCGAAGAGCAGAGGAACCTCCCGTTCATTGACGTAGCGCTCGACCTCGCGGTCGTTCAGAAGATCCGTGATGGTCTGAGGTGTCCGGAAGGTCGATGGGTAAGCAGTCTCCGGCCACACGAGGACATCCGGCTTGGGAGTCATCGCGAGCGCCTGGTCGGAAAGCTGAAAGTAGGTCCCGATGATTCTTTCCGCCGCGCCGGACGCACCTTGCTCCGCCGCGACCTTATCGAAGTCTCCGATGTTGGCTTGAATCACTCCGAAGTGGACGACCGGCGCGGAGCCGCCTTGGAGTGACCGAATCTGCTGACCGCGAAAGACGCCATAGCCGAAGGTCGTGGCCAACAGCAGCAGGGCTGCGCACACGGGGGCCCAGGTCTGTTTCAGGGTAAGGCGGAAGGCGCCACGAATTCCCTCAGGTTGCGTGACCAAGTACAGGCGAAAGCGCCGGCCGAGCAGCCAGAGTGCGTCGTTCACCAGGAAGATGAGAAAGGTGAGCAGGTGAGCCCCGCCGATGTCCGCAGCCTGTCGGAGAATCGGGGAGCCGTGCAGCGCGTGTCCGAGCGTATCAGGAAAAAGTTTCGGAACGACCCAGTCGAGGCCGGAATAGAGGAGCGCGGAACCCAGGGCGACGCCCAAGGCGATCGGTCCGGGCAAGGGGGAGTTCTCCGGGTGAGTCAGGACGGCGCGGTGCACGGAACGCTGAATCGGAGCGACGAGATACAGAAGAGGCTGGCAGATCAGGCCGTACAGGATGGGACCGAAGACGGCGATGCTCCACGGGAGGCCGCCAAACTGGTGCAGGACGTAAGCGATCCAGTAGTAGCCTCCGAGCGAAAGGCTGAGGCTCAGCCAGAATCCTTGAACGATGGAGTGCTTCCAGCTCGATGTTCTCTGTAGGGCTGCGAACCAAGGGATCAGGGCGATCCAGATGAGGAACGAGAGATTCCACGGGGGGAACGCGGCGACAATCAATGCGCCGCTCAGAATGGTTCTCCAGTCAGGAAGCAGCCAAAATGGAATCAGGCGTTTCATACCTGACTGCATCATAAACTGCCCGGGGCGAAATCGAAATCAGTTTCCGGGTAGATTGGCGAAGCGGAGGAAGGAGCCCGGCGCCGAGGCGATCAACCCATCCCGGGTGCGCAAGGGGGCCGACTTGTCCCGGAGAGCGAGAAGCGCCGAGTGCGCATTGACTCGACCGCCCGAAGAAATCTTGGTGCTCGACGGACGCGCGGATGATGGCGCGGACCTCGGCGGGCGTCAGCTTAGGATTCTGGGAAAGAAGCAGAGCGGCCATGCCGGAGACGAACGCCGTGGCTTGCGAAGTGCCCGTCATGTAGCCGTAACGGCCGCCTGGGAGCGTGCTGTAGATGTTCTCGCCCGGCGCGGCGACGTCGACGCCGTTGCGTCCCCAGTTGGAGGACTTCAGCAGGTTGTTGTTAATGTCGGTGGCGGCGACTGAAATGATATTGCTCAAGCGGTAGGCGGCCGGGAAGTAGTGGTTCTCAACCTTGTCAGTATCGCGTTGCTCGTTGCCCGCCGCGGCTACGACCAGGACGCCTTCCATTTCAGCGCGTTTGAGAGCGCGGCGCTCTTCTTCAGAAGCCTCCGGTCCACCGCCGCTGTAATTGATGATCCGGGCGCCATGATCGATGGCGTAGTGGATCGCTCTGACTGTGTTGGCCAGATTCACTGAGCCGCTGTTGGACTCCGAGTAATACTTCACGGCCATGATTGAGACATGATGTGCCACGCCGCTCGTGCCGGTACTCGGATTCACGACCGCTCCGATGATTCCGGCCACATGGGTTCCGTGCCCGTGGTCATCCAAGGGGTTCGGCTTGTTGCTGACGTAGTTCCAGCCGTAAACGCTTTCGTTCTTGCGGTCACGCCAGATGTTCTTGCTGAGGTCCTTGTGGGTCGGGTCGATACCAGTGTCGATGACGGCGACGATAACGTCCTTCTTGCCTTCTTCGATCTTCCAGGCGTCAAGCGCGCTGATATGTGACTTGGCTGAGGTGTTCGACAGGCCCCAGTTCTTGAGGTCCTTGAGCTGAGAGGTGGGGGTGATTACCGCGAGGGCGCTGAATCCGATGGATCCGGCGAATCCTACTGCCAAGAGGGTCCAAAATGAGCGACGCATACTCCACGTTTCTCCGCTTCCACTGTTCACTACGGCTACTTCGCTGCTGCTTCGGCTGCTGCCGTTTCCGGCGCCACCCGATCGTTCTTAGAGAGTCAGCAAGGGGCGTGCCTGCGAGCCCGCTCCGGGATTGAAAAAAAAGATCTGTTTTTCCGAGTGCATTCCAAGGAACCGAGGTCGTTTGACCGGCTTCGAGGTGTCTAAGGATTGGACAGGTGTGTCTTTGGAGATCCATCTGTTTTCGCGGTGGATTTCTGTCGATACGCCAGTATGGGTTTGTGGCGGCAAGCGACATCGCGCGCATCGATTCAGCAACTCCTGCCGGTATTGCTTGGCTTCTTCTGTACCGCTTTTCTCGTTCAGGGAAGTGTCGGGCGGAACGACGCCTCGACGGGGCCGGACGCGAAGGGGCGCGCGGCGATTCGGTTGTTAGCGAGTGTTCCCACGGGCAGAGGTTTGCTGGATGAAGCGAAGACGAAGTGGTCTTTGTCACGGGACGAGGAGCTGTTGAAGCTGTTTAAGTGGGGTGCCGTCTCCAAAACCGATGCGGTTTTAACGCGGCACTTCGACCCCAATACAGGGACGGAGCGGAAGGAACGACACGTAACGATTCATCTGAAAGAGAGCGAGCCCGTGGAAAACATGGTGCTCGACATGGCCCATGAAATGACTCATGCGATCCGGGGACCAGAGTGGGATCCCTACGATCCGGCGTTGACGGCGGGGAAGTACATCTCCCTCACGCTCGAGGCAGACGGGGGAGAAGTCGATGCCTTGGCCGCTGAGTGCCAAGTGTCACTTGAGTTGGGGCCGCGGCTGAAGACCGCGGATCGGCGTTGCTCGCGATATCTGACGGCAGACGGAACCCAGATTGACCGTGAAGCGGTACGGGAGGACTTTTACCGCATCGGAAAGTGGTATCGGGGTTTCGCTCAGAAGCTCGGTGCGGAAGCCGCCTTGTTCCCTCGGTTGTCCTCGAAAGCCGCGCGTCTGCATTCGTCCACGGGGCGCGCGCCGTATCCCGTGGCGCTCTATCGGGAGTTCCGCGAAATGACGCGCATCGCATGCGAGAATTCGCGGCGGCGCATCGGAATCGTCGAAAGATGGGATGGTCGTGCGCCGGCATCCGTGCGAGCGGCTCGAGGGGACACGCAGCGCTTCATCCAGTTGCGCTGCCGCAGACCATCCGCTTGAGCTGGTCTGGTTTCTCGCATCTCAGGGTATATCTGTTGCAACCGCTTCTTGAGGCGAGCTTTCAGTCTCATCTAGCGGAGGTTTGATTCCATCATGAGCATCTTGGGATGGATTCTCTTCGGATTTGTTGTCGGTTTGATCGCGCGTGCCATTCTGCCGGGGCGTGACCCGCTCGGTTTGGTTGGCACCGTGGTTCTGGGTATTCTGGGCGCGCTCGCGGGCGGCGGCGTTGGCCGTGCGCTGGGTTGGTATGGCCCGGGTGACTCGGCGGGCTTCATTGCGGCGACGATTGGCGCCGTGGTTGTCCTCGGAATTTATCGTTGGATATCGGGCAGAAGGTCGAGAAAGTCGATCACTTCTGACCGTGACCGCCACAATAGGGCGGCTTGACGTTTCTGCTCATCGCTTTGAGGGCGCAGAAGGTGGAACGTAGGCAGGAGTGCCCTCGATGTCGGCGATCTGAAACGTCTCGGGGACCGGCGGTGCGGAATCCGCGATCGTGGATTTCCAGATCCGTACGGTCAATACGGAAGCCCGGGCCAATTGCTCCGTGATGATCTCGCGCAGAGCGCCACAAGCCGTGCGCGCGGGCAGTCGCGTGAAGCCTGGTCCGGGCTTCCGGATTTTCTTGAAGTCGATCTCGCGGATCTTCGGCACCAGTTTTCCGCTTTGTGTGATCAGGGCTCGCGCTGCGAGCGCGGGTAAGACATCCGTCTGGTCGGTGAAGCCCCATTCCTTGAGCCAGCGTGAGCCGTTCTTCCGGGCGGAAGTCAGAGCCGCCGCGGCAAGTCCCGGCTCGAGCGCGTGCACGCAGTCGTTCTCGAAGTAGAAGTGGATGCCTTCGTCGCCAGCGCTGACTCCGTTGAAGTCGGCAACGGCGTGGTAGGGCATCGCTGCATCTCCGGTGTAATGCGCCATGAGTCCGAGGTACAGCAGTCCTTTGAAGAGCTGGCCTCGCTCGCCGTCTGCCCCTTTTCCTGGCGCGTATCCGGACGAAGGGCTCCGGGGTAATTGGAAAGTGGTTCTGGCGAGGTCGCGGAACTGATCGACGCGCTCAGGTAGGCCGCCTTTGGGGTTTTCGTCGAGAACAAGATAGTGCGTCATTGCCTCGACCTTGCCGTCGGCACCGTCGTTAAATCTGAAAATGGAATCAGGCGTCGTGGAATAGTAGCCGAGTTCGAAGCGGTGCCGTTCCAGGAATGCTCCCCAGCTTTGCCGGTTCGAGGTCCACTCGTGCGCCGCGAGAATCGCGGCGTTCTCGGCGATGATCCGGTGTCCTACGGGACCCCAAGCGGACGCGCCTCGCGGGATTATAAGAAGGAGCGTCAGAAAACCGACGCAGGGACCGACGAGCCGCCGAATTTGTGAAACCATCATGGTGTCCTTATTATCGATGATATTTCGGTTGAAGCAAGGGAGGTCCCTAGTACAATTGAACCTATGTTTCCGGATACCACACGAATCTTGATCGTCGATGACATGATGACCATGCGTCAGTTGGTTAAAGGCCAGTTGCGCGGGATGGGTTTCAAAAACTTCTTTGAGGCGGAGAACGGCGATGCGGCGTTCAATGTCTTGAAAGAACGCCTGGCCGCGAAGGAGCCGATCGAGCTGGTCCTTTCTGACTGGAACATGCCTGTGCTGAGCGGGCTTGAGTTCCTCAAGAAGGTGCGCGCCACGCCGGAGTTCAAGGAACTTCCGTTCATGCTTGTGACGGCAGAAGGCGAACAGAGCCAGGTGATCGAAGCCATCAAGAGTGGCGTGAGCAATTATCTGGTGAAGCCGTTCACTCCGCAGGCGATCCAAGAGAAGATCGGCGCGGTCTGGAAGAAACATCATCCGGGCTGATCGGAAAATCACATGGCCATCAAGATCGATACCGACGCGAATCAGATTATAGTCCGGACAGATCAGGCCGCCTTTGTTGAAAACGAGGCGAAAGCAGCTGTCGAGGCGCTCAAGCTTCTTAAGGAAGCGCGCCCGCTGGTCGTCTTCGACTTCTCGAACGTGCGAGAGATGGCTCTTGCCGCGTTGCGGGCGTTGACCCGCTCCGTCGGCGCGACAGGGTCTTCTCCCCAGGATACCAAGTTCGCAGTCGTTGCGAGCAAAGAGATCTGCAAGACGATCCGCGAGCAGGGGCTGGACCGGCTATTCGCCTGTTACGGCCAGCTGAACGAGATCGTGAAGCCGGCGAGCGGCGGCGTTTCCAAGCAGAAAACCTTGGAGTTTCTCAATACGACTCTTGAAGCGGTCGCGCACACGTTGCAGGTTTCCACCAATACCAAGTGCGCTACGGGGAAGAGTTTCGTTCGTGACAAGGATTCGCATCCGGTTGCCGACATCGCCGCGACCGTCGGCCTGGTTAGCGCTCCATTCAACGGCTCGCTGATCCTCGGTTTTCCCAAGCGGACGTATCTTGGCATTATGTCCCGCCTGCTGATGCAGGAGTACAGTGAGATTACGCCGGAGATCCGTGACGGTGCCGCCGAGCTGCTCAACATCATCCTCGGGCAGGTGAAGATCTCGCTGGACGAGGAGGGCTTCGCGATCAAGCAGGCCATTCCCACCGTGGTACAGGGAGATCAGCTTCAGATTCTTCCGTCTTCCAATCGTCCCTCGGTGATCGTGCCCTATACGACGGATGTCGGCGAGTTCTATATCGAGCTGACGACCAATCCGGACTCGAAAAGCGAATAGTCCTTCTGCATTTTATTTCAGCCCATTCTGAGCAAGGGCAGACCGCTGCTTAAGCTGCCTCGCGAGCGCGCGCGGTACGGTTCCTGCTTTTTTTCATTCCAGGAAATTCCAGCAACTGTATTCGCATCGCCCCGTTCAGTACCGGGCGACAGGAGGTGAAGTTCATGGTGATGGAAAGAAAAGTAAAGGAAGTCTACGACGAAGCGTCGCAGAGGGTCTCGGAGAAGGCGAACGAGAAGAAGCATCAGGCGACCAATATGATTCATGAGTACGGCGGGATCATTCGCGACGTATCGGGGCTGCTCCGTTCGAGGAACATGGGATACGTCAGCAACTATCTCGACCGGTTCGGTGACCGGGTGGACTTGTTCGCGGATTCGTTCGACCGCCGGGACTTCGGTCAGATGTATCGTCAGGTGGAAAATTTCGGACGTCGGAATCCGGCGCTGTTCTTTGGTGCGGCTTTGCTCTGCGGCGTCGCGGTCGCGCGCGTGGTCCGGAGCTCCATCGCGGAAGCTCGTGGGTCTTCCGGGAGCGGGATCTCCGATGAGGCGACGGTGACGCCGATC
>CAYOWB010000041.1:8531-17803 GCA_964407515.1 uncultured Bacteriovoracaceae bacterium
GGACCGACGTTGCCGAGGGCAAGAAGGAGGTCGGCTGAGAATGGAATACGAAAAGGTGACGCCCATCCGGCGCGAGAGTGTGCGCCGTGAAGGGCTAGGAAGGGTCTTCAAGGACTTCACTTCGAGCGTGTCGAATCTCGCGCGCAAGGAAGTGGAGCTCGCGAAGGCGGAGATGAGCGAAAAGGTGAATCAGGCGGAACGCGGCGCCGTTTCGATGATTACCTCCGGGGTGGTCGTGCTGTTCGGGATTCAGTTCCTGTTGGCGGCGATCACGCTCGCCTTGGCTACGGTAATGCCGGGCTGGGTGGCGGCGTTGATTGTCGGGATCGTGGTGACGGCGGTAGGTGCATACCTCTTCGTGAAGGGACGCAACCAGTTGAAGCCCAGTAATCTCGCCCCGGACAGAACTATCGAGTCGGTTCGCGAAGCCGGCGTATCAGCAAAGGAGAAGTGGCATGGCAGATAAAAACGTAAACCTCTTGAAACGGGAAGTCGATGAAGCCCGGCTTGAGACGGAGAGGAACGCGGATGAGCTGTCGTTCCGGATGAGTTCCCGCGAGCTTTACAGTGATGCCGAGGGATACTTCCGTCCACGTCTGCGCCGCAACGGCAGCCGGCTGCTGCGGATCAGTTCGTGGCTCGCCGGGAGCGGGCTCGGGATGCTGCTCCTTGGACAGCCCCGCGGAAGGATCTTGGGGTATATCAATCGCGCCCGTGGCCGCGTAATGGACGCCTCGGGCCGGATGTCGGGCCGTGCTTCGGAAATGTATCACGAGGCCTCCGACCGCGCGCATGACATGACGGATCGGATTCGCGATCGGGCTCATGACATGCGCGAAGGGATGAGCGAAAAGATGTCGAGCCCGTCGGAATCGTCTTCCGGAATCGGTGAGCGCATGAGCGAGAGCGTGACTGACATTCGTTATCGGGCTTCGGACATGGCCGGACGGACGAAACAGAGTCTGTTTTCTCACCCGCTGCTGCTCGGAAGCATCGGTCTGATCATCGGAGCCGCCATTTCAGGCAGTATCCGTGCGTCGGAAGCCGAAAAGAAAGCGATGAGCCGCACGGCCGAGAAGATTGCAGTCTAAGAAAGACTGCAGTGCGCGGACGCATTCGGCAGTGTGAAAGGCCCTGAAGGGTTTTAATCCTTTGGGGCTTTTTATTTGTCTCCCCAGGGGCAGACACCAAACACATCGAAGAGCTGGTGCCAGCCGTGACTCCAGCGGCTGATGATGCGAAGCGGTTCATCAGTGAAGGGGTGTCTGAATTCCAGGGAGTAGGCTTTAAGGAAGAGGCCGGGCAGCTTCAAGTGTTCCTTGAAGAAACGATTGTATTTCCCGTCGCCATAGACGGAGTCGCCAATGAGAGGGTGCGAAAGATGAGCGAAGTGCCGACGGAGCTGATGAGTTCGCCCTGTGAGGGGGGAGGTGCGTACTAAGGAGAGCCGGGTGGTGGCGTAGCGCCCTGTGGCGTGAGGGAGCTCGATCTGGGCGATCCGCTGATAGATGCTTCGGGCCTCTTGAGGGGGCTTGTCGCTATAAAGCGGCTTCAGGGGGTGGTCGATCAGCCCGTCTTCATCGGTCCAGCCTCGAGTGACGGCATAGTACGTTTTTCGAATCTCGCCGGACTGCAAGAGCTTCTGCAGGAGTCCGGCGCTTTCAGGGGTTAGGGCGAAGCACAGGACCCCTGAGGTCGCCCGGTCGAGCCGGTGGACAGGGTAGAGGTACTGTCCCAACTGCTTTTTCAAAAGATAGAGGCAATTCGTCTCGCGCGAGAGGGCGTGGCCTTCCTCGTGGGGGTGGACCTGGAAGCCAGCGGGCTTGTCCACGATTACGAGGTGTTCGTCCTGATGGAGGATTCTCAGTGGCATGCGGAAGGCGTAGCCGGGAGAGGGGGCACTCGTCAATCCTCGGGTTCGGGAGTGATACCGCTGAAGAGAGGTGTCTCCGAGGACACACCTGCTTATGAGTATGCTGCGAAGGAATGTGAAGGTGCTTGTTGTTTCGTGCTCTTTTTCCGAAAAGAGGACATGCGGCTGTCAGCTCTTCTGATTACAGCTCTTGCCCTGCTGGGTACCCTGACGATTACAGGGGGAGCGATGGCTGGTGCGGATACTCAAGACGCCCGCACTGTCTCCGAGTTGGTCCAGTGGATGGATACCTACAAAGTTCGAGCCAGCCCGAAGCAGGTTTCGTCTTGTATTGTCTGTTCGCAAGACGCGTCCCGCTCCGGCGATGACGCTTTTCATCGGGGGGTGCCTGATGTCAGCCTTGACCGGGCGTGCAGCGGTGCAACGAGTTTTCTTTCCTTCTGTTCCGGAGCGGCCGCTGCGTGTGCTTTTAAAGCCGGAAGGTCGAGCTGCTGGTCTGACAGCTCTGTGCGCTCGAAGGACCCTCGACGAGTGAAGAAGATCCTGCAGGAAACGGCGAGAATTCACCGGCGAATGATAACAGACTCCCGGGTCTTGGAACTCTGTTGCGAGAGTGACGAGGGCTGCAAGCGACGTTATTCGCGAACCGGGCTGCGAGTGATTCCGTCTACAGGCGAGAATGACCAGACTTACTATTACGATCCGAGAAAGAATGCGGTGTATTTCTCCTTGAGTCTTCTATCCGGTTGTCAGAACCCGGAATGCCTCGAGCGCATGGTGATGCATGAGTTAGGGCATGCCTGCCAGTTCAATCGTTACACCCGTGTCGGAGCTTTCGGGCGGGTGGCGATGGCGCTGTTGGGCGACGCTTTTCCTCGTCAGGTGGGGGCCATGGGGCTGGATCGGATCCGAGGGATGAATGCTCAGGCCTTGAGATGCGTGCATGGGGAGTTCAAATCCTTGCTCAAGAGGGGAGACGGAAGCGTGGCTCCGGTCCCGGGCTCTTGGTACCGGGAGGCGTTCGCTGACCTGGTCTTCACGAGTGAACGCCGATCGCCCCTGCATTACGCTTGGGATTGCTTCAATCCGGGAGATTGGACTCATGCTCCACCCCTCTTGTACTTTGAATGCTTGTGGAAGCATGGAGGACTTCGAGAGAGGATGTGCGGGAATTCGGGAGGTTCGAAGTGAAGCACTCGACTGGGCTGGTTGTACTCCTGGTGGTCTTGCGGCTTTCACTTGGAAGCGCGGATGCCTCTGCCTCTTCGCTCGTGTTGCGCGCTTCAATGCAGGGCGAAGCGCTCTGGAGCCTGACACTTCAGTGGGTGGGGGCGAGTCAGGGGTGTGAGGTTTTTCGCGAACGACCGGGGCATCCAAGCTCCAGGCTTCCGATCGGTCCCAAGGAATGCGGGCGTCTGCGTGCCGTTTGGGATCAGGCGCTGAAAGAGAAGTCAGGAGTCCCTTCGGGGGCGCCTTCTTCACCCTTTTCTCTGGATGACGAGCCGGACTATGAGCTGGAACTGAGTCCGGGGCGGAAGCACCGGCTAGTCTTCGAGGCTCCTGAAGATTGCGAAGTGCTTGAGGATGGGGACCTGAAGTGCACTCGGCACCGGCTCTCCGCGCTGCAGCAGCTTCTGGTGGAGTTGCGCGCCATCGCTCGGACGCAGAAGTAGACTGCGGTGACGCTCGCTCCGTTTCGATTCCCTCCGGGATCGCCCGACGCGAGCGCCGTTCAAGCTCAGCACCACTGAATCCTGCACGCACGAATCATTCTTCTATTTCCAACGGATTGGGAGTCCAGGATGGACAATAAGGGTCCCAAGCGCATGGATGCGCGCCCGTTGGAAATAGAAGAATGATTCGTGCGTGGAAGAGGCAATAGCGCTTGGAATGGCGATCCCGGAGGGAATCGAACCCCCGACCTGATGCTTAGAAGGCACCTGCTCTATCCATCTGAGCTACGGGATCGCTGTCTCCTTTATAACCACAGGCTACGGAATCTTGGCAAGAATTCCTTCCGCTTTCAGTCCGGAATTGGCGAGTAGGGGCGAGGCCCTGGAGTGCTTTCAGGGGTGTGGCGAGGCTTGAGTCTGTGATGAACTTGGGTAGAATCGCGGGGTATGGCTCTTTACGAATACTTCTGTGATCAGTGCGGTGACCGATTTGAACAGATTGTTACGGCGAGTACCGAGCATCCGGGCGAGTGTCCGAAGTGTGGGAGTCGAGAGACGCGTAAGCTGATCTCGGCTTTCGCTGTTGGCGGGCGAGGGGAGTCCATCCTGCCGGCGGGCTGCCAGGGGTGTCCCGGGTCTATGCCGGACCCCTCAAGGGGCGGCTGTTGCGGTGGGGGCGGCTGCAGTCACTGATTCCTGACTGATCTCTCCGCGACGGATAAGTCGGTTCCGAGCTGACCGCAGACATCTCCATTTTTACCTGCTTTTTTTCGAAAAAAACGCGACCAGCCTATCATGAAGTTCCCGTCAAAACCCGAATCAGTCATTGACGTTGGTGGCCGTGATTGGTAACTTCAGGCCACATTGTGATCCCCCAGGAACATTCATGACGGCGCCGGGCAGTAACGGTGCGTTCTGATTGAATTTCAAAGAGTTGTAACACCGGACGGCGGCGTAACGAATGCTCCGGGGTTGGGTCGTGAATTTAATAACAGCACAATCCTCCGGGACAGAGTCTGTTGTCGGAGGGTTTTCAGGAGGCAAACAGCAAGATGGCAAAGAAATTCCAGACCATCGATGGATGTACCGCAGCCGCGCACGTCGCGTACGCGTATAGTGACGTGGCTACCATTTATCCGATCACTCCGTCGTCCACGATGGGTGAAAACGCGGATGCTTGGTCTGCGGCGGGTAGAAAGAACATCTTCGGCCAATCCCTTCTCGTGGCCGAGATGCAGTCGGAAGCAGGCGCGGCGGGCGGTGTCCACGGCGCTCTTTCCGCGGGTGCTTTGACGACTACGTTCACGTGTTCGCAAGGCCTCCTGCTCATGATCCCGAACATGCACAAGATCGCGGGCGAACTCAGTCCGACGGTTTTCCATGTCTCGGCTCGTGCAGTCGCCGGTCAGGCGCTCTCGATCTTCGGTGACCACTCGGACGTGATGGGGTGCCGCAACACCGGCTTCGCGATGCTGGCTTCGAACTCCGTTCAGGAAGCTCATGACCTGGCTATCGTGGCTCATGCCGCCAGTCTGAAGAGCAAGGTTCCGTTCCTGCACTTCTTCGACGGCTTCCGGACTTCAAGCGAAGTGCAGAAGGTCGAAGTGATGGACAATGACGACCTCTCGAAGCTCTTCCCGCACGACGAGGCGGACCACTTCCGTCGGCGCGCGTTGAATCCGGATCATCCGCACCTGCGCGGCACTGCGCAGAACCCGGACGTGTTCTTCCAGGCTCGCGAAGCTTCGAACAAGTACTACATCGCGACCCCGGCGATCGTCGAAGACGTGATGAAGCAGGTCAGTCAGGCCCTCGGCCGGACGTACCACCTGTTCGATTACGTCGGTGATCCGAACGCCGAAAAGGTCATCATCATGATGGGTAGCGGCGCGGACATCGCGGAAGAAGCGTTGAACTACCTGCGTGCCAAGGGCGAGAAGATCGGCCTCTTGAAGGTCCGTCTCTATCGTCCGTGGTCGAAGGAACACCTCCTGTCCGCGCTCCCGAAGTCGGCGAAGATGATCACCGTCCTCGACCGCACGAAGGAACCCGGTGCGCTCGGCGAACCCCTGTACCTCGACGTCGCGGCGTCGTTCCAGGAAGCCGGCTTGCAGGTCAAGTTGTACGGCGGTCGCTACGGCCTCGGTTCGAAGGAATTCGATCCGACCATGGTCAAGGCGGTCTACGACAACATGGGCTCGGCCAACGCTAAGCAGAAGTTCACCGTCGGCATCGAAGACAACGTCACGAACCTGTCTCTGAAGCTGGGGGAACCGATCCACACGATTCCGGAAGGCACCGTGAGCTGCAAGTTCTGGGGCCTTGGCTCCGACGGCACTGTCGGCGCGAACAAGGAAGCGATCAAGATCATCGGCGACAACACGGATATGTATGCCCAGGGCTACTTCGCGTATGACTCGAAGAAGTCCGGCGGTATCACGGTCTCGCATCTGCGCTTCGGCAAAAAGCAGATCCAGAGCTCGTATCTCGTGAAGTCCGCGGACTATGTGGCGTGCCACAACTCCGCGTACGTCGGTGTGTACGATATTCTGGCGGATCTGAAGCAGGGTGGCACTTTCGTGCTCAACTGCCCCTGGACGACCGAAGAGCTGGAAGCGAAGCTCCCCGGCTCCTGGAAGCGTCAGCTGGCGACCAAGAAGGCCAAGTTCTACACGATCGATGCGCTGAAGATCGCCCGCGAAACGGGCCTCGGTAATCGCATCAACATGGTCATGCAGACGGCGTTCTTCGTCTCCTCGGGCGTGCTCCCGGTCGATAAGGCGCTCGATCTCCTGAAGAAGGCGATCGAGAAGGCCTACGGCAAGAAGGGCGACAAGATCGTCGACATGAACAAGGCCAGCGTCGATGCCGGTCGTACGGCCCTTCACGAAGTGAAGATTCCGTCGCACTGGGCTGATGCTCCGATCGAAAAGGGCGCGAAGGGCGAAGAACCGCACTTCACCGCCAACGTCATGCGTCCCGTGACAGCTCAGAAGGGTGACTCGCTGCCGGTCAGCGCGTTCGCCGCTGAGATCGACGGTGCGTATGAGTCGATCGCTCCGGATGGCACGCTTCCTTCTGGAACGAGCCAGTACGAGAAGCGCGGCATCGCGGTTGAAGTGCCGACCTGGGTGGCTGAGAACTGCTCGCAGTGTAATCAGTGCGCTCTGGTTTGCCCGCACGCGGCGATTCGTCCGTTCCTGCTCGATCAGGATCAGGCTTCCAAGGCTCCGGCCAGCTTCCTGGCGGTCGATGCGAAGGGTGGCTCCCTGAAGGGCTACAAGTATCGCATCCAGACCTACGCCATGGACTGCACGGGTTGCGGAAACTGCGCCGATGTCTGCCCGACTCCGGAAGGCAAGAAGGCTCTTGTCATGAAGCCTCTGGTGGAGCGGAAAGAGATCGAGAACAAGAACGTCGAGTTCGCTAATACGCTGAAGCTCCATGACAACCTCATGGATAAGACCACGATCAAGGGCGTTCAGTTCAAGCAGCCCTTGTTCGAGTTCTCGGGCGCTTGCGCGGGCTGTGGTGAAACGCCTTACATCAAGTTGGCGACTCAGATCGCTGGTGAACGCATGATTATTGCGAACGCCACCGGCTGTACGTCGATTTACGGCGGTTCGTTCCCGTCCAATCCGTACACGAAGAACAAGGCGGGCCGCGGTCCGGCTTGGGCCAACAGCTTGTTCGAAGACAACGCTGAATATGGCTTCGGTATGGAGCTCGCGTACTCGCAGCGCCGCCATCAGCTGATGCTGACGGTGGAGCAGGCGATGAACTCGGGCGTGAGCGAGACCGTGAAGACGGCCATGAAGGAATGGCTCGACGTCGCGAACGACGGCGAGAAGTCGCTCGAAGCCGGCGAGAAGCTCAAGGCTGTCCTCTCCAAGGAAGCCAAGGGCAACAAGCAGCTGGAGCGGGTCTACGAAATGCGCGACCTCTTCTCGAAGAAGTCGATCTGGATCGTGGGCGGCGACGGCTGGGCGTATGACATCGGTTACGGTGGCCTCGATCACGTCATGGCGATGAACCACGACGTGAACATCCTGGTCCTCGACACCGAAGTGTACTCCAACACCGGTGGTCAGGCTTCGAAGTCTTCTCCGACGGGCGCGGTGGCGAAGTTCGCCGCTTCCGGCAAGAAGGACCTCGCTCTCATGGCTATGAGCTATGGGTACGTCTACGTCGCTTCGGTCGCCATGGGCGCCCGCGCTCCGCAGACGGTGAAGGCATTGGTGGAAGCCGAGAGCTTCCCGGGACCGTCGCTGATCATCGCTTACGCGCCTTGCATCAACCATGGTATCAACATGGGTAAGACGCAGGAAGAGATGAAGCGTGCTGTGGACTCCGGCTACTGGCCGCTGTTCCGCTATGATCCTCGCCGCCGGGCTGCGGGCCAGAACCCGTTCCAGCTCGACAGCAAGGAGCCGACGATGCCTCTGAAGGAGTTCCTCATGGGTGAAACGCGCTACCGCACGCTCACTCAGTCGGCTCCGGAAGAAGCCGCTCGCCTGCACGAAGCCCTCGAGGGCGAGTACAAGCAGCGTTGGACGATGCTCAAGAAGCTCGCTGACGGCGAAGGCGTTCTCTAATAGTGTCTTAGTTTAAAAAGTAGAGGCCGCTCTGGGGTTCCCAGAGCGGCCTTTTTTTTGGGTGCGCCCGGCAGGGCGCGCGGGCCAGTCTTTCGTGGGCTGTCAGGCTCGGGCTTGGTCTTTGATGCCGTTCTCCGTGAAGGGGGTCTGTCAGCGCCGGTATGGCATTCTTGAGGAAGAGGGGCTGCGATTCGGAATTCCGCTTCGAGCCATCATCCCTACGACGACTCCCACCAGGAGAACCGTGGCGAGAGCGGTTCGCGGATTCGCACGGACATACTCGACCGGATTCAGGATATTCTCACGAATCTGCTCGGCCTCTCCGATTGTGTGATTCAGTGATTCCGTCAGGCTGTCGATGGTGCCGGACAAACGTTCGTTCAGCCGGTTTAGTGCCGCTTTCAGGTTCTCGTTGCTCCGCGCGATTTCCTGCTCGGCTTCTTCCACGGTGTGTGCTGCGGATCTTCCATTCGGTGTCATGCGATCCTCCGGGTTTCTTCGGCGATGTCGTGCGCCGTCTGTTTCAGGGTTTCTCGGGTATGAGGGGCGGTGGCCGAGGTGGACCTCAGCTTCTGAAATGCATGTGCCGCGATTAGTCCTCCCACGAAGAGGAACGTGATGCCGACAAGTAGCCCGCTCAGCCAGAAGTTGTTGCCGAGGAGGTGTCCCAAGCCGATCACGGCCGCGGCGATGATGGGCAGAGTTCCCAACGTCGCGAAGATTCCGAATACCAGCATGAACGTCGCTTGCTTCTGGATGTCGTGCGACGACTGCCTGAGTTCCGCTTTGGCGAGCCGGATTTCCCAGCGGATCAGATCCCGCAGGCTATCGGCGATGTCTTTGCCGATGCTCGCTAAAGAGGCGATCCTGGACTTCTGCGTCGAAGACG
Source organism: uncultured Bacteriovoracaceae bacterium (assembly GCA_964407515.1). Lineage (GTDB taxonomy): Bacteria > Bdellovibrionota > UBA1018 > UBA1018 > UBA1018 > CAYOWB01. The sequence continues at coordinate 17,562 of CAYOWB010000041.1, forward strand.
TCAAAGGCATAGGCGATTGCTCCCCCCCTGTCGATCCGCCATGCAACGAGAATGCCGAACGGCCCATGGCTGGCTCATGCGTTGCAGAGTAAGGGGTGGAGGATCTCGCCATGCTGGCTCCCAGTACCATCTGGATTGTCTGTCCTAATCTCTGGGGGGCGCGGATCTTCCGGTACAACGGCGACGAAGATGCGACGCGTACTCAGTTTCTTTTTGAAGTGCCGCGCCCTTCGATTCGCACG
>CAYOWB010000041.1:17822-21425 GCA_964407515.1 uncultured Bacteriovoracaceae bacterium
TGAGGTCGTCGAGGTGCTGGATCCGCCGGAGGATCCCCGGATCGAGTTCGAAGTAGCGGAGCAGTACATGAGGTACATTTCAGGGCACCTGGAACAGCACTGTGAGCGGCGTGACTATGATGCGCTGATTCTGTGTGCCGAAGGTTCGCTGATGAAGATTCTGGATGGATGCCTGGAAGGTTGTGCGAGAAAGCGTGTGATCGGCAGAGTCGACTTGGATTTATATGAGGTCAATGAGAGCGATCTGATTTCCTACGTGAAGGACATTCTGGAGAGAGCCGGTCTGCCGGTCCGCACCGCAGCTTAATGGTTCCGGCACCTTGCCGTCGTACGTTGTTCATGGCGTGCAGGTCGATGACGAATGAGGGAAGACAGGCGACTTCGGTGGGAACTGTTAGCGAAGGGTTAAGGCAGTTTGAATAAGTGACTCAGTAGAGAAGCGTCACGGTCGGGAAGACCGCCTCCGCGGCACATGAGAAGAAACGCCGCTAGATTCAAACTCAAAGTCACGGCACAATGGAAAGAGGAACCCCGAACGGGGTCCGGATTTATTACCGCGCAACCGCATGTGTGACTACGGAGGCTCGAATGAGTGAGAACGAGACCAAGCAGGCAAACGTGAGTGGGATTCTGGATGATGAAGACCAGAACGAGGACGCTCAAAAAGACCGCTATCTGACTTTCCGTCTCGGCGACGAGGATTACGGAATTCCGATTGCTCATGTCACCGAAATCATCGGTGTGCAGAAGATCACCAATGTTCCGGATATGCCGGATTTCGTGAAGGGCGTGATCAATCTGCGCGGACGGGTGATTCCCGTTGTTGACGTGCGGACCCGCTTCCAGATGCAGGCGCAGGAATACACGGACCGGACCTGCGTGATCGTGGTGAACATTCAGGGAATGGCGGTCGGCCTGGTGGTGGACACCGTGAAGGAAGTGATCTCGATTCCGGAGGCTCAGATCTCCGAGCCACCCAAGATGAACCGCGCGGGTGGACGTTATCTTCATGGGCTGGGGCGTGTCGGCGACGAGGTGAAGATCCTTCTCGATATCGACCGCCTCCTGCATGACGAGGAGATCGATCAGCTCCGTCAGGGCTGATCAAGCCGCCTGTGATCCGTCGTTCACAGAGGGGCGTGCATCAGAAAATGTAGCTGAGAGCCAGGTCAGGTAGTCCGAGTTCTCGAACCGCCAGTGGCTGAGTGCGCGCTTTGTTTGAAAGCGTGACCAGGCATTCCTGAATCGGCCCTGAGTCAGTTCGCGTGTGGCGCTTCTCCAGCCGTAAAACGAGTCCAACGATCTCATGAGTTCCTGCTGAAGCTCGGCGGGCGTCATGTGACGAGGCAAGAAGACAGCGTGAAGCCCGTCGTAGTAACTCCATCTCCGGTGAAGAAGCCGGGCATCGTTTTCCATCCGTTGAAAGAGCTTGGTACCGGGAAGCGGCGTCACGAGCGAAAGTCTCACGGCGTCCAACCGGTGATGACGGCAGAACTCCAGTGTCTCGTGGGCGCTCACGGGGGGCTCGTCGTCCGCTCCCAAAGTGAACCTGGCGGTCATGCGAATCCCGTGGTCGTGCAGCGTCTCGATCGCTTGGATTGCCGACTCGCGCACCGCCTCGCTGAGGGCGGGAACTTGGACTCTGACTTCTTTGCATCCTGCGTGTGACATGAGTTCCACGAAGGCGGAGTCGCGAGCCGTCTTCAGGTCGAGTTCGGCGCTCCAGCGAAGCGCCAGTCCTTCCTCGATGATTCGCTCGAGAAGTTCAGTGGCGAACGACTGCTCTTTGCCGAAAGGGGAATCATGGAAACAGGCCTCGCGACGAGGCTGATGCTTCAGTTCGTCCAGGATTCGCTCCACGGAGTGTGATCGGCCCCCGTCACGTGAGGTCAGGATGGCGACCTGGGGAATTTTGTTGAAGGCCTGCATGAGCCGGCAATTGGGCATCGGCAGAGCGTCGAGGTCCGCGATGGCGGGGCCTGATACGATGGCTCTGGGATGTCCTTCTTCGATTACTTCGCGGATCGCTCCCTCAGGTTCGCCGGTGATGACGTAATCGGCGAAAGGGACGGACTCTTCTGGGAGTGACGTTACGTGAGAGCCGGTGAGGATCGATTTTCCGCCTGGTCGGAGGCTCTTGTATTGACGGAGGATCTCGTGAGCCCGCTCGATCGACGGCGTTTCAGAGGTGATGCAGCAGACGTCGGTGTCCAGCTCTGCAAAGCCGACTGGCCGCTCGAGAAGATCCTCGTTGATGATTCGAACCCGGTGTCCGGCGTTATGGAGAAGGCTTGCCTGATGCAGCGTGCTGAGGTGCGAGACCACGCTCCCCGTAAGTGCCGAGCGTTGAATCGTGCCGCGGGGTTCTACTAAGAGGATTGTTCTCTTTCCCACGCTGCGGCTGTTTCAAGAAGAGTGCCCTAGTTCAGGATTCTTCGAGTACGCGGAGTTCCTTGTCGGCGTGACGCAGACGGATCGCCAGAATTCTCGCCAGTCCGTGCAGAAACTGAAGTCCTAAGGTGGCGTGTGTTCCGACGAAACGGTCGAACTCCGATCGCGACAATGAGTAGAGACGGCACTCTGTATTCGCTACCGCGTCGGCGGAGCGTGTTTCGCGATCGATGAACGCCATGTCCCCGAAGAAGTCACCACGGCAGAAAGTCGCCAGATGGCGGGACTCTCCGTTGGAAAGCGGCAGGAGTATCCGGACGAATCCCTGCCGGATGAAATACACCTCGTCGCCGCGGGAACCTTGGGTGAAGATCTTTTCTCCCGCTGCCACCCGGTGGTCCTTCATGATGGGGCGAAGCGCCGCCAATTCCTCGTCGGGAAGTCCTGCGAAGACCTCAATTTCGTGAATCTCCAATGGACGAAGAATATTGTTCTGTTGTGCCTCGGACTCAATGATCTTGTCCTCGATCCACTCAAGGGCCTGATCGAGATCGGGGAAAATTCTCACTCGGCGTTCAGGGCGCACCAGGCCGACCTGCCCGAAATAAAGACGCAAGTCTTGCCCGGTGGGCAGGTTCTTCGGGATGCGCGCGAAGATCAGAGTGCCTTTCTTCTCCGCGACACGGGCCTCGAGTTGCTCCAGCATGTGGGCCGCGGTGAAGTCCACCGATTGAACTCGCCGCATGTCGAGCACGAAGGACCGGTGCGTGGACAAGTAAGGCTCGATTTCGCTGAAAAGCTGATCGGTCGTTCCGAAGAAGAGTGATCCTTGAAGCTCGAAGATCACCGTCTGGTTTCCCTTCGCTTCAAGAATGGCTAGCTCATGGGGAAGACGGCGTTTCTTCGAGAAGATCTGGTTACCGAAGGCTTTGCGACGGATGACCGATCCCTGGATCTGATCGCGGATGAAGAGTAACACGGCGAGCCCGAAGCCCACGCCCGCGGCGGCAATCAGGTTGATCGTGATGGCGCTCAATACGACTGCAAGGATTACTACGAAGTCGAATACCGTGGAGCGTTGACGCAGTAGCTTGAAGCTTGCCCGGTCGATCATCCGAAAGGCGACGACGATCAGGATGCCCGCAAGCGCGGAGAACGGCACCCAGGCGATGTATTGCCCGATGAGCGCGAACGTCAGAAGCGCGAAGACTC
>CAYOWB010000042.1:0-231 GCA_964407515.1 uncultured Bacteriovoracaceae bacterium
AGCTAATTTGGAACGACGCGATACACTTGTGCCCCACGTTTCGGGGAAGATCCCGCTTCGCTCCGCCTGCGGGGCAGCGGGTACCCGCTCGCCTCCGCCGTTCGGATCTCACTCCAAGGTACTGAACGCGCCACTGGCGCGTTCTTTTCTTTGGCAGGCTCCGCCAATAACAAAAAACCCGGACTCGCTTTCGCGATCCGGGTTTTTTGTTATGGCGGAGAGAGTGAGATT
>CAYOWB010000042.1:251-1683 GCA_964407515.1 uncultured Bacteriovoracaceae bacterium
TTCGAGGCGTGCTCCTTCAGCCACTCGGACATCTCTCCGCACTCGATAGAAGTAGTCTGATAACAAGCACCTAAGGGTTTGTCCACTGCTAGTTTTTCATCAGATTTTGCGTCGATGTGAAAAGGATGGCGAAACCGACACCGTTCCGACGTTCTGAGCCAGTGCGAGCAGACGATCGTCCGTGCGGTGCATACACCGACGGTCACGCTGGAGTTTGAGTGGTCCAGAGCCGTTTTAGTCTGTCAGTGTCTATTAAGCCGATTATTTCGGCGGATATTCAGCCTGGATCAGTTCCACTTCAGGACTCGGAAGCGGCGGAAGTGTGAGAACGTGTCCCTCAAGCTCGCGGAAGTGGCCACCGCGCAGGCTACGAAGGCGAGGCCAAGCACGAAGCAGGCGCGCGGCCCCCACATCATCGTGGGAGAACCCTTGACCTCGGCCAACATCCACAGCGTGTTCATCCAGATCCAGCTGTTGATGGCCAGATTGATGAAGAAAACCGGCCGTCGTTTCTCGACATAGAGCAGGCAGAGTCCACTGACGATCGTAGGGAACAGGAAGAAGTGAGCGACATGAGTGGCGCCGAGCATCCAGAATGCGTCAGCCAGGAACCAGCACATGGAGTTGATCGTATCGATGGCTTCCTTTGGAAGAAGGAAGGGACGTTCGATATCAGTGTTGATTAAAGTCTTTTCCATGCCGACCATGAAGCATCCATTAATCCGTGTGATGCTTAGCGTCAAATCATTTTTCTGACAGCAGCTTGAAGTTCTTGAGTGTCCGACATGCTGACGAAAGCTTGATGGTGGTTCGCTTTTCAAGCGGCCGCCCGTCTTCTATCCTGGAAGCAGGATGAGTCAACTCTCTCGTCGGACGCTAGGATGGGGTTGGGCAGTCGGGACCGTTTTCATGCTTCACGCGATCGGCTTGGCCGGGCCTGACCTGGCGATCGCCTTCGCTTTGGCCGGGTTGTCCGCTGTGGCCATGGGGATGATCCGGATTCCATCGGTGATGGTGGCTTCCTGGATGGTCCTTTTCTTCGGAACGGAAATCTGGTTCGCGCCTCGCTTCATCTTCGGCCTTCCAGGCTTGGCGTTCCTGTTGCCGGCCCTCCTTGCCATTCTCGCGACGATTCCTTTCCCGCTTCCGCGGAAGACGACTCGAGAATGGTTCCGCGTGGGGAAAGTCCGGCCGGTCGACTGGGCGCTCTTCGTGATCATTGGGATCGGCTCGGCTGCCGCGCTGATCACATGGGCCTTGTGGAGCGACAATCTGGGCGCTGGCGTCGAAATGATGCGAGCCTTCCGTGAAATGCGGCCTGCAATGGTAGCGCTCGTCGTGATTCCCGCGTTTGCGATCGTTAATGCCTTCTGTGAGGAAGTGTTCTATCGCGGGGTGCTCCAACAGGGGGTGCAGGCCGTCTTCGCGCGTC
>CAYOWB010000042.1:1699-3687 GCA_964407515.1 uncultured Bacteriovoracaceae bacterium
CGATCCTGTTGCAGGGGCTCGCATTCGGAGTGGCTCACTACGCGGCCGGTTTTCCGAATGGAGCCCTCGGTTACGCGATGGCTTCCTTGTACGGCGTCGTGCTGGGTATTCTCCGCTACCGTACGGGGGGAATTCTCCTGCCTTACTTGGCTCATGTCGTCGCCGACCTCGTGATTGGATACTTCCTCTTGGCCCGCTTGCTGGCCTCGTAGTTGCTAAGTCCTCCTCGCGGGCGCCCGCCGGCGTGATACGCGAAGGAGAGCATATGGCCGAAGAGATTTTGAACAGCGAGCTTCATGAGTGCATCAAGAGCTGCCAGGATACGGTCGCTCTGTGCCAGGAAACTCTCAACTACAGCTTGGATCATGGAAATGATTACCAGAATCCGGCCCTGGTGCGGGCGTTGGTGGATTGCGCCGAAATCTGCCAGATTGCGGCGAACTTCATGCTGCGTAATTCGGACCTCTACATGAGCACCTGCTCGGTTTGCGCCGAGATCTGCGACAGCTGCGCGGAAGTCTGCGAGCAGCACGATGCCGATCTCAAGATCCGCTCCTGCGCGGATCAGTGCCGGATCACCGCGGATCTCTGTGATCGCGTGAGTCAGCAGCTCATCGCCGCATAATTCTCAATCCGCGGAAAGTTCGACCGCGAAGGCGAGGGCGAGCCGTGCGAAGTGCATCCCGAACGACGGATCCAGAAACTCCGTCGTGTCGTTCTCGGTGTGGATGTTCGGATTGTACCGATCTCCCAGCGCCTCGAACGGATAAGCGGCGGAGAATCCCGCTTCTGTCCAGCTTGCATGGTCGCTGCAGGCATAACCGCATTCGGTCATCTTCCAAGGGATGCGAACATAGCGGTCGAGGAGCATTCCGAGGAACTGCGTCAGAGGCGCGTAGACGTGATCACTGATGAGGGCGATTTCCGGAACTGGCCCCGGGAACATCGTCATGTCGAGCTGGAGCACGGCCACGACGTTCTTGCCCTGGGCCCGATAGGCCTGCGCGATGGCCTGGCTGCCGATCAGACCGACTTCTTCGCCCGCATAGGCGATGAACTCGATGGTGCGCTGCGGGCGAAAGTCCGCCCGGGTCAGCACGCGAAACACTTCGATGATCGTGGCTACGCCGGAGGCGTTATCATCCGCCCCGGGGGCGGGAAGATTCGGCAAAGGGATTCCGAAGGAGGCAGCGATGGAGTCCGCGTGTGCGCCGAGAACGATGAGCTCCGACGCTTTAGGACCGTAGCCCTCGATACGCGCGACGACGCTGGGTTGTTTGATCTTGTGTTGAAAGAAACTCACGCTGGTGTCGGTGCGATTGCGGCCTAGCGTGGCGAACTGGTCGCGAATCCACGTCGCGGCGCTCAAGCCGCTCTCGGAGCGGCAGTAACGAGTGCGGAAGCTTGAGAGCTTCGTGACGGTCTCCTGGAGGTACTGCGAGGAGAGTTCCTTGCCGAGGCTCTCGACCAGTGGCCCATGGCGCGGCTGCCGGTCATCAATGACCGGGTTCGCCAGAAGAGGGGCGGTCACCTTGTCCGGAAGATCCGTGACATCCATGTAACCGCCGAGCGTGCCTTTCATGCGCAGGCCGCGGATGAACTCGTTCAGTTCGGTCTCGGTCATCCATTGCCGATCGGTCGGGCTAGTTTGTATGAGTCGTTTCTCGGTCTCGGCGCCGGCTGGCGTCGGCGCGGCTTCGTCCGCGCGGACTGTCTGTGCGACCACGAAGATCGCGATGAGCGACAAAAGAAGGACTCCGTCCTTCAATCGTAAACGCATGATCCTTCCCCCCAGGTCCCCCGAACATATGGGAGGAGCGGACGGGCGTCAATTCACGGTTCCTTTAGAATCGTTTTAGGTCATGGGGGTTTTTGGGGGGTAAAATGGTCCGTCGGCGCCCTTGAAAAGCAGGGGATCGTTTGATATGGTTAATATATAAGCAACTGTTTATAGGTTGCTAACGAGTTGTAACTATGTCGGTTTTACC
>CAYOWB010000042.1:3702-12693 GCA_964407515.1 uncultured Bacteriovoracaceae bacterium
ACAGCTGCCGAGCAGGTCCGGGAAGGTCTCCAAAATCAGGAGATGTTCTTCCGGCTTGCGGAGACTTTTCAGGCACTGGGTGATTCCTCCCGCGTGAAGATCGTTTGGGCTCTTTCCAAGGGTGAACGATGCGTGGGCGAAATCGCCGAGCTTCTGGGAATGAGTCAGCCTGCCGTCAGCCATCATCTTCGGACCTTGCGTAATCTGCGCCTTGTCCGCATTCGGCGCGAGGGAAGATCGTCACACTACTCGTTGGACGACCAGCATATCGATCGCCTGCTGCAAGCGGGAATCGAGCATGTGGAGGATCTGCTATGACGCGGCGACTGGGCGAGCTAAGGAAGGGCGAAGGCGGAAGGATCGTGACCGTCGGGACGACCGACGAAGTCGCGCGCCGGCTCTTGGAAATGGGTTTGATCGAGGGATCCTGGGTGGAACTGGTGCACGAGGCTCCCTTCGGCAAGGATCCGGTCGCGGTCCGAGTGCGCGGAACGATGATTGCCTTGAGACGCGCGGAAGCCAACGAAGTCGTGATCCTTGCGAATGAGTCGGTCGCAGCGGAAGCCGTGGCCGATGAATCAGTGACCCCAAAGGCGGTCGCCAAAGAGGCTGCGGTATGACGGCTGCCGCCGCCGAAATCCCCAGAGTCGCACTGGTCGGAAATCCCAACTGCGGAAAGACGGCGCTCTTCAATCTGCTCACGGGCGGACACGAAAAAGTCGGTAACTATCCCGGTGTCACCGTCGAACACAAAGAGGGACGCGCTCGGGGTTTGCGCGGAACCGAGATCGCGCTCATCGATCTGCCGGGAACCTACAGTCTTGAGCCTCAGACGTTGGATGAGGCCGTGACTCGCGATGCCCTCCTGGGCCGCATTGAGGGGCAGCCCGCGCCGCGCGTGATCGTCGCGGTCGTCGATGCGCTGAGTTTGCAGCGCAGTCTTGCATTCGTTCTGGAGTTGAAGCGGCTGGGCCGTCCTTTGGTGGTGGCCATGAACCGCATGGATATGGCGGCGGTACGCGGCCTGGAAATCGACCTGACCGTGTTGTCGCGTGAGCTCGATGTTCCGGTGGTCCCCACGGTCGCGGTTCGTCGCGACGGAGCTCGCGAACTGCTCGCTCGCGTCGAGACTTGGGTGAGGTCGGTGGGGCAGGTGCCCGTCCGTGAATGGAAGTCCGCGACTGGCGCGGAAGTCCGTGAACGCTTCGCCGAGGCGGATCGGATTCTGCGGCTCGCGGTGAAACGTGAAGCGGGCGCCGACCGTTGGACCGAGCGGATCGACCGCGTGGTGTTACATCGTGTTCTCGGTCCTGTGGCGATGATTCTGGTTCTGGGTCTGATGTTTCAGGCCGTGTTCAACTGGGCGGCTCTGCCTCAGGATTGGATCGAACGTGGATTCGTCGCGCTCGGCGAGAGCCTCAGTGCTTTCTTGAGTGGCGCGGGCGCTCCTGCTTGGCTTCGCAGTTTGACGGTGGATGGCGCGATTGCTGGTGTCGGTGGCGTGCTCGTTTTTCTCCCTCAGATCCTGATTCTCTTTCTCTTCATCTTGCTGCTCGAAGACTCCGGCTACATGGCTCGCGTTGCTTTCCTGCTCGATCGGATGATGTCGAAGGTCGGCCTGCATGGCCGTGCGTTCATTCCTCTGCTCTCCTCGTTCGCGTGTACGGTGCCGGGAATCATGGCCACTCGGACGATCGCCAACCCGCGTGACCGGTTGATCACGATTCTGATTTCCCCGCTGATGGCTTGCTCCGCACGGCTTTCCGTGTACTCGCTTCTGATCGCCGCGTTCGTTCCGAATGTTTCCGTGTTTGGACCGATTCGCCTGCAGGGGCTCGTGCTTTTCGGCCTGTATGTGATGGGCATTCTGGTCGGGCTGTTCATGGCGGTCGTGTTCCGCAAATTCCTGGTGAGTGGCCCGCAGCCGCCGCTGCTGCTCGAACTTCCGTCGTACAGCTGGCCGCACGCGCGGCTGGTGGCGCACGGACTGTTTGATCGCGCGTGGGTGTTTTTGCGTAAAGCAGGAACCGTGATCCTGGGGCTCTCTTTGCTGCTGTGGTTGCTGTCGTCCTACCCGAAGCCTCCCGAAGGCTGGGTGGCCGGGCCGGGCGAGTCCGCCATCAGCTTCAGCTACGCGGCGAAGGTCGGGCACTTCATCGAGCCGGTCATTCGGCCCTTGGGTTTTGACTGGCGCATCGGCTTGGCATTGATTCCGGCGTTCGGCGCGCGTGAAGTCGTGATCAGCGCACTCGCAACCGTGTATGCCGTCGAGTCGAATGTCGAGACTGGCCTCGCGGCCGTGCTGGCGAAGGAGTGGTCGCTCCCGACTGCGATGAGCCTGCTCGTGTGGTTCGTGCTTTCCTGTCAGTGCATGTCCACGCTTGCCGTCACCCGCCGCGAGACTCACTCGTGGAAGTGGCCGGCTTTCATGTTCTTCTACATGACCGCGCTTGCGCACCTCGGGTCGTTGGTCACGTATCAGTTGTTGAAATAGGTATCGCTCACCTTTTTGAGACTCGGTGCGGCATGCTCTTTCGGAGAGAAAAGCAGAGCGGCGTTCTGCGATTTGAGTTTCGGGTGCTAGAGTTTCGGACTCAGATGCCACTCCCAGCAGTAACCACAATGCGCGCAGCACCACTCTTCCCGAGGTGAATAACGAACGCGAAACAGTGACGCGATTACGCCTGAGAGGCTCTGACGCACAGGTGAGATTCCGGCGCTAACCGTTCGCACCGAGAGACACCTCGGGCAAAACGTCTCTGTGCCGCTTTTCCCTGATGGAGGCGGGGGCAGTGCTTGTTCGACGAAATTCATCACACTGGCGTGCGCCTGAAGATACTCCGATTTCCGGACACTCAACGTCTGGCCTTCGATGATCTTCGGATGGGTCTGGGTTTTCTCCAGAACCTCTTCACAGTCCCTTCGCGTACGAATTCCTTCCGTCAAGAGTAGTGTCTCGATCTGATCCACTCTGCCGGGGTCAAGACAGGTGATCAGCTTTGTCCACCAGTTAAAAAGAACCATGATAATCTGCGCCACCAAAAAGTCTGCCCATAAGCGGAGATTACCACCTCGGCCACCTTCGGGCGCTCCTGTCGTCTGGTCCGCTATCAATGACGAATCTCAGTTACCAAGGCCGATCTTAACGTCGAGTACGTGGACCTTGGTGCGTTCAGCCTCGATGACGATCTGGTCACCGGGCTGAGTCCGAAGGTCACAGCTGGTGGGGTCGGCGTAGAGCGTCCCGACGGGTGGGACGTTTTCCCGCTTCATCATGGCCTCGGAGGTACCGTCAGCCTTCACCCAAGTGATGTTCAGTTTGGCGCTGCCTGGAACGTACTTCGTTCCGTCGTGGTATTTGTCACCGCAGGTGACCTCCACCGTGCGGAGCAGTTTTCCGGCGGGAAGAGGGATGCTCAGACGGCTCCCGGTTTTCTTCCAACCCTTCGGCAGTTGAGCCGTGCTTTTTCCTCTCAGGATGAGCGCGTTTTCGTAATCGCCGAACCGTGCTGACACCCACTCGGTCGCCGGTGAGGGCTCGACCTTCACGCCGAGCTCGCTCAGGTAGACTTCGTCCGTTCCGATGCTCACCACGCGCAAGGCCTTCGGGTGAACCGGTAGTTTGGAACGCTTTCCTGTCTCCACGTGATGTGAGCCGTAATGCGGCCAATCGTAGAGGCCTTCCATTTCCGGATGGTGGTCACGAGGCTCCGCGAACTTGGATCCGAGGGGCCCGCTGGCGGGGCCGCCCCAGTAGCGCCAGTGGGGGCGACCTGGAGAATCGGGAGTGACGTAAATCTGAACGGAAGTGAGTCCGGGGCGTGGGTCCTGAGGGGCGTTCGGATCTTCCGGGTTAACTCCGGCGTGCCACGGATGGGCCGGGTTCTGCCGGTGTCCCAGTACGACGAACCGGACTGATCGAGAAGAGATCCCCTCGGGGACGGCGAAGTACGCCGCGTCTCCGGGGTTCATTCGGACTTCAGGAAATTCATAGCGGATGCTGGAGCAGGTCTGCTCGGTCGGAGTGTCGCGGATCAGAACTACGTTCGTGTTTGCTGATTCTTGTCGTGCGAGCTGTTCCAGCGACGGTATCGGTTCCGATGCGGGAGTGCGTGCCGCCGGTTTTCCGGCGCAGGCCGAGAGGGTGAGGAGAATAGTGAGGGTCCAGGCGTGTGGGGAGTTCCGGAGCATAGGATCGGATGTCCGCTTACTTCGATTCCACGTTCATCGCGAAGCGATAGATGCCGGATTGGCGCAACAGGTCCATGAGTCGAATGACCACGCCATGGGGCGTGTCTTTGTCGGCGCTGATGGAGGCGGTCTGTTCGGGGTTGGCCCGAACCATTTGTTCGAGCTGCGCGGGCAATGCATTCCAGTCGGCCGGCTGTTCGTTCATGGCCAGCGTTCCGTCGCGGGTCAGGGAAAAGTTCAGTGGTGACTTCTGATTCTGTTCGCCTGACTTGGCGGTGGGGAGCTGCACTTTGATCGCGCTCTGGTAAATCACGGGCGCGGTGATCAGGAAGATCACGAGCAACACCAACACGACGTCCACGAGCGGAGTCACGTTGATCGCTGAAATCGGTTCGTCATCACCGCCTGCAAATGTCCCGGCCATCGGTTACTCCGCCAGCTTTCCGACGAGGAAGCTCTTGAGTGCTTCAGCTTCGGTCGCGGCTGCTTTGACCTTGCGCTGATACAGGTTGAACGCGACGACGGCGGGGAGCGCGACGAGGATGCCGACGGCGGTGGCGATCAACGCCTCCGAAATGCCTGCCGTCACGGTACGGGCGCCGGTGGCTACTTGTTGCGAGAGATCATGGAACGCCTTGATGATGCCGAGCACGGTTCCGAACAAGCCGATGAACGGGGCGTTGTTCCCGATGGTGGCGAGGGCCGAAAGGTTGCGGTCCCAGTGAAGTCTCGCGCGCAGCACGGCGTCTTGCGCCACTTCACTCAGAGCTTCGCTGCTGTGTCCGCCTTTCTTGCCGCCGGTGTGCTTGATCAGGGCAATCACCATCTCGGTGTCCAGGTCTTGAGGACGGCCCTTTTGCGCGGTCTTGCGGGATTCCGCGAGTTTCAGGGCTTCGTCCCATTGCCCGGCCTCGATCGTGCGGCGGACGCCCTTGCGGAACTCATCCAGACCGCGCCGCGAGGCACAGTAGAATCGCGCACGCTCGATGATGACGGAGACCGAGAAGATGGAGAGCAGGATGAGAACATAGAGAACCCATTCCGCACCGACCAGAGACATTCCGAGAAAGAGATTGGAGAGCATGGTTTAGGGTAACTCGGAATCGCTCCGCTGCTCAAGGGTGATGCGGGGAAAGGCTGGGCCGGCCGATGGCAGCCGGCCCTAGCCGTGAGCTAACGGTACCAGCAGCGGGGATCCGGTGACTGGGAGTTGCGGACCAGGCGACTCAGGTCAAAGCCCTTGGTGTGCAGGCGCTCCAGGATTCCCTCATAGACCTGCTCGTCCATTTGGGGCTCACGACTCAGGATCCAGAGGTAACGTCGATTAGGTTCACTGACGACCGCGTACTGGTAATTCTCGTCCAGATCGATGATCCAGTATTTTCCCGCGAACGGCCAAAAAAACTGAACCTTGAGCTTGGCGTTGGTCTCAGGATCGACCACCCAGGCGCGTCCCCGGCTGATCGTTTCTTTCAGTTCTCGATCCGTCCGCAGGCAGCGGTTCGTCACGGTCAGGTCTCCACGCTTCTGTAGCGAGTAGTGGGCAGTGGTGCAGATGCAGTTCCGCTGAAACGATGCGGGGAAGCTCGCGATTTCGTACCAGGTTCCGAGATAGCGTTCGACCTCCACATGGGAGACGGTTTGTAGCGGCGGCTCCTTCGCCCATGCGGAAGGGGAGCGGAGGCCGACCACTCCTCCGGTCAGCGTCACGACGCCCAGAATTGTGAGTGCCCAAATCAGGTTCCGATCTTGAGTCATAGGTTCTCCTAGTTTCGACCAAGGATGAGACCGAAGTGAGGAATGGCAAGTGATTAACTATTCGAAATTATGGAATTAAATAGAGATTTTTCTCTTGAGTAGCGGGAACAGGGGGGGGAGTCGTCCAGTGGAACACCAGGCAAGTCCATTCTGTGGAGTTCGCCGAGGAGCGGTGGTTGCGCGTCACTTCAGCCACTGAGCCGGGAAGGTGTGTTCTGGGCGTATGCCATAGGCCCCCGGGAGCGGATAGGCTTGGTCTCGACGGTGGTCGTCGAGCGAATTGAGGTATCGGATGACAGCCAGGTCGTATTCCTTCAGTTTCGCGTAATAAGCGTCAGTGATTCCGGCGGGCCGCTTGTAGACCAGATCATGATCCCATGCCGACCAGCGCGCCGTTCTTTCCGTCATGATCTGAACTTCCATGGGATAGCCATCGGGCTTCTTTCGAAGTGTCACATGATTCGCGCGGTATCCGCGCTCATAGGCGATGAGGTCGTCTTGCAGGATCTCAACGCCCTCAAGCTGTCGAAGGCCTCGGTTGATTTCGCTGATCTGTTTGCGTTCCGAGACGACAAAGCGTGCGCCAGCGACGTCATCAAGCATGGAAAGGTGGTATCTGCTTCCGTGTTTCTGAACACGGAGGAAGAGCTTCTGCTTGATCGCATCGGGGGCTTTGATCCGGGTAATGAATTTCACTCCGGGCATTCGTGCGCCGATGGCACGGATGGCGCCAGCGACCTCGGTGAAGTGAGTCTGGGCGTCGTGAATGAGCTTCTGAATATTGACCGGTTCCCCAATGCTGGCCGCTAGTGTGCGAGCTTCGGCCGCGGTGGCGACCTTCTCGATCCGGAAGGTGCGGTCCTCCATGCGGAGCAGGACTTCGTAGCTGCCATCCGGCAGCTGACGGATGTGGTTGTTGAGCGCGAGCTGGAGCCGGTGCGCTTCGCCGGTACCGTCCGTCGCGACCGCAAGCGCCTTGCCCAGGCAGTGCGATGGGGGCGGAGTGCTTCCAGGGGCCGCATGGGCGGGCGCGGACGATGCCGCGAGAAGCGCGATTACCCACGGGAGAAGTTTCAGGGAGAACTGCGGTCCACGGTTCATCCTCTCTTTATCGGAGGAACCTTGCAGAAGGATGAGTGGTGATGCTGCAATGCGCTACTTTCTTCTCCGTGCTGTCTTCAAACCCTGGCCGCCGGGTTTACTTCACGCGGGAATTCTGGCAGCGTGAAAAGCATCACGTCAGCAACTAAAGGGGAAGAGGTGTATGGCGTACAACATCGTGACGAAGAATACCGTCCGCGATCGGTATTACCGGGCGCAGCGGCCTGCTTTTTGGCAAAGCATTGAAGATGAAAAGTGGATGGATTGGCACTGGCAACTCCAGAACCGGGTCCATTCCAAAGACGGCCTGGCTCAGGTCCTCTCGCTCTCGAAAGAGGAGCAGGAATCCTTTGATATGTCGTCCGAAACGTTCAACGTCGGCATCACTCCTTATTACGCTTCGTTGATGGATCCTCAGGATCCGCAATGCCCCGTTCGCCAGCAGGCGATTCCCGCCAAGGGCGAACTCACCATTCTTGAATCCGACATGGAAGATCCGCTGGCCGAAGAGCGCGATATGCCGGTGCCTGGAATCACGCACCGTTATCCCGATCGCGTGCTCTTTTACACCTCGCACGTGTGCGCGATGTTCTGCCGGCACTGCACCCGCAAGCGCAAGGTCGCGGATCCGACGAGCTCCGCCGCCGACAAGCAGATCGAGAACGGCATCGCGTATATCACTCAGCATCCTGAGATCCGTGACGTCGTCGTTTCGGGCGGCGATCCGCTCTGCCTCTCGGACGAGAAGGTCGAGTACATCCTCTCGCGCCTGCGCGCGATTGAACATGTGCAGATCATTCGCCTCGGCACGCGCACGCCCGTGACCATGCCTTACCGGATCACCGAAAAGCTCGCGCAGATCATCAGCAAGTACCACCCGGTCGTGGTGAATACGCACTTCAACCATCCGAAAGAATGCACGCAGCAGGCGTTCGATGCGTGCGCGCGTCTCGCTAATGCGGGATGTATGATCAACAACCAGATGGTGTTGCTCAAGGGCATCAATGACGATCCGAAGATCGTGAAGGAACTCAATCACAAGCTCCTCATGATGCGCGTGCGGCCGTACTACATCTTCCAGTGCGACCTCGCTCAGGGTATCAGTCACTTCCGCACGCCGGTCGAGACTGGAATCAACATCATCGAGAACCTGCGAGGCTGGACCAGTGGTCTCGCGGTTCCGCACTTCGTGATCGACACTCCCGGAGGTGGCGGCAAGATTCCGCTGCTTCCGAACTACGTCGTGAAGCGGGAAGGGAAAAAGTGGACGCTTCGCAACTTCAAGAAGCAGCAGTTCACCTACACCGAAGTCTGACCGGAACGCGGCTCAGGGCTTCGACAAGAATGCTTGGCGCGGGCCGGGCCATGGGCTTGGTCGCGAGCTTGCTCGTCTGCGTGGGTTGCACGACTTTGCCCGAGCCGAAAGTCGAACGGCACGAGTTTCCGAAGAACGCGTACTTCAACGCCCCGGAGGGCAGGCCGTTCAAGCCGCTCGGTGAGGTGAGGACGAAGGTCGAATTCCTTTCCTTGGATCCGCTTCATGACGAAGCGAACCTTTGCCAGAACTATTTCAATAAGGCAGTCCGAGACCTCGTGAAGCGCGCCAAGGATGTGGGTGGCGATGCCGTGATCGATGTGAAGTCGGTCGTGTTTCTCGTCGATGGCCGGCGCGAGCTTCACCCGCGCGCGGAGTGCTCGGATGACGGCGAAGGAGCCCAGGTTCTCGCCCGGGGAATCGCCGTGAAGTGGTTGCCCAAGGATGGCGCGCCATCTGCAGTGAAGGAGCATCCGGCACCGGAACCTGCCGCCCCTGAGCCGGCCCCGACTTACACCCCGGTGCCCGTGCCCAACACGGAGCCCCTCGATCGGGACCTGGTACCTCGTGTCCGGCCTGATCAGTTCCCGTCCACGGAATGAGCGAGGGCACTGCGCAATGGCGGA
>CAYOWB010000042.1:12811-13654 GCA_964407515.1 uncultured Bacteriovoracaceae bacterium
CTCGTCTGACTACAATGAGCTTCTGGCCAAGCTGCAGGACATCCCGACCCTTCCGGTCGTGGCGATGCGGGTGAGCGAGCTCATCAACGATCCGTCTTCATCCAGCGCGGATATCGCCCAGGTGTTGAAGAAGGACCAGGTCCTGACAGCCAAGATCTTGCGGCTCATCAATTCTTCTTACTACGCCATTCCCGGCGGAGTGGCTGACGTGCAACGTGCGCTCGCGTTCCTCGGTTTCAATACGCTGGCGCAGCTGGTGCTCGGGCTGTCCGTGTTTTCACTGTTCTCGGATATCGATCACGAGGACTTCTCGATGCTCGACTTCTGGCGGCACGCGCTTGGCACCGCGGTGTGCAGCGAGATGCTCGCGAAGCGGCTGAAGCTTTCCCGTCCTGAAGAAGCATTCACGTGCGGACTGTTGCACGACATCGGCAAGTTGGTCCTGCATGAGATTGATGCTCCGAGGCTGGTGGAAATCATCCGCGAGGCGAATCAGAAAGAGTGCTCGTTCCTCGATGTGGAGCGTGCGCACGAGTATCAGAGCCACACGTATCTGGGCGAAGTGATCGCCGAGCGATGGGGGCTGCCACAGGTCATTCGGCTCGTAATTCATTACCACCACATGGACGTTAGCAAGATGGATAGCGTTCTGGCCTCGTCCAAGCCGCTGATCCAGATCGTGCGATTGTCCAATACGCTCTGCGTGAAGAACAAGATCGGGAAGTCCGGCGATTGTTCGTCGGGGACCATTACGGAAGATATGTTGAAGCCACTGGGAATTCGCGAGGCGGAGATTCCGCTTCTCGAAGAGCAGTTAGCTGGAGACATGGAAAGGGCAGGGGC
>CAYOWB010000042.1:13664-16129 GCA_964407515.1 uncultured Bacteriovoracaceae bacterium
AGACCAATCGGTACTTTTCATCGGTGCGTACCGCTAAAGCCCTTCGCAAGCCCGAACTCGAAGTCATTCCGGGCGGAAACGCACGGGCGGCCGGGGTGTCCGCGGCATCGTCGGATGAGAAGTACCGATTGGTCTTCGATCAAGCCTCCGACGCGATCTTCACCGTTCTCTCTAACGGAGTGGTCGATGCGATGAACCAGGCGGCCGAAGAGATGACCGGCTATCTGCGGTCTGAGCTCGTCGGACTCAACGCCACGACCTTGTTTCCTGATGGTTCCAAGAATCGGATTCCGGACCGTGCGCGCCCTCTCTCGATGGAGATGTTCCGCACTCCCGGAATGTACGAGGATGTCGCGATTATCCGTAAGGACGGCTACGTGAAGCTCGTCGAGCTGAGCGTTCGACTGATTGAATGCGGTTCCGACGGTACAGGCTGTTTCACGCTGGCACTTTTCCGAGACGTCACTGAGAAAAAACATCTCGAACGCGAGCTGATCACCAAGCACGCCGAGCTTCGCAATGCCTACATCCAGCTTGAGAAGCAGAACGCCGAGCTGCAGTCGCTCCAGCAAACGCTGGTGCAGGCCGGAAAGATGGCGGCACTCGGAGAGCTCGCGGCCGGGATCGCTCACGAACTGAATCAACCGCTACAGGGAATTCGCGGCTACGCCCAGGAACTTCAGACTTTGATCGACCGTCCTACGACGGAAGTCGACGGCGGTCTCAAGGAGATCATCTCTAACGTGGACAAGATGGCCGCTATCATCGGCTATCTGCGGACCTGGGTTCGCCAGTCGGTCGAGCAGCACGAGATGACGGATATTCATCGGGCGATCGAAGAGTCTCTGAAGATGCTTTCGCGGCAATTCGCTTCGCGAGGAATTCAGGTGACGCGCCATTTCGGAGCGGATGTGCCGCAGCTCTATGCGAACCCGCTTCAGCTCGAACAGGTTTTCATCAACCTCGCGACGAATGCGAGGGACGCGATCGAAGCGACGGGACGTGGCTCCGGAAATATCTGGATCACAACGCGCCGGAACGGAGATTTCGTCGAAGTGCATTTCAAAGACGATGGTTGTGGCATGTCGGAACGGACGAAGGCCAAGGCGTTCAATCCCTTCTTTACGACGAAGGAAGTCGGCAAGGGGATGGGCCTGGGGCTCAGTCTGAGTTACGGCGTGATCTCCAAGCTGCATGGCTCTCTCGTAGTGGAGAGCGAGCTGGGCAAGGGGGCCGCCTTCATGATCCGGCTGCCGAGGGATTTTAGGGAATTGGCGTAGAACTGGTCAATGGAACTTTTGAGAGGGAGGGAAATATGATGGTGAAACCGAGAGTCCTCGTGGTGGACGATGAAGATACGATCCGAAAGCTTCTGAATTCCCGTCTGGAGCGTGACGGATTTGACGTCGTGACGGCCATGGGCGCTGAAGAAGCGGAGAAGGCCTTCGCCGCCGGTGCCGAGATCGGCGTGATGGTGACCGACCTCAAGATGCCGGGCAAGGACGGATTTGCCCTCATGTCGGCCGTACGCGAGAAGTATCCCGCGTTGCGCGTGATTGTGATCACGGGCCACGGGGAGAAGGATGTCGCCGTGAAGGCGCTGCGCACGGGGGCCTCCGAGTATCTTGAAAAGCCGTTTGACATGGACGAACTCAGTCATGCGGTGGCGCGTTGCATGCGCGAGTATCGCCTGGAGCGCGAGAACGCAGACTTGGTCGGCCGTCTGCAGGCCCGCATCGAGCGCGTCGAGAGCGAGAACAAGTTCTGGTACGTTTCGAAGGATCCCTCGATGGCCAAGGTGAACGA
The DNA here is from genome assembly GCA_964407515.1 of uncultured Bacteriovoracaceae bacterium. Taxonomy (GTDB): domain Bacteria; phylum Bdellovibrionota; class UBA1018; order UBA1018; family UBA1018; genus CAYOWB01. The sequence goes on from CAYOWB010000042.1 coordinate 15,471, forward strand.
TTGGCTCACGGTGCTTCGCCGCGAATCCCTCCGTGGTGAGGCCGAAGAGCCGACCGTCCTGGTTCTCGGTGAGAGCGGAACGGGCAAGGAGGGTATCGCGCGCATGGTGCACACCGGATCGCGCCGCGCGCGTGGCCCGTGGGTCGCCGTGAATTGCGCCAATTTCAATGAACAGCTTCTCGAAAGTGAACTCTTCGGGCATGAGCGTGGGGCCTTTACCGGCGCGAATACCTTGAAGCGGGGTTTGTTCGAGATCGCCAAGGGCGGAACGCTCTTCCTGGATGAGATCGGGGAAATGGATGTGAAGCTCCAGGCGAAACTTCTGCGCGTGTTGCAGGAAAAGGTCTTCCGCCGTGTCGGCGGGACGGCGGATATGGAAGCCGACGTCCGTGTCGTGGCGGCGACGAATCGTGACCTGCGTGAGCGGGTATCTGTCGGTTCGTTCCGTGAGGACCTCTATCATCGCCTGAGCCGTGTGGTGGTCGAGATTCCTGCCCTGCGCGAGCGCCATGAGGACATTCTGCCGATGGCGACACAGTTCGCGGAACGCGCGTTCCGCAGCCGTGGAAAAGCGTTCAATGGGTTCATGCCGGATGCGGAACAGACGATCCGCGATTACTCGTGGCCGGGGAATGTGCGTGAACTGCTCAATGTGGTTG
>CAYOWB010000042.1:16148-21344 GCA_964407515.1 uncultured Bacteriovoracaceae bacterium
CGGGCAGGTTACGGTGCGGGCTTTGGGTCTGCCGGCCACGCCGAAGTTCGAGGTGATCCAGGGCGGCGGCGAGACGGCGATGACGCCCGGACCAGGCGAAGGCTATATGGTCATGAAGAAAAAGTGGCTCGACTCGTTTGAGCGCGAGTACCTTCGCTCGATGCTCTCGCGCCATCATGGCAACGTATCGGCGGCCGCGCGTGAAGCGCTGCTCGACCGTAGCAACTTCCTGCGTCTCCTCCGTCGCTACGGTATGAAGGCGCAAGAGTTCCGTAAGGGCGGCCTGACGCAGGTTCCGGGAGGCGTTCAGACTGGAACGAAGGTTACGCCGATCACGACTCCGGCCGGTGGTGGGGAAGAAGCCGCTTAATCTTTGGCAGCGCGAAGCCTGAAAGGGCTTGAATGGGGCTGGCTCCCGAAAGGGCGCTGGCCCTTTTTCATTCCGTCTGGGGAAAAAGGATCGTGAACGTCGTGCCTGATCCGGGCTGCGATGTTGCGGAGATATTGCCCCCGAACGCTGAGATGATCGACTGTGAGATCGAAAGGCCGAGTCCCGTACCTTGGCCTGGCGGCTTGGTGGTGTAGAAGGCGTCAAAGATATGAGGTAGGGCGTCTGGCAAGATTCCGATGCCATTATCGGTGATGCGGATCGCGAGCTTGCCATTCTCATCGGTCGTCCGGATCTCGATGAAGCCGTCGGCTTTACCGGCTAGCGCATCCTTGGCGTTGTTGAGCAGGTTCAGCAGGACCTGCTGCAGCTTTCCTCCGTTGCCAATAATTGTCGGTGAGACACTTTGAAGATCAGCCCGGATGGCGGTTCCCGCGCTCCTGAAGATTTCTGTGCACAACACCAGGGTGTCCTGGATGCTCTTGTGGACATCGATCGGTTCGGTGAGGTGCGCGTCCCGCCTGGAGTAGGTGCGCAGGCTGTTGACGATGTTCGCGATTCTTTCGCTGGCACTGAGGAGTTTGTCGGTGAACTTCAGATGGCGCTCGTCCGCTCCGCTCTCTGTTAATCCCGACTTGAGCATCGTCCCGAACGCTTGAATCACCATTAGAGGGTTGTTGATTTCATGGGCGACGCCCGCGGCCAGAGTACCGATGGATGCGAGCTTGGATGCCTGGAAGAGCTGGTTCTGCAATTCCTCCCGCTCTCGCTCCGCTTTCTTCCGTGAGGTGATGTCGGTGATGATGTAGTCCGTCCGTAGCGCCACGCCGTCGTCGGATTTCACCGTATTCGAGCGGATGAGAAGCCACGCTTTCTTTCCGTTTGCATGCGTCGTCTTCAGCTCGATCTCGGGGCCAGGCGATGGCTTACCGGCGAGATAGAGTGTTTCGATGGGACGCTGTTTGGATCGAAGTTCCGTCGGGGATATGCCGAGGATCGATTCGCAGGCGGGATTCGCGTGGAGCACCTGGCCGGTTCGTTCGTCCACCGAGATGACGGCGTCACACAGGGTGGAGAGGATGCTCTGAAGCTGTTCGCGGCTCTTCACCAGTTCGCGTTCCGCTTCGTAACGACGGCTGACATTCATCACGAACACGGTGAGTCCGATGACCTCTCCGCTCGTGGAGCGGACGGGACTGTAGATGTCCTCCCAGACGGACCTGTCGAGTGACTCGTCGCCGTATTCCTCGATGACGGTGAAGCGTTCTCCTTGGAGCGCGCGGTCGAAGTTCTGCTTCGCCTTCGTTCGGTCATCGGGCGATCGGATGAAGTCCAGCATGCTTTGTCCGAGTTGAATGGAGGCGCCCCAGATGGCCTTCATAGTGGCGGAGTGATGGGAGTTGAAGAACGTGTACCGATACTCGCGATCCAACGAGAACGCGATGACCTCGGGAGAGCTTTCCAGCATGGAACGCATGCTCGCTTGGAATGAAGGGGGCCCGAACTCCTGATCAGAGTTGAGAAGGGGAGGGAAGTCGCTTTGCATGTTTCTTCCAAAACTACTACGGAGCGACCTGCTGTAGAAGTAGAAAGAACGGAAAGGGCTCCCAAGGGCCTGTGGATTGTCCCCTGATCGTTGGGCGTGTCCGCCTCTGGCGGATTGCGAAGGTTTAGGAGGGTGTGGGCGGGCGGTTTGAGGCGAAAAGCACCTAGCGTGTCGCGAGAGCCGCAGGTCAGCTGCCTCCAGGCGCCCGTCAACCTCTCGAAATCACGGGCGTCGCCCGTGGCACCGTCGGTGCTTTTACTAGGGGCAGAAGGCCGGGCATGGGGCCCGGTCAGAGAACCGGAGGACGACGTATGATGGACCGTGAGCGCTTGGAGACTAGCCTCGAGGGAATTCGAACACTCCTCTCTCACCTCCACGGCGAAGTCGCCGTCCTTGAGGAGAGTTACTCTCAGGTGCTTGTCGTCCTCCGGAAACTCGAACAAGCCTGTGACATCGATGATTTGACTCGGCTGCTGCGCCGCAATTCGTTCTTCGCGAAGTGGGAGGCGCTTCTGGAAGAATGCCAGAAGTTGAACGAGAACTGTGGCGTGCTGCTTATTGACGTCGATCACTTCAAGAAGATCAACGATACCTACGGGCATCCGACCGGTGATGAAGTGTTGAAGCGGATCGCCTCGATGTTGAAGCAGTATGAATCGCCGAACTGCGTGGTGGGAAGGTACGGGGGCGAAGAGTTCATCGTTGCTGCGAAAGGGTCGGATGCCGAGTTACTGGGCCTGGCGGAATTCATCCGCCGGGGCGCCGAGCGGCTGCATGGTCCCGTGCTCTCTCCGGATGGCCATGCAGCCCCTGGCGTGGAATGGAAGTGCACGCTGAGCATCGGAATGGCGTCCACTCAGAAAGGAGGCTTCAGCGGCGACCGTCTCGTCAAGACCGCCGACGAGGCGCTCTACTCAGCCAAGCACGGCGGCCGCAACCGCGTCTGCGCCGCCTGAAAAAAAGGTGCCTGGCTCTTTTCTCACCCCCTCTGAGAAAAGAGCCAGGCACCTTTTTTGGGAACGCAGTCCTAAAGCCGGACTTTGAGGCTGGCACGCAGGAATACCCTGGAGTCGCCGGACCACTCCGTCCAGTAGGCCGAAGGGGGCAGGCCGCCCAGCAGCACACCCGTCCAGCCTTCGAGTATCAAAGCGGAGGTGAGACGATAGGCAGCGCCCGCTTGAAACACGGAGGCCCAAAGCCCCGATCCGCCAGCAGAAGCCGCATCAGCGCTATTCACGCCCGACCTCGCCTCGGCGCGAGCCGCGGCAGGGCCGGCCGCCGCGTTGCGGATCAACGCCAGGCCCCCGCGCAGCCAGAGTGATTCACTCATCACGTATGAACCCACGCCCTGCACCCGGAGAAGCGCCCCATGCGCGGAGCCCGTCATCCAGCCCGCGGAAAGCTCGCCATCCAGCGTCCACTCCCGATACGCGCGGCGCCCGACCACCGAGGCTAGCAGCGACTTCGGAAAGTCACTCAGCGTTGCGCTCGTGTCACCCGACGTGTGAAGCGTCGCGATTGCCCCGACGTGCTCCTTCGAATTTCCGAGAAGACGTGATCCCAAAAAAAGGGACGGAAAAGGGTTCCCGCCCACTCGCGGCGAGTTCACTTCATCCTTTAGAACGATTGGGAGCGTGAACCCTGCCTGTATCCCATCCACGGAGTTCAACCAGACCTTCTCTTCGAGGTCCGTTCTTCCCTGCTGCGAGAGAGTGGAGCTCCAGTGAAACCCCTCCGAGAACCGGTCTGTCAGCACATGCAACGAGACCTCGTTTCCAGGCTCCGCGGGTAACGCGGGCTTGATCTCCAGTGATGAAATGGTGGCCGCGCTGCCTTCGATGTGAAGGGTGCCCTCGCGGGGTTGTCCGACCGCTTCGACCCAAATCCGGTACTCGCCCCCGGAAAGCTTGGGCAGTCGGAAGCGTGGCGCTTTCACCAAGCTGTCGTGAACCTGGTAGCCTGTATCCGCGACCACGCGGACCCGGTAAATGAGTCCGGCAGCCCCATCGGACGCGGGCCAGGTGATTTCCTCGTCAGGATGAGCACGAAGCGAGGGATCCAGTCGTGGCGCGGCCCAGGTCTTGAGTCTCAGCGACCTCCATGGACTCGCTGTGCGCCCGGCGTAGATCCCGCGGATCCGGGAGTGCGGGGGTGGCGCACTGAGCTCTACCACGGCAGTCGGAGTCTTCAGTACGCGCGATTCTTTCTGCTTGAAGGCTGAGTCTTCGGAAGTCTGAAGTTCGTAGAACTCGGCATCAGGGATGCCGTCCCACGAGACGTGGATTTCGATTCCGGCATGGGACGTTGGAATGAAGGCAAGCGCGCATAGAAGTAGAACGAGTCGGATCATCATTCAAAGTTTATCGCGGTCGCTTGTCGGACGCACGCGATCTCGCTACCCTGGAAAGATGAAGGCTCAACTTCTGCCGCTTGTCGTGCTCGGTTCTTGTGTCTCTCTTTTCATGCCCGTGGCGGAGGGTAAGTTCGAGATCCAGAACGTCAGAACTTCGCCGAGTGCTGCGGGGGCCAGTACTAGCGTGGGCACCGGGCATGCAACACATGGGCACGCGCCCCAAGAGACCGCAGCTCAAGACAGCACGGCCCAAGACGATGCAGTCCAAGACGGTGCAGTGGATGAGCTTCACCGGCAGCAGGAGGCATTGAGGCAGACTCTCCAGGGGTTTGCGGCGATGAATCCTTTCGGGCAGAACTCAGGACAAGGGCTCGGACACGGCCACGGGGCCCCCCCGGAGCTCGGTCCTCAGGCGGAGCGCCTTCAGCGGCTTATCGCCAACCCTTGGATCCAGAAGTATGTCCGCCTCGTGAATCATCCGGATTTCTTGTCGAGCGCCGAGTCGATTCTCACTCATCCCAACCGGATGCTTCTGATCTGGGTGGAGCTCGGGTTCTTCGTGTTCTTTCTCGTTTTCCGCGCTTGGCGTCTGTCGAAGAGTAAGCACTGGCTGCGTGCACTGTGGACGCGGACCTACACGTACGTCATGTACTTCGGGGGAGCGGCGATCGTCGTGCCTGCTTTGGTGATCGGGAGTCCGTTTACGACGCTGTTGAAGACAGCGTTTCTCGTATTCACAAAACAATAAAGGACTCGGAGGAATTCAGCCTCCGAGTCCTTTACCGCCACGGGAATCTCGTCAGTGTGTGGGGGGGAGTGAGAACCCCCGTGGATGAGCAAGCTATACGCCCGGGATTTTCAGAGATCAAATAAAAAATCGCTTCGTTTCTCCGCGCAAAACGCCCGCAA
>CAYOWB010000043.1:0-21312 GCA_964407515.1 uncultured Bacteriovoracaceae bacterium
CACGACGGTGGCCTCGGCGGACATGGGCGACATCATCTTGAGCTTCTTCAACTCACGAGTCGCCTTTTCCTTGGCCTCCTTGCTCATCTGCTTGGATTTGATCTGCTTCTCGATGGCCTGCAGTTCAGCCTTGAACTCGTCTTTTTCACCGAGTTCCTTCTGAATCGCCTGCATCTGCTCGTTGAGATAGTACTCCTTCTGCGAGCGCTCCATCTGCTTCTTCACGCGCGAACGAATGCGACGTTCCACCTGAAGAATCTCGATTTCGCCCTGCATGAGCTGCAGAAGCTTCTCGAGACGCTTGGACGGATCGGCAATCTCGAGAATCTCCTGCTTGTCTTCCAGCTTGAGATTCAAGTGAGCGACGATGAGGTCGGCGAGCCGCGAGGGCTCATCGATGGAGTTCACGCTCATGAGCATCTCGGGCGGGATGCGCTTATTGAGCTTTACATAGTTTTCGAAAGTCGCCTTGAGGGAGCGGACCATGGCCTCGACTTCCACGTCGACAACCACTTCGTCCGGGATCTCCTCGACCACGGCTTCGATCATACGGTCGTTTTCGCCGTACTCGACGATGCGGGCGCGGCGTTTACCTTCGATCAACACCTTCACGGTGTTGTCGGGCAGACGGAGGATCTGAAGGATGGTCCCCAGCGTGCCGACCTCGAAAATATCGTCCTGAGTCGGATTGACCGTCGTGGCCTGCTTCTGGGCGACCAGGAAGAGATCAATCCGCTTGTTGACGCATTCTTCGAGGGCGTTGATGGACTTCTCACGGCCGACGAACAGTGGCACCACCATATGCGGGAAGATGATCACGTCCCTCAGTGGTAGTAACGGCGCTCGGATCATGCCGGACTTCTTGTCTTTGCTCATCCCTCTCCCCTCCTTTGGGTATGCGGGTAAACGATGGGCCGCTCTTGGTATTTCCGAGGGCGGCCCATGTCTCTGCTACAAGTTTACAGGAAGGCTGAGCTGGCGATCAATCGCCCGATAGGGCAATAAGAGCGAAAATCAGGCGCTCTCGGCCTTGCCCACTGCAGGGGTTCCCGCCTTGGCCTGTTCCGTCCCGTCCGAAAGGACCATCACAGGGCGTTCTCCCTTTGCAATCACGCCCTTGGTAACGATACACTTCTTGACGTCGGTCTTGGCCGGAAGCCCATACATGACTTCCAACCTCGCCTGTTCGAGGATAGCGCGAAGGCCACGGGCTCCGGTATTGCGTTTAATCGCTTCCCGTGCCACCTCCTGCAGCGCGTCCTCTTCGAACTCCAGCTGGACGCCATCGTACTCAAACAACTTGGCGTACTGCTTGGTCAAAGCGTTCTTCGGCTTCTTTAAAATCTCCACCAAAGCGGCTTCATCCAATTCTTCCAAGCTGGCGAGCACTGGCAAACGACCGATGAACTCCGGGATCAGACCGAACTTGATCAGATCCTCGGGCTCGGCCTGAGCCAGCAGCTGCGAGGTGTTATCGGCGACTTTCGAAGAGATATTGGCATGAAGGCCGAGACTTCTCTTGCCCTTGCGCATAGCCACGATCTTGTCGAGACCCACGAAAGCGCCGCCGCAAATGAACAGGATGTTCGAAGTATCGACCTGCAGGAACTCCTGCTGGGGATGCTTACGGCCCCCTTTGGGAGGAACGTTCGCGATCGTACCTTCGATGATCTTGAGCAAGGCCTGCTGAACGCCTTCACCGCTGACGTCACGAGTGATCGACGGATTCTCGCTTTTACGGGAAATCTTGTCGACTTCGTCGATGTAAACGATGCCGCGCTGGGCGCGCTCGACGTTGTTATCGCAGTTCTGCAGGAGGTTCAGGATGATGTTCTCAACGTCCTCGCCGACGTAGCCGGCTTCAGTGAGCGTCGTCGCGTCCGCCATCGCGAACGGAACGTTCAGCAAGCGAGCGAGCGTCTGGGCGAGCAACGTTTTGCCGGTTCCGGTCGGGCCGATCAACAGGATGTTACTCTTGTGGATTTCGACGCCAGCTTCCTTGGACTTCTTTTCCTGCTGGTGTTGGATTCGTTTGTAGTGATTGTAAACGGCGACGGACAGCACGCGCTTGGCGCGATCCTGACCGATGACGTACTCGTCCAGCGTGGTCTTGATCTCAGAGGGTTTCGGAATCCGCTCGGAGGGACGCGCCGTCCCTTCCTTCTGCCCCTCCTCGGCAATGATGTCATTACAGAGCTCGATGCACTCGTCGCAGATGTAAACGGTCGGGCCCGCGATCAGCTTCTTCACTTCGCGTTGATTCTTGCCGCAGAAAGAGCAGCAAAGATTGCCGAAACCGTCTCCGTATTTTTTTCCGTCCATAGGTGTCCTTTAATTCTCTAGGTAAAGCTCTAGGCGAATTCGCAAAACCCCGGAAACCCCGGGAAGCAGCGTACTCTCCCCACTCCTACTACTTCTTCTCGACCACCCGGTCGATGAGACCATAGTCGACCGCTTCTTGCGCCGACATGTAATTATCGCGGTCGGTGTCCTTGCGGACCTGCTCGACCGATTTTCCAGAATGCCTGGAGATAATCTGATTCAATTGGTCGCGAAGATACAAGATCTCCTTGGCCTGGATCTCGATATCCGAAGCCTGGCCACGCGCGCCGCCGAGCGGCTGGTGCATCATGATCCGGCTGTGCGGGAGGCTGTAGCGTTTCCCTTTGGCTCCGGCCGTGAGAAGAACCGCTCCCATACTGGCAGCCATTCCCAGGCAATAGGTCGAAACATCACTCTTCACGAATTGCATGACATCGTAGATCGCCAAACCAGCGCTCACTGAGCCACCGGGCGAGTTGATGTACATGTGAATGTCCTTATCCGGGTCCGAAGACTCGAGGAAGAACATCTGCGCTACCAGCAGATTCGCGACTGTGTCGTTCACTTCCGTACCGAGAAAAATAATACGATCGAGCAGCAAACGGGAGTAGATGTCGTACTGACGTTCGCCCCGAGCTGTTTGCTCGATCACGATGGGATTCGGAATGTAACCCATGGCGGGCGGCATTCCGTTTTCACTCAAATTGAAACCCACGAGATCGGGCCGAACGAGATCTGCAGGGACTTTGTTCCGCTGGGGCAAAATCAGCATCAGTCACTCCTCCTCAGAAACGTGTGCAACCAATACCCCTTCAGTATACATACCTTGGAGTTTTGTCGCTCTGCGTCAGTTCAAAATATTTTTGGAAGATCGTGGGCTAAGGACGGCTAAACGTCGCGCTGTTCGTCAGAGTCTTTCAGCAGCTCGTGATGAACCGCTTCCAGGTAGGCGGCCATCGCCTGCCGCAATTCGTCGAGGGTCAGGTCGGCTGATGAATGACCAGAAGACTGAAGGATGGTCTGCAGCTCCTGCTCAATCAAGGGCTCTGGGAGCCCAGTGGCTGAAATCAGAGAGGAAATCAATTCTTCGCCCCCCGGTTCTTCGAGTGCGGCTTCCTGGCTTTCACGGGAGACGTCCATTTCCCCTCCGTTCTTAGGTTTCCTTAGAAGAAACTGCAGTCACAGTATAGAAAGCGTTTTTCTGGAACAGCAAGGTCATTTTTCATTTTTCATTTTTCCTTGCCACACCCTGACGCTTCGCGACATTCCAATTACCCAACCCTGAAGTCCTATTCCGAAACTGTACCAGCGGCTGCTGAACGAAATCACTACCAGAGCCCCCAGGATCAATGTCCCTCCCAGGGCCTGGCCGGCACTCAGCCGCTCCTGAAGAAGAACGTACCCCGCCACTGCCCCGATGATGGGCTGGACAAATAGGGTCAACGCCACGCTCGCCACAGGTGCATTGACGAGTGCAATCATCCAATAGCAATACGTAATGGTGGTCCCGACCGGCCCAAGCCAAAGCAAAGCAAAAACACTCTTCCAAGTGAACTGATCGGGTCGTGGAATCGCCTGAACCCCGAATCTAGCCAGGAGCGCCAGCGTCAAAAGCCCGACACCCACTGTCAACGCGGTCCCGAAGATCAGAATCGGCGAATAACGACTCACCAGCTTCCGCCCCAGCACGCTGTACGTGGCCTCCCCCACTAACGCCGCCACGAAAAGCATGTTTCCGATGAGATGCTGGTCCCAGCCGATGAACAAACGATCCCAGGTCAGTCCGCTCAAGAGAAAAAACCCGGTCAGAGAGAGCGCGAAGGCGACCCGGTGCACAGGCTTCAGCTTCTCACGGAGGAACAGCCAGGCCAGGAACACCGCAGCCAAAGGCTCCATCGCAGTCAGTAACGCCCCGTCGATCGCGCTCGTGGCCGAAAGTCCGGACATGTGAAACAGCGGGGCGAAGAAAAAGGTAATCACCCCGAGGAGAACCAGAAGAACGCGGTCCACTCTCTTCCCCGGGAACAACAGTGGCCGCGCCGGAAGCCGACTTGAGGCAAATAGCCTGAACGCGGCGAACAAACCAAAATAGGCCAGGAGAGCAGTCGTGAAACGGAGCCACGCCGCCTGAACAGAATTGAAGTCCGCCAGAACAAGTTTGGCCATTGCCGGATGCGCGGACCAGATGAAGTTGCAAAAGATGAGACCGATCAGGAGTCGAAGAGACAACACGCTTGAAGCGTATCCTGCTATTTTTGGTGAATCAAATTCAACGCAAAAGCCGGAAGAGATTCAGGATCGGTGAAGATCCACTCCACCTCCGCGCTCCCGTGCGCGCCCACATGAGAAGGGTCAGGCTGTCCGCCGGAAAGCGGGCTCAACCCGAGAGCATCCGCAATGGCGCTCGCCGAATTGACGATGGTCCACCCGGGAAGGGCCTTCTGGAAAGCTTGGTGAATCCAGGGCTAATGCGTGCACCCAAGAAGAGCCACACCGGGCTTCTGCGCCGCCACATGCGGGGCAACATACTCCGCGATGGTGTCCTGTAGGATCGGATGCTGGATCCATCCCTCTTCGATCATGGGGACCAACAGAGGACATTCCTGCTCAAGCACCGGACGCCTTCCCTTCAATGCCTTGCGCAGAAGCCGCCCGTAAGCACCACTTCGCACCGTCGCACGGGTCGCAAGAACCAGAACCGGGCTGTCGTCGTCCTTCTTTCCGACGTGATCGAGGGCGGCCGTCACGCCCGGTTCCACGACACCAAGAACCGGAATCGCTCCCATCACGCGCTTGATCGCGTCAAGCGCGTGAGCCGAAGCAGTATTGCAGGCCACCACCAGCGCATCGACCTCTTTCTCGAAGAGCGTTCTCGCGCAATTCACGGAGAATCTGCGGATCTGAGCCGCGCTCTTGGTACCGTAAGGCACATGCGCCGTGTCCCCCAGATAAACGTATTTGAACGTAGGAAACCGCTTGCGGAGTTCCGTCAGGACCGTAATGCCGCCGATGCCTGAATCAAAGACGCCGATCTTCATAGAAGCTTCGCCAACCTCCGGGCGGACTCATCCGCAATCTCCTGATGGAGGGATCGGCCATGGGCATCGATTGTCACCACAGCCGGAAAGCGCTCGACCTTCAGCTTCCAGACGGCCTCGGGACTTCCGAACTGCTCGAAGCCGAAGACCCCCTCGACTCCGATGATTCGCTCCGCGAGAACCTGCGCCGCTCCGCCCACCGCATGCAGGTAGACGCAGCCGTACTTGTGGCAAGCTTCACGGGTCTTATCACCCATGCCGCCCTTACCAATCACAGCGCGCAGCCGATGTTTCTCGATGATGGAGGCTTGATAGGGCTCCTCCCGCGTGGAAGTGGTCGGGCCTGCGGCCGTGATGGTCCACTTCCCCTTCTGCTTCAGGACGACCGGACCACAATGGTATAGAATCCCATCGCGAAGCGAAAAGCCGGCAGGCAAATCATTTCCTTCAAACAACCACTTATGAACGGCATCCCGACCCGTGAAGAGCGTGCCACTGATCTCCACGGCGTCACCGACGCGCAAAGTTCGGATTTTTTCTTCAGTGAAGGGAGGGGCCAGAAAAATGGGGGCGTTCATGGGATTGATCTCTCAATAGGGCGTCTTATCACTTGAAACGGGTCAAAGAAATCTTGAAGTTATGCTCCTGGGCGATGCCTTCCAGTTCAGCCACCGACAACCAGACATCACCGTTCTCGCACCGTTTTCGGAGCCCTTTGACGTAAACCTCACAGCCACCGCCCCAACTGTTCCGGATCAAATACTGCACCTGTCCCTCTTTCATCCGGCGTCCCACCACGACTGAAACATGCGCATCGCAGGAGCTCTTTCCTTGAAGCGCTCCGGAACAAAAAGTGATCAACAAAGGCCGCCCCTGATCACAGAGCTCCCGATCTAATGGCCTTCCTCGACCCAGTCCCCCAAAAGTCCGAAATGACATATCGCTGACCGAGACCTGGTCCTTTTTCGGACATTCTGCCTCGGGAAGCACTTCGGAGTGAACCAGGGCATAGGCCGCCTTCTCGGCCGCATTAAGGAGTTTATTCAATACAGCACCATCGAGAGGCTGACTCCGATACCGCTCGCACTCGCTACAGTCCCCAGCATCGAATCGATTCATCGTTCTACGCAGGCGTACCTCGTTGAAGCACTCCAACGCATATCGGGTTCGGAGGTAATCACCACGGCGTCGCGCGACTTCAGGATCATACCCCTGTTCGCACTCGAAGCTGTTCTCCTTTCCCGGCCGACAACGGGATCGAACGGTCCCAGCCTCCTCATCCAAGAGTGTCTGACGATAGAAACGGCGGGCTTTCATCGCCAATCGGACTTTTTCGTCTGCCTTTTTCTCGCATTCCGGCCAGATCTCCGTACTGAGATCCGAGTCAACCATGGACAGATCGTGATAGGTCGTCAGTAAGGCGTCCACACTCTCGTAGACCGCTCTGTGAGGCTCGTAGTTTTTTTCGAAGGCTTTGCCTTCGCATACAGCTCCGTTCCTCACTAGCGCATCAAGCGCCAGCTCAGGACGTCCGCCGCTGATCAGGCGGAACTCGGACTCGCACTGCCACCACTCATCCACGAAGTCGCTATACTTCTTTGAAGAGAGTTGAGCCACTGCCTCGCCAGGAAACAGCTTCGAGGAGTCGCAATACCGGCGAACCGTCTCCCGGCTGAAAAGAGACGACACCTCCGCGGGTGACACGTAGCCAATCGTCGATGGCGGACTCTTGATGTTCCGCAACCAGAAGGTCGCCATTGCAGCGCCCGCGACAGCGTAGCAGTTTCCAACAGTCTGAGAGTAATGCGGAACACTAGAGAAGAGCGGGCGCAGATCCACCATACTAGGACACGCTTTGGGCGATCCGTATGAAAGAGGCAGGAGCAGGTAAAGAGCAAGCGCGCTCGAAAGAAGCGCCATTACTATGTCTCCTCCAGGATCCAGCCAGCAGCCTCACCCTGCGGTCGCTGAATCACCTTGAGCCGGGTACCGGGGCGAATCAATACAGGCGGTTTCTTCTCGCGCTCCACCCGGGACCAGTGCCGAAAGCCTCTCAGCGGAATCCCGCTCTTCGTCACGACCCTGATCGATGCCGATGGTTCCGCTTTCGACTCGTCAGGCAGGGCACTTCCCATCACCGGGCACGATGAAGGCACGTCGATGATGGATCCCGGCTGCGCGGTTTTCAGTGCCTCGGAGAGGCACTCCCCCGATACTTCGACGACACCGGAGCAAGACTTAAGTCTGTTCGACGCAGCTTCGATCGCCGCACTGATAGCTTTCTTCGGAAGCTCAGGAAAAGCGGAGATCGCAACCGACGGCTCCTTCGCCAGCAAGCTCATGACCGCGAGATCCGGCTCAGACAGATCTCCTTCCTCGTATTGTCTGAATACGAGAGACTCCTCCCCATCCCGGAGAAGAGCATCGTAATCCTGCCCCACGGCCTTGAGGGCGTCGATGAGCCGGTAAAGCTCGGTGGACTCGGTCACATCCTGCAGGTAGACCAGGCGTTTTGCAGGATCCGTCTTCAATACACGGAACTCCGACTCTGGCGCAAAGAGGACTTCCTTCTCCGACGGAAACATCGAAAGTTTCGAAATATCCCGGCCGGTTCGAGAGCTGATAACGAACGCCACGCTCCCGAGCCTCGAGAAGCCCAGATCTGACGAAGAGCTGGCGAAGTATCCAAACCTGAACGCCTGTTTGGGCTTCAGCGACGCCAGCGACTTGGCATCGCCTCCTGAATTTCTGCGGGAGGGCCCGATGTAAGGAGGAAGCTTCCGAAGAGCGGCGTTCAACTCGCGAGCAACAGGGAGCCAACGGCGCTGGTGAGAGCCCTTCTGTCCTGCCACCGTCTGGTTGATGGGCGCGTAAGCCGTTCCGGTGTACATCACTATGAGGTTACGTTGCAGTTTCGTCATTCCAGGCGGCAACGCCTGCAAAGGAGCTGCGGAATCGTCCAGCCCAATGCGAAAGAGGAACGTCGCGTCCTCCACGCGTTCCTCTCGAGACCATGAGGACTGCGGAGCTGAATACCGTGGCAAAGGCATCACCCCGGACGAGCATGATTCGGGTGACAGACCCGTCACTATTTCCGACGCTACCTTCCGCTGTTCGACCACCTGATTAACAGATGCGTTGAGCGATTCGATCTGCGCGGAATCGATACCCTTCACACATTCGGGGCATTGTTCGGGAGACTGCAGTGAGGGCTTCGCACCATCCTTCGCCAACTGCCCCGCATGCGCAGGCCGGAGAAGCAGCATCGGCAAGCAGGTAGCCAGCCAAACCAGCACGACTATAGAGACTCCCCTCCAGTACTTCATCGTTTCTTCTCCCCTGGCGAGGTTTGCTGGCAAACCGCCGTCTTGGGGTCTTTCTTCAATTGGACGAGGCACCATTCCAGATGATCCAGGGTCGTCATCATGCCCCGCATGACCTCGAGCGCCCAACCTTCTTCCTCCAGCATCGTATCGGCATTCATATTCTTGAGGACAGGTGGCGGAAGGCCCAGGCTAGTCAGCAGATAATCCATCATGAAACGGCTCGTGCGGCCGTTTCCATCCGCGAACGGATGAATCGACACGAACCAACGTTGCGCGTTAGCAGCGACGAGGACAGGGTCCACTATTGTTTTTCCCTCGTACCAACCTTCGATCTGACGATTGATGGAACGCTGCCAATCACTGTAAAGCTTTGGCACGTCCTGAGGCGGCGGATACCGGGATATCCCGCAGCGGAACAACGCCTTCTTTCCCTGGATCACTTTCTCGAAACGCCACTTCGGATTCTCGGGAATATCATAGTAGCGTTTCTGCCTAAGCCGATCCTGATCGATGCGGCCTAAATCTTCGAAGCACTTGTGGAAGGTCCACTCCATGATCGGTTGAGTGCCCTCCCCATAACAGATGTGCTGTTCGGCATCGATCGGGATGGCCCACTGACGGCTCATATTCGGCCCCAGCACCGATCCGCGACGGAAGTCGATCTCGCCGCGAGGAAGCCCCTGGACGGAAGCCCCGTGTACCCTCTTCAGGAACTCCTCGTAAATCGGAACGATCCTTCCTCCCGTGCTGGCGCGCTCCAGGTTCGCATCAGCCAATTGCCTGACTCGCACCTCGGCGGCTTCCCAGTGGTACCAAGTTTCAGGCGCCGGATCGTAGATCCGCCACGGATCGAAATCCTTCTGTTCTCCCTCTTCGCCGAAAAAGGTCTCGTAGTCGATGAAGCGTGGACCTCGAACCGCGCGGACCTGCGTGGCGTCCATTCCCTGTGCGGCATAACGTTTCTTCAAGGCCGCGTAACGATCATAGACTTCGCAAAGAGAGGTGCCATAGCGGGACGCCAGAGCACTGGGCAGACTACGGAGAAAAGGTGGACAAGCCCACGCCGTCGGCAAACCGACGACTGACGCCCAGAGCAGAAAGGCCGCGATTCCCCGAAGTCCCCGCATATGGATTCCCACTATCCTTATCGGATCTTACGAGCGTTTTATGCAGCCCCTTAACACTCCGGAAAGGCGATGCTTGTGATTGATTTTACTGGGTATTTCCGAAGAGACGATCTATCGCTGACAGCAACTCTCGACGATGGACTGGACCGAAAGATTCTCATCAAGGTCCTCCAACCGTCGTAACTGTTCCTGAAGGCGGGCCTGCTCTTCGAGGGTGTCAGGGTTTTCTCGCGCGATGACCAGGACCGCGTCCAGCACAGGCATGAACTCACCCTTTACCGAAAGCTCACTGGAACACTGCCGGACGAACGCGCTCGCAATGAACTGCTCATGGAGCGCCCGAATGCCCTCTTGCGTTTCTTGAGTGAGTCGCGAGCACCTTCCTGGATCGGAGCCGCCCGGCAGACAATTGCGGCCACTGACCACGATGTCGCGGATCTCCGACTGGAAACGTACCGAGCTCGTCTTGACGGCTTCCTGGCACTCCGCCAGAGGCAGCTTCTTTCCACCGAAGAGCGAGCAGCCCGCGCCCGCAAGCCCCATCGAGAGCCCAATAACGATCGGAAGCTTTGCACTCATCAGTAGAGCCACCTGAGAATTTCCCCTGTCCTCGAAAGGGCCGCGCCCTGACGGCGAAAAGCCCAGCACATGTAAGAGACCGTCACGAAGAATGATGCCGGCAAGCGATGAAGCGCCCCCACCTTCACGCCAAGGAGCGTCGACCCTCCGCCAAAACCCATCGGACCGATTCCGAGAGTGTTTCCAGCCTCCAGGCAATCCTGCTCCATGCGATCCAGGACTGGATCGGCATTTCGGTCATCCAACTTTCTCAGGAACTGCTCCTTGGAAGCAGCATAGGCCGTCGCACGATCCCCACCGATGATCACCCCCAGGATGCCGGGGCCGCACCCCTTGCCCTGAGCCTGGTGAACCGCATCCAGAATGCATTTCCTGACTCCAGCGAGATCTCGTCCCGCGCCTAAACGAGAGTCGGGTAAGCTGTATTGAATTCCGACATTCTCGCAGCCACCGCCTTTGAGGATCAGCCGAATGTCATAGGAGTCTTTCTTCCAAGGCGTGAGATGAAGGACGGGAGTACCTGGACCGACGTTAGTGACGACCGTCTCGCCGGTAACGCTGTCCACGCTGTTCTGTCGCAAATACCCCTTACGGGTGCAGACAGCAACCGCCTTGCGCACGACTCTGGCGAGCTCATCCGCATCCTGGCGGGCGGGATAGCGGATGTAGAAGAGAATGCTGCCAGTATCCTGGCACACGGGCTGACTCTTGCCGGAAGCCAGCTGGATGTTCTTGAGGATAATCGCCATTGCGTGAGCCGCGCGGGAACCCGCCTGCTCTTTCTTTGCATACTGATCGATCGTTCGAACGACGTCCCGGGGCATCTCGCAGGATGTCTTCCGAATGATCTCTTCAAATGCCGTCTGAAGCTTCTTTCGTTCCGAGTCGCGCATAGGACGTCCCCTACTGCGAAGGGTAGCTTGCCTCGACGTTACGGACAAGGTTTGAGCAAAGCCTTCTGGTACCGTGCCATCAACTCCGGCTTGATCCGTTCCTCAGTGATCCGTTTTGACAGAGTACCTGCCGCGGAGAACGAGGCCAAAGTCAGCCGCTCCTTTTCAAGTGAAGACAGCAGTGGACAGACTCGTCTGCGAATCGCCGAAAATGCCTTCCACTGGTGTTCCCAGGAACGCCAGAAGGCGGGTCCGTCTTCCACGTGGAGCGTCGCGAGAAGGTCCCCGAGCGCAAGAGCCAGCTCGAGTCGACTCCTGCCTTCAGCGGAATCCGGAAACTGGGTGAGGAACAGGTTCTCAAACTGAGCTTTCCTTCGGGCGGACTCCCAAGCTGGAAAGAAGTCGCGTGTCGAGTGGGCAAGCGCCGTCAGCGCCATGAAAACCCCAAGCCGTTCTTCGTCGCTCTGGAGCCCCCGATGCACGCCAGCAAGGGCATGAACCGCCGCGAAGAGAGAGCGAGCGCCATGTCGACGCACTGAAGCAACAGGCAAAATCGATGCTGCACCGACGGAATTCCAAGCCGCCTCGATCGCGATGTCCGAATGGTGCTCAAGCGCCATGACTCTCGCGAAGCGGGAATGATAATCCACGCTGGTCCAATCGGGACTGTCCCTGAGAAGCTCACAGGCTTCGGACCGCTCAGTAAAACAGCAGATCGAGGCCAGGTAAGCGACATCAAACCCTCCGCCGTGCGGATGCCCTAACCAATGAATCACCTCATGGAAGAGATTCTGCTCCAGGTCGATCCGTCTCATTCGAACGCTGGCGTCCATATTGACCGCGACCAGCGGGTAACTCTCTTCGCCTGGGAGTGTCGCCATGGCAAAAGTATTTGCCTCCAGACGCAGCGGAATTTCGTTCACTCGAAAAGCGACGCCTCCCGTCTTGAGGCATCTGATCCGGGCGGATTGAGTGCGAAGAAGGTTGACGATCCGCTCCGCGTCCGCCCGAGCCCGGCCCTCTTGTTTCCACATGCAGGCCAGTCCGCGGCGTAACCCTTTCTCCATCAGCCCGGCAAGCTCACCGACTCCTCCGGGATATCGATCACAGTCCTCCGCGACGAAGTTTGGAGAGAGTCTTACAGCACTGGTGCCTGATTCGGTCCTCATGCGTGCTATCTGTTTCACCCGCAGCCATCCCAGATCAGGAGCTCGCCCCTCGGACTGCAGGCCGGCCCCAGCAGGATGTCGCGAAAGCGACGTCTCTTGAATCCAGACTCCGGCGGGAATCAACAGCCCGAGAGCCAGCAAAACGGCGGTCCACAGCTGTCTTCTCATGATCTGCCTCCAATACTGGGGCGAAACCTACTCACGGACGTCAGCCCGGACACAGGTACGCCAGAGGGAAACGATTCCCCTTCCCCTATCGGAACGCTCGAAAGAAAGATTCACGTCGTTAACAATTCCGCGTCATGCATCCGCGTATTCCGGAAGAACCTCTCGGTCTCCGCCCAAAGCTCATGAGGCTCTTGAATAGCAAACGCCTTTGCGCGGAAGTCTCGGCAGCCGATGAAGCCCGTGGCGAACCAGGAGACGAACTTACGAGCGTGAATCATGGCGTCGTGAGGGCTGTACGCCGATTCAAGAATGGTTCGGTACTCCAGAATCATGCGAGTATAGTTCTCAGCCGTGCGTGGAGGCCCATCCCGCCCCTCCAGGAGGGCCAAGGTCTGTTCGAACAGGAATGGGTTTTTGAGAATCCCGCGTCCAATCATGATTCCATCGACCCCGTAAGTTTTCATCCGTTCGACGGCCAGTTCCGCGGTGGTAATGTCACCATTACCGATAATCGGCAGCTTGGCGCGCGACTTCACCTCTCCGATCGCATCCCAGTCGGCCTTACCGCTGTAGAGCTGGGCGCGCGTACGGCCATGAACCGCGACCCACGCGACACCAGCGTCGCTGGCGGCTTTCACGATTTCATGCGCATTCTTGGACTCCTGGTCCCAACCGAGCCGGATCTTGATGGCAACGGGGATCTTCACCGCCTTTACCATCGCCGTCATGATCTTATAGAGCGCGGGAACGTCACGCGCGAGCGCGGCACCCGCTCCCTTTTTCGCCACCTTCGGGACCGGACAGCCGCAATTCAGGTCGACAAACTCGGCACCGAGCTTCTCAACGATCTGCGATGCTTTGGCAAGCAACTCCGGCCTTTCTCCGAAGAGCTGAAGGCCGATCGGCCGCTCCTCATCCCGGAACTGGAGCAGCTCAAAGGACTTCTCGCCCGAGTACTCGAGACCATTGGCCGAAACCATTTCGGAGATCACGACCCCACAACCGTGACGCCTCATGAGCGCACGAAACGGCGAGTCAGTGATTCCCGCCATCGGAGCCAGGAAGAGTGGATTCGGAATACGGAGCGGCCCGAACTGCACCGACATCGGTTACACCTGGCCTCGCGTCAGGCCTTGAGGGCCTCGATCGCCTCACGCGTCTTGGGGACGTCGCGAGTGAGGTTCTCATGTCCGTTCGCCGTAATGAGGATATCGTCCTCGATCCGGATGCCGATGCCCTGGTACTCGGTCGGACACTCGTTATCGTGCGGCTGCACGTAGAAGCCGGGCTCGATGGTGAAGACCATGCCGGGCTCCAGTACGCGCGGTTTTCCGTCCTTCTGATAGAAGCCGACGTCATGCACGTCCATCCCGAGCCAGTGACTAGTGTTGTGCGGATAGAAGCGCCGGAAGCCGCCGCTCTTGAGGATCTCTTCGCTGTCGCCCTTGAGTAACCCCAGCGAAAGCAGACCGTCAGTCAACGTCTCGCACACATACTTATGAATGTCGGCCAGAGCCACGCCGGGACGACTCATTTCAACCGCGCCTAACTGTGCCTTTAAAACCACGTCGTAAACAGCGGCCTGCGGTTTCGAGAACTTCTTTCCGATGGGGAACGTGCGGGTGATGTCCGCGGAGTAATAGTCGTACTCGCCGCCCGCATCAATCAGAAGCAATTCGTTGTCCTTCAGTTCCTCGTTGTTGGAAACGTAATGCAAGCACGTGGCGTTCTTTCCACCCGCGATAATAGTGCCATAGCCAATGCGCCGGCAGCCATTCTTGCGGAAATAGTACTCGATCATCGCCTCGATGTCCGCTTCGTTCATTCCCGGATGCGTCTCGCGCATGACGGAGTTGTAAGCAAGCGCAGTGGCCTGGCAAGCCTTCCGCATGAGGTCGATTTCCTCGGGGCCTTTGAAAAGCCGCATCTCACCCACGACCTGATTCGGATCGGAAATGCTCAGCAGCGCCCCGCCACTCCGGCCTTGGCTCCGGCGATGGCCCTCCAGAGCGGCGAGCACGCGCGCATCCATCTTGTCCGAGCCCCAAAGGGTCTCGTTGTGCATGCGGTAGAAGACCTCGTCAGCACCTTGGAATAGAGCGGGCATTCGCTGATCAAGCTCATCGATCGGATAGACCTCGTCGACCCCGAAGATCACCCTTGCGCGGTCGATGCCATAACGTTCGCCAACCCACATTTCCTTGTCAGCATCACGGCGGCGCGTGAAGAGCACCGTCTTGTAAGTCTTGGACGTCACGCCTTCCCCTGGGGTCAACGCAAGGAACGCTCCTGGCTCATCGAATCCCGTCAGGTAATAGAAGAAGGATTCCTGGCGGTACTGGAAGGTTACGTCCGGATTCCGGGGTACTTCACTCGTTCCAGGAAACAAGAAAGTAGCCCTCGGGTGGGCTGCCATCAGACGATCACGACGGGCCTTGAAATAGGACGGAACACTGTTTTTAAGCATAGACGATCAAGCCGGCGGAATAGCCGCCGTCTCCTCCACTACCGTCGTAGTGTGCGACTGCTTCGGCTTTCGGTCCAGATCGACGTAGGTATATCCATACAGGACCGACTCGTAGAAGTTCTGAAGCTCCACGCCTTCGCGAGGCTTGATCACGCCTTCACGCACCTTGGCATCGATCTGTTCTTTGATCTTCTTAGCCATGTCCGTCGCGCTGTACTGGAACCAGGACAAAACGCCTGCGACGTTGTTCCCCTTAATGACTTCCTCAATATAGTAGCCACCGGGCTCCGAGGTATCGAGGAACACGTGTACCTCGTTGACGCTCCCGAACAGGTTGTGGAAGTCGCCCATGACGTCCTGGTACGCACCCGTCATGAAGATCCCCAGGTAATAGGGCTCGCCTTCACGCAGCGGATGCAGAGGCAGCGTATCACGGATATCGCGAAGATCGATGAACTTGCAGACCTTGCCGTCAGAGTCACAGGTGATGTCCACCAGCGTCGCGGTGTGCGTCGGCTCTTCATCGTGACGGTGAACCGGCACGATCGGGAAGAGCTGCTGCACGGCCCAGTGGTCCGGCATCGACTGGAACACGGAGAAGTTACAGAGATACTGGTCGGCGAGATGCTTACTCAATGCCTCGACTTCATCCGGGACATACTTGAGGCCGGACGCGTTCTTATGAATGACTTTGCAGATCTGCCAGAACAGATACTCGACCTTGGCTTTGTCCTCGAGCGACAGGAAGCCGAGCTTAAACATGCTCAGCGCCTCTTCCTTGCGCTGAACGGCGTCGTGGAAGTGTTCGAGCAAGTTCTTGGACGAGAGATGCTGCGACAGATAGCGCATCTCCTTGACGACGTCGTCTTCGTCCGGAGTTTCCTGAAGCTCGATCGGGGTGGCGCCGACTTCGATGCTGCCGAAAGAATTCAGCACAAGTACCGAGTGGTGCGCCACCAGCGCGCGGCCGCTCTCCGAAACGATGTTGGGTTCCGGCACTTCCTCGGCCTGGCAGATTTCCAGGATCGAGTACACGACGTCGCTGACGTATTCGGTCAACGAGTAGTTGATCGAGCTATCGAAGCTGGTGCGTGAACCGTCGTAGTCGACGCCCAAGCCGCCGCCCACATCCAGATACTCGAGGTTGAGGCCCATCTTGCGCAACTTTGCGTAGATACGGGAGCCTTCTTTGACGACGTTTTTGATGGTCTTGATGTTGGTGACCTGTGAACCCACGTGGAAGTGCAACAGCTTGAAGCTGTCCTGCAGGCCTTCCTGACGAAGGACGTTCACAGCATGGAGTAACTCAGGAGTGGTCAAACCGAACTTGGCGAACTCGCCGCCGCTGGATTCCCACTTGCCGCTGCCCTTCGAATACAGCTTCACGCGAATACCGACCATCGGAGTGACGGCCAGTTCCTTGGCGACGCTGATCACCTGATAGAGTTCGGAGAGCTTCTCGACGACGATGATCGTCTTCTTTCCAAGCTTCACGCTCATGAGAGCGGTTTTGATCATCGCGTAGTCTTTGTAGCCGTTGACGATATGAATGGCGTTCGGCGTGGTATTCATCGAGGCCACAAGTGCGAGCTCGGACTTCGAGCCGGCCTCAAGCCCCATGTCGTAGGGACGGCCGGCGTCGAGGATCTCCTCGACCACTTCGCGCATCTGATTCACTTTGATCGGATAGACGCCCTGGTAGACGCCGCGATAACCCGCTTCAGCGATCGTCTTCTTGAACGCTTCGTTCAGCGCGACGACGCGATGGCGGATGATGTCCTGGAAGCGAATGAGCACCGGAAGATTCACACCCTGCTGAGTGCGAATTTCCTCGATGACGTTGATCAGGTCAATGCCGGGACCCTCGCCTTGCTTCGGATGAACCGTCAAATGGCCGGCCGGATTGATACTGAAATACTGGTCGCCCCAGTTCTCGATGTTGTACAGCTTCAGAGAGTCAGAAACGCCCCATGTCCTCATGCCATGCCCTCTATCATTCGATGGGGCGAGGCGCAAATCCAAAGCTCACGTTTCTTTCACAAATTCACGACTCTTGAACTGCGGAGGAAGGGCGACGCCGACTCACTCGTCTTCGCGGTCAAGTGCTGCCAAACGAGCACTGCACGTACCGGAAAACTCGTGGCGCTCAGCCGGCAGATTCGGCGATTGTTCCATCATCCGGCGCAGCCCCGGAACGTTGACCCGGACCATCTCCTGAACCGCCGAGTCGCTGGGCGAATGCGAGCGGCCCAATTCGAACAGCAGCGCCCAGGAGCCGTACTTCCAGAAAGCATAGTCTTCGAACGTCCCGTTCGCAGGATAGATGACTTCGGCGGAATTACCCACGGTGTAATGGCTTTCCACCGTCGCCGCCTTCGCCAGCATCCGGAAGAAGTCATCGTACGGAGTGGAAACATCCGTGGCCCCCATCCCCCAGGGATAAACTACCGCGGGGCTGTAGGTGTGAAGAGTGGCCGAGGTAACGATCTTCTTCTCGCCCATGAACTTCGCGAGGGCGGCGGTTGACTTCAGCTTGAACGGACTGAGCGTACCGCAAGGACCCGGGTAGTCGCGGTTGGGATCTACCGAGCCATAGGCCGGGCTCACCTCGCGGCGGCTGCCGGTATTGTAACCACTGATGTTCAGAACCGGGATGACGTAAATAGTTTGGCCACCGATCGGCGCCTCAGCGATCGATGCAGCGAACGCCTTGGCGACTTCCGTCGAGCCATACTCGTTGCCGTGATGGGTCGCGACCACCAGATGAGCGACGGGGCCATGACCGACTTTCAACGCCTCGATGGGCTGGCCGCTGTCGGATTGCCCCATCTCGATCACTTCGGCATTTCCTGGAAATTTGGCGGAGAGCTCGCGCAGGTGTTTCTGGATCTCTCGATAGGAGCGCGGTGCACGCTCCTCGGAGGCCGCCGCAGGCAGCGTGATCATCCCTGATACAGAAAAAAGCAGACACACCATCGCCCCGAGGGGCATCGATATCCATCCGTGCATATCGAGTGAACTCCTTGTTGTTCGTTCTATTGTAGCATGGGCTGCCCGCCTGGAACGGCAGGGCGAAAATAAAAACCGGCGCAGGACTGTAAGCCGGGTTCTGTCTTCGACTGACGGAGTCAGCCGGAGGCGACCATTCCTCTAATGCTTACGTTACCGTAAGCCTTTAGCGGCCTTACCCGAAGGCATCGGTCGAGCCGACCTTTTGCGCTTTGCAGCGCACGCCTCCCTATTTGGCCTTGCTCCAGGTAGGGTTTGCCGTGCCACTTCTGTCGCCAGAAGCGCGGTGGGCTCTTACCCCACCCTTTCACCCTTACCGCACGCCGTTTCCAGCGCGCTGGCGGTATGCTTTCTGTTGCACTGTCCGTCATGCTCCCCTCGCGAAGAGCATGCCTGGCCGTTAGCCAGTACCTTGCTTTTTGGAGCCCGGACTTTCCTCCCGCACACAGCTTTTTACAGCCGTGCGCCAGCGATCGCCCGTCCTGCGCCAGATCTTTGATGTATCACAAATACCTCGAAAATGCGCTTCGAGGCACGAATTCTTACTTACGCGGGAGAAACATGATTCGTCGCCGGATGATCGGGCGAGAACAGAATGCGATTGCAGCTCGGGCAGAACTGCACTTCGACTCCACGCTGAACCAGGTTGTAGAGCTGGGGCGGCACCATCATATTGCAGCCCGCGCAGCGACCGCCAACGGCCGGCACTAAAGCGAGACCATTGCGAACGCCACGGATACGGTCATAGAGGGACAGAATCCGTCTTTCCACCTGGCTGGTGAACGGTTTGCGTTCGCCATCCAATGCCGTAATCTGCTCATCCAGCTGACCACCCTGTCCCGAGATCGCGGAGAGCTGCGCATCCCGGTCTTCCTGCAGCTGGGTCAAGCGGCCTTCGAGGTCCGTCAGTTCTTTCTTGCCGGTCTCAATGTCCTGCACGGCCTTCTTGATCTGCTCTTCAAGAGATAGATTCATCTTCTTGAGCTGGTCGATTTCCTTGTTTGCCGCCGTGAACTCCTGCCCGTTGCGGACCGTTTCGAGCTTCGAATTGGCACGGGTAAGACGATCGTTATTGAGGTCGATCGCGGCCTGAGTCTGGCGCTGAGCCTTCTCGATTTCACCAATCGCGTTCTTCTTCGCTTCGACGGTGACGCGCATTTTACTGAACGCGTCTTCGATCGTCTTGAGGGCCTGAGGCAACTCCGCCTTCTTCTTCCGGAGATTGTCGATCTTCAGATCCAGTTCCTGCAGTTGTTCCAATGCTTTAAGTTGTTCCCGAACGGGAAGGGGCTGAGTCACTTCTTTCCTCCTGACCAAATCATTTGGGACGGCGGATTCGCCTCAACACACTTGAGCCCGACCTTCTCAAGCCAGGTTCGCATCGTGGAAACGAAAAATCTTTCGCTCTCACGATGGCCGAGCTCGATCACAGTAACCCCACGGCGTGAGCCATCTAATGCCGTGTGATAACCAGCTTCACCGGTAATCATCAGGTCGCACCCGAGACGCGCCGCCGCCTCCACGAAGGAAGCGCCTTTGCCGGCCACGAATGCCAGTCTTCTGATTCTCCGGTTACGGGAAGGCGAGTGACCCGTCACCCAAAATGCTTGTAAGTTAAACAGGCTTCTAACACTTCGAGCCACGTCTGAAAAGGATTTCGGTCGAACAAAATCACCCCAGAAGCCATAGCCCAAACCACGCACCAAGCCGCTCTTGGATGCAGTCCCTTGCTCCACCGAATATAAGTCGAAAGCGACTTCTTCATAGGGGTGCGCTGCCAGCATCGCCTTCAGAACGCACGCTTTCAGGCCTCTCGGAAATATTGTTTCCAAACGAACTTCCTGTGCGAGTTCGAGCTCTCCAACTCGACCGATGAAAGGCTGCGCGCCTTCTCTGCCACGGAAAGTTCCCTCACCTGCCACGCCGAAGGTGCAGAAGTCATAGTTTCCAATCTGTCCGGCGCCCGCCTCGCAGATCGCCGTACGCACGGCTTCCAGATGTGTCGATGGAACGAAGACGACGAGCTTCAGGAGCGAGCCGGAGGGCTTTTCGATCAGCCTTCCCTGCGGCTTGACGCCCAGGCCATCCGCCACGGTATCGACGACTTCCATCGCGCATTGGTCGAAGTTGGTGTGGCAAGCCGCGATGGCGATCCCGGCTCGCAGGGCTTCAATGATGAGAGAGTTCTTCCCAAGCTCGCCATCTGGCACGATCCGCGCAACGCCGTGGCTTCGCGGAAAGATACAGGGATGATGCGTGACGATCAGACGCCAGCCTTTGCTCTTGGCCAAACGAAGCGATTCTGGATTCAGGTCGATCGAGACAACCGCGCCCGAGGTCGTCCAAGACGGATCTCCAACGAGAAGGCCGACGTTGTCCCAACTCTCGGCCGTCCCCGAGGGAGCCTTCGCTTCAAGAAGCGAGATGATGTCAGAGACCTTCTTCATAGCTTCGATCTACCTTTATACTCTCGTAGGGCTTCAAGCGCACGTACTTATCTGCACTTGTGCATGACCGTGGGAAAACTCTCCGTACTTCCAGGACGGGCTGCCTCGACGGCCGCCTTCCAAGAGCACAGCTTCTGGCCGCCGATGAAGTAGAAGAAGTCCTGCCGCACGGCGGGGAACATGAGGGTCATCGGATCGGCCGCACTGAGTCTGCGCAGCTCGGTTGCCAGCTCAGCCAGTTCAGTCTGGCCGGCCACATCCGAACGTCCCACCAACGCCTCTAGCTCGCCGGCGATCTCGGCCGCAGTGGGCTGAATCAGTCTGAAACTTTCCTCATTGCTGTACTTCGGGGAAACGATGATCGCCATGCGCATGGCCGCATTGGCAAGCACCACCGCTGCTGGAACGTCTTTAAAGCGGTTCATGACGTCACAGCTGTAAATCAGCGCCTGACCGCCCAATTTAGTGATCTTCGAGCGGGCTTTCACTGCCTCGACCGCCTTGGCGAGTGATTCCTCCGAGCAGTCCAGACTTTCCGAAGTAGTGGGGACATCCGCTCCACCGGAGACACCGTTCTCACTGCCGCCATTTTGACCACCGCCCGAGTCGCTTCCTCCCGGATGGCTGTGGCCAGGGTTATCGGGCTGCGAGGGGCTACCCGGTTCAGCAGGTTTCGGCGGATCCTGGGGTTTCGGCGGATCCTGGGGTTTCGGCGGATCCTGAGGTTTCGGCGGATCCTGGGGCTTCGGCGGATCCTGGGGCTTCGG
>CAYOWB010000044.1:0-7727 GCA_964407515.1 uncultured Bacteriovoracaceae bacterium
AACGGTGTGATCGGCAGCGCCGTGCCGGCGAGGACGGCGGCGAGGATCACCAGGCCCTCGCCGAGGTTGGTCGGGAGCGTCCAGGTGATGAACTTGACGAGGTTGTCGTAGACACCGCGGCCCTCTTCCACGGCGGCGTGGATGGAGGCGAAGTTGTCATCGGTGAGCACCATCGCCGCAGCTTCTTTGGATACGTCCGTTCCCGTGATTCCCATGGCGACGCCGATGTTCGCGCGCTTCAGGGCCGGAGCGTCGTTCACGCCGTCGCCCGTCATGGCGACGATGTGGTGGTTCGCCTGCAGTGCTTGGACGAGACGCAGTTTTTGCTCGGGAGAGACACGAGCGAAGACCGACGTCCTGGAAACGATCTCACGCAGCCGCTCGTCTTCGGCTTCCGCCAGCTCGTGGCCGGTAATGACCGATTCGGCCGGAATCCCGATTCGTTTGGCGATCGCCTGAGCGGTAATGGCGTGGTCGCCCGTGATCATCTTAACCTGGATACCGGCGTTCCGGCAGACGGCTACTGAACGGATCGCCTCGTCACGAGGAGGATCGATCATTCCCTGCAGACCGAGGAATTCCAGGCCTTCGCGGATATGGTCGTGCTGAAGATGCTTCATCTCCTGCGGGAACTTCTTGCGCGCGAAGAGAAGGACGCGGAGACCCTTAGCGGCCATCGCGTCCGCAGCGGTATGAATGCGCTTCGCTTCGATATTTCCGCAACGAGGGAGCAAGGACTCGATCGACCCCTTGACGTAGGCGAAGTGCGCGTCGCCGTCGCGATGAAGCGTCGC
This sequence comes from uncultured Bacteriovoracaceae bacterium, assembly GCA_964407515.1. Lineage (GTDB taxonomy): Bacteria > Bdellovibrionota > UBA1018 > UBA1018 > UBA1018 > CAYOWB01. Next base: position 795 of record CAYOWB010000044.1, read on the forward strand.
CATGTACTGGTGCTGCGACTCGAAGGGCACCGTATCGATTCGGGGCAGTCGGGATGTTTCCTGTTCCGCCTTCAAACCCGCCTTTGCGGCGGATACCAGTAAGGCCGCTTCGGTGGGGTCGCCCTCGACCTTCCAGCCTTCGTGATTGCGAACGACTCGGGAGTCGTTGCAGAGCAGTCCGGCACGGAGACATTCGACTGAATTCGGTCCGAGAGACGCTCCGTTCGCCGGCTCGATCCGTCCCTCCGGTTGGTAGCCAACGCCCGTGACCCGGAAGTCGCCTTCCTGGGTCCAGATCTCCAGGACGGTCATTTGGTTTTCCGTTAATGTGCCAGTCTTGTCAGAGCAGATGACGGTGGTACTTCCGAGCGTTTCCACCGCGGGCATCTGACGGATGATCGCGTGCCGGCGCGCCATGCGGGAGACGCCGATCGCCAGGGTGATGGTGATGGCCGCAGGGAGGCCTTCCGGAATCGCGCCGACCGCAAGCGCGACGGCGGCCATGAACATGTCGAGCCAGGACTCGCCCCGGATCACGCCCGCCACGAAAGTGAGGCCTGCGAGTGCGAGAATCGCGTAGAGAAGCAGATTGCTGAACTTCGCCATCTTGCGGGTCAGCGGGGTGGCGAGGACGTCGGTGTTTTCGAGAAGCTGAGAGATTCGACCGATCTCGGTGTTGTCGCCCGTGGCGACGACGACGCCCGCCGCCGTGCCGTAGGTCACGAGCGACGAGGAGAACGCCATGTTCGTGCGATCCGGAAGTCCGGTGCCGGCAGGCAGCACGTCGGTGTTCTTTTCCACGGGGACGGATTCACCGGTGAGCGCTGCTTCACCGACTTGCAGATCCTGCACACGGATCAGTCTCAGGTCGGCCGGGACACGGTCGCCCGACTGAAGAAATACGATATCACCAGGAACGAGTTGTTCCGACGGGATGCGGGCCTTAGTGCCGTTGCGCAGGACGGTGGCCTCACTGAGGAGCATTTTGCTGAGCGCTTCAATCGCGCGGATGGCTTTATGCTCCTGAAGGAACCCCACGATCGCGTTGAGGAGTACCACGCCGAGGATCGCTGAGGAGTCGACCCATTCTCCCAACCAGCCGGTAATGAAGCCCGCGACGAGCAAGATGTAGATGAGCGGTTGGTGGAACTGGAGAAGGAACCGGACGAGGGAGGAGTGCCCCTTCTTCTGAGTAAGGACGTTCGGTCCATGCTGCTGGAGCCGGCGTGACGCTTCTTGCGCGTCGAGTCCGGTTTGGTCGTTCGTTTTCAGGGTCATCAGAACTGACTGAGATGGCTGGTCGTGCATGGTCGTTCTCCTCGGCCTCGCCGTAGTGAAACGTTTGGGAGAATAGGGTATGATTGCGCGAATGTCACGTTGGTTGAACTACCATCACTTCCGATACTTCTGGACGATCGCGCACGAAGGAAGCATTGCGGCAGCGTCGAGGAAGCTGCGCGTCGGACAGTCTGCGTTAAGTATGCAGTTGAAGCAGTTCGAGGAGACGATCGGAGTTCAGCTTTTTCATCGTCAAGGGAAGAACCTTATCCTGAATGATGCGGGGGTGCTCGCGTTGCAGTACGCGGACCGGATCTATGCCCTGGGAGAACGCTTCCTGAACGCCGTGGATGCGTTTCAGGAGGGGGCTTCCGGCGGGATGGCCGCGAGCCGGGTGGGGCCGAGTGAGGGGGCTGAGCCGCTCAAGTCAAAGCTTTGAATCCTTCGCCGTGCACTTCCTGCACTTCGCCGACGATGATGAAGGCGGTGCTGTCCACCTGCCGGACCATGTTTTTCAGTCGCACGAGTTCGTGCATCTGGGTCACTGTGTAGATGATGTTGCGTGGCTTCCCGGTGTAGCCGCCTTCGCCTTTGAAGACGGTGCAACCGCGGTTGATGTCGTTGAGGATCATCGCTTTGATCTCTTCATGGCGGTCGCTGATGATGAAGACGCCGCGTGCGCTCGGGAATCCCTGGATCACGTAGTCGGCGACCTTTGATGTGATGAACAGCGCGACGAGCCCCCAGAGGATCAGGTTGCCGTTCTTGAAGACGAGTCCGGTAGCCATGATGATGAACGTGTCGATCATGAGGTAGCCGGTGCCGACCGTCACGCCGAAGTACTTCTTCAGGAGGAGCGCCGGAATGTCAGTGCTGCCGCAGGAACCGTTGTTGCGGAACACCAGTCCCAGTCCTGCGCCAAGGAGGATGCCGCCGGCGACGACGCCGAGGAACGGCTCGCTCACCATCGAAAACGTGTGCTCGTTCACGCGGTAGAGGATCGGAAAGTGGAGCTTCGCCAGGTTGTTCGGTGAAAAGAGGTCGGTGAAGATGCCGACCGCGAGAATCGCGTAAATGGTTTTGAACCCGAACATGCGGCCCAGGGTCGCGACGCCGAGAAAGAACAAGGGGACGTTGAACATGAGCATCGCCGTGCCGGCGGGGATCCCGAACAGGTAGTAGAGGATCTGCGAGAGGGAGCTCACTCCGCCTGGCGCTGCCTTGAAGGGAATGAGAAACACCGCGAACGCGAAGCCTGCGATGGCCGTGCCGATCGTGATTCCGATCAGGTCCCGGATGAACCACCATTTCTTTTCCTTGAAGATAGTACGAACGATGCGGTCTCTCGCCACGGCTGCTCCCCCCGATCCGATGTGCTGATAGTTCTGAAGTTAGCACAGAACAAAAAAGGTGCCTGGCACCTTTTAGGGTCGAGGCTGAAGCCGGGGCCTCGGGCCGGCCTTGACAGCGTCTGTAGCTGAGCCATCTTTGGGGTAGCTGCAAAGGGGTGAATATGAGTCCTTCCATCCGGGAGTTGGTCCTTCGTGTGGTTAAAAAACGCTGGTTTATCGGGGTGTTATGCTTCGTTCTCGGTGCGGCGAGTGCCCTCGGTGTCGATCATTGGATGCGCGGGAGGCAACTCCGGCAAAGAGCGATGCTCGCGGACGGCGATGACCCGGTGAACGGCTTAAGACGCCCGTTTCCGCAGCTGCCGCAGAATCCCGGCGACCCGAATTCGGACTCCGACCCGAATGAGGCAGTCCGTGCGCAGGAGGAGCAGCTCCGCAAGGAGATGCAGAGGATGCAGGAGCGGATGCGCCGGATGATGGAAGAGGACGATGCCGATATGGGTGGTCTCTTTTCCTGGTTCGGTAGCCGGTACGGATCACTCTTTGGCGAAGAGGAAGCTGGGGGGCCTGGTCTCGCGCCGCGCGGGGGTACCCGCGGAGGGCTCGCTGGTCCTGGTGGAATGCTGGGCGGCATGGGCTTCGGCGCTGGTGGCCGTCTGACAGGTGGTATTCAAATGACCACACGAGAAGATGACAAGGCTGTCTTCTATGAGATCCAGGTCAAGGATCTCGCCAAAGAGAAGGTCAACATCCGCGTCGAGAACGAAACGGTCACTATTAGCGGCAACATTGAGAGCACCGGCTCGTCGGACGAAGAGGGAGCCACCCGCATGTACTTTAAGAGCTCCTTCCAGCGCACCTTCCCTGTGCCGGAGGGAACGGACGCATCCAAAGCCCGGATGCGCCAGGAAAAGGACAAGATCATCGTCGAGTTTCCGAAGACCTCCTGAGTCGGAGTCCGCCGGAATAGGGGCTGAACAGAAATACGAGTTTTGACGTGGTCACGGGAAATCTCACGGACTCAGGGGCCCCATCCCTGCTGTGCAGGCGATTTCCGAACGGCTGGTTCGGAGTTTGGGGGCACAGCCGCGTTGTGCGGGGCGAACTCGAACCCATGGTTCGAAAATCGCTCGCACAGAACAGGGGGCGAGCCGTCAGACTCTCGCCGAGGTCAATTCCAGAAGGTGCCCCGCCATCGGTGAAATTCCATAACCAGCAACAGCAGTGCTGATCATGGCCATAATCGTCAATGTCGCTACGGGTAGAGCACTTGCGATGATTCTTAGTTCCGCATATACTAGTATATACAATGTTCCTCACCCGGGTCTGCGAAGCTCTTGCCGAAGCGAAAGTGCCCTACGCCATCGTGGGAGGGTACGCCGTCGCATTGCATGGCGCCGTTCGGGGAACGGTGGATTTGGATCTGGTCATCGCTCTGAATGAAGAGTCGTTTGCGCGTGCGCAGCATGCCCTGGAGAAGCTCGGGCTTCAGTCGCGGCTCCCCGTGGATGCGCGCCAGGTTTTCCGGTTCCGCGAGGAATACGTTCGCAACCGCAATCTCATCGCCTGGTCGTTCTACGACCCCGTTCATCCGGCGGATCAGCTCGATATCATCATCACGCATGATGCTGCGAAGATGAAGGTCAAGACCATCACGGTTCAGGGAGTGAAGGTGAGGATCGCGTCGATTGAAAGTCTGATCCGGATGAAGGAGAAGGCGGGACGGGATCAGGACCGTGAAGATGTTCGCGCGCTCAGGAAGTTACTCAAGAACGAGAAGGAACCGTCCGGACATGAAGACCGATAAGCCCGTTCAGATGATTACGGACGAACGTTTACGCCGCGACGCCGATCTTTCAAAAGACGAAATTGCGCGCTTCCTCGAAGACTTTCGCCTTCTCGCCCAAGGGGACGAGGGCCAGCGGCTGCTGATCAGTCTCCGCGTCCCCGAACGGCTGCTCTCCGCTTTTAAGGAAAAGGCAAAGCGCGAGGGACGTCCGTACCAAACCCAGATCGTCGAGTTGATGCGAGCCTGGGTGCGGAAATAGAGAAAGGCGCCGGGTGGGTAACCCGGCGCCCTCTCCGCGTGGATACATTCACGAGATTCGATCAGAGCTTCGAGAGCTTCATCACCACCGCTTGCCACGCATCGGCGATCTCGGGGGTGATGTCGATAGTCTGGAAGCGTGTTTCAGCTAAGCTGTGGGGCAACATAAACGGCAACATGATCGAGTACACCAAACGGCTATCGCCGTTCGCGAGTCTCGTTTGGAACGAGCGGGACAGGAGCAGGGAGGCGAACCGGGATGGACGAACGGCTCGAAGCTCGTCGTCCGCAATTCCGAGGTCTACCCACCTGCCGTTGTGAAGAAAAGTGAGGCTAGAGAGTTGGAGGCGTTCGCCGTTGAGGCTTCTGCTAAATCTCAAAGGCCGTCCACAACGAAAGAAGAATCTAGGATTGCGCTCTTGAGTCAGGTGACGAGTGTACCCGCACAGATTCGTAACGGTTTCGTTCGGGGAGCTGTTGTCCGGGATCGCGAAGACTCCGCGCTTCGGGCCGAAGTGAAGCGTGCGTTCCAAGTCCAGCGCTCCGTCTCGGTTGAATTGGAGAAGGATGTTCTGACCAATCAGCACTGTCGATCCATCTTTTCTATCCAATCGGTGACAGAAGTCTGCTCCGTCCCAATCATCACAGCCGCTTTCAGCGCTCAACGCCGACCGGATCGTCCCATCGGCATAGTAGCGAATCGACTTCAGTTGGACCGGGATTGACTCTTTCGTCAGGATGTTCTCACCGTTCGTCATGAAACCGGCCAGCTCGAGGCGCGCCAGCACCTGTGCATGGCGGAGCTGAGCCAGCTCGGCTGAACTCCACAGCGCGTTGATGTAACGCACGTTCTGCGAGTCCTTTGCCCCGCCTTCAATCGCGCGACGGTAGATCACTTCGTGGAGGATCATGCCGGCCTTTTGGTCCGCGTTCATCTGGGACCAGAGCTCCTGATTGACGATGTAACGCTTGTCTTCGGGGAACTTCGGCGTGCGCTGAATGACCGTCTGGTAGACCTTGCAGCCCTCCGGAACGGAGGCATGGTACGAGTCGCCGACGTCGACGAGTTCTTCGTTAGCGAGGAAGAGCGCTTCCTTCGTGAAGGATCGGGCCATCATCTGGACTGACTCGACTTCGTGCGGCAACATCTGCTTCAGTCGCTCCAGAATCCGGATCGCCTTCTCGGTGGGATCCTCGGTGGACGTTTCGAAGCGGGGCGTGAAGCCGCGGAGCACTCGCCCCTCATGATAGTCGAGCACCTCGACTGACTGTTGACGGGATTCCGTCGCCGGGCAGAAAACGACGTTCCCTCCGTTTCCGACATCTTGCCCCCCCGCGAACGCGGGGAGGGCTGGAAGGGCCGCGATCCAGAACGACGCGGCGAGTGCTGCTTTGAGTGTGCAGTGCTGCAGGGACATTCTCATGGGTTCTTTCATGGTCTCTTGAGTCATGGCTATTTCCTTGGTTCTCGTTCTCATAGTGATTCTCCTGTCTTTCTTTGATTGTCAGATGGATTGACGAATTCCCGGGCCGTGGCCTGCAGCCCGAAAAACTGGATGGAAAGCTGGTAAACGCGGGTCTTGCGCGGGCTCTTGTCGAGCTCCGCATCGACGGCGGCGCGGAAGTCGCGGATCATCTTCTTGATCTTGGGGATCGACTCTTCGTCGACCGCGACGGTGAGGCCCGAGATGTCGCGTTCTTCCACGGATTGGAACGCGAGAGCCATCTGGGCCTTCTCCAAAAGCTGCGAGTGATACTTACGGACGGCGTCGCTCGGAATGCCTGCGGGGTTGACCGAATTCGATCCGGTGCAGGTGAGGACGCCGTCCTTCTCCTCCAGAAATCCCATGCGAAGAAGACGCGCGAGGGCGGTCTGCGCTTCGGGGAGCGAAATCTCCAGGCGCTTGGCGATCCAGAGGGGGTTACTCTGAAAGCCTTCGACCTTGGTGAGTTCGAGGATGGCGAAGTGGTACCAGTCCGAGACGACGCGGAAAGAGTCGAGAGCAAGCTCGTTGTAGCGGACAGAAAGCTCGCGGACTTTTTCCTGCGCCAGCTTCTTGTGAGTCGAGGCGCGGGCATGCTCGCTTTCGACCAGGGCGCAAAACAGTTCGCGTTCCTGTTCGTTGAGCCCTAGCTTTGCCGCGATCTGAAGGGCTGCCAGGGCGGACAGTCCCTGCTTGCCATTGAGGATCTTCGAGAGGCGAGGCCCCGAGATCCCCAGATCCCTGGCGAAGGATCTGAGCGAGTATCGGGGATTCT
>CAYOWB010000044.1:7764-8017 GCA_964407515.1 uncultured Bacteriovoracaceae bacterium
CCGGAGAATCTCTCTGTAATTTTGCCGCTCCGTATTCATGCGGCTGTATTTAAACCAGATGGCGCAGGGCGTCAATGATTCGCGCAACACAGTGTTGCCTGAGTGTGCTCGTGGTTGAACGGTAGTAAAAACAAGTGCTTATTAAGTAGAGGGTGGGGCGGTCGTTCAAGGCCCCCAAAAAAAGGTGTCCGGCTCCTTTTGGGACCCCTCCTCAAAAGGAGTCGGACACCTTTTTACCTTTTTTGAGTCACAG
>CAYOWB010000044.1:8037-10545 GCA_964407515.1 uncultured Bacteriovoracaceae bacterium
ACAGCATTTGCAGCGCTACCCTGCGAAGGGCGCAACACAGCGAGCGCCCCCAGCCTTTCAAGCAAGGAGAACGGATCATGGCAGCAGCATTCGAAACAGGTGGAAAAACAATCGACGTCACGAAGGACAATCTGGAACAGCTCATCAAAGAGAAGCCGATCGTCATCTTAGACTTCTGGGCGAGCTGGTGCGGCCCCTGTAAGATGTTCGGCCCGATCCTCGAACAAGCCGCGACAAAATACCCTGACGTCGTCTTTGGAAAGGTGAATACCGAGAAGGAGCAGGAACTCGCCGGAGCGCTCGATATCCGTTCGATCCCGACCGTGATGGCCTTCCGTGACGGCATCCTGCTCTTCGCGCAGCCGGGGCTGCTGCCGGCCGAAGCGATCGATGAACTTGTCACCAAGATCAAAGAGCTGAACATGGATGAGGTCCGCGAGCACATCCGCAGCCACCAGCAGACGGCCGCGAGTTAAGTCGGCTGTCGCGCTGGCACCCCGATTGCTCATTCGCATCCTTTGTCACTTTCAAGTCTTTAAGACGAAGGAGGCGCCATGCGCTCAACCGACAGTATGATCAATGATCTGGAAAACCTCGTGAAACTCGATATCGACGCGTCACGTGCATACGATGATGCGATTCGGAACATCGACCACATGGGGATTCGTGATTCGCTCGCGATGTTCAAGGACGATCACGATCGGCACATTGCACGGCTCTCCGAAGCCATCAGCGCCATGGGCGGTACGCCTCCGTCGATGAGTCCCGACCTCAAAGGATTCTTCATCGAGGGCTTCACCTCCCTGCGCAGCATGACCGGAACCGAAGGCGCTCTGAAGGCGATGCTCACGAACGAGAAGCTCACGAACAAGCGCTATGAGAAGGCGCTCGAGTCGGACTTCTCCGAGGACATCCTCGAGCTGATCCGGCAGAACCGCGAAGACGAACGCCGTCACCTGGAATACATCCAAGAGGCGTTGACGAATCGTCTGTGGGAATCGGAAGAGCGCAGAGCCGCCTGAGGAGGATCATGCCGATGCAGAAAAGCCAGAAAGGCAGCCGTCGTGGAACCGCTGCCCCGCTTACTCAGGAAGTGTCGAGAACCAGCCGGGGCCCTCGAATGCGGCCCTATCGTGGCAGCCAGCAGTTCGGTGGGGTCTCGCAGCTGACAGACCAGGGTGCGCAGAAACGATCACCGAGGGCAAAACGCGGGGTCAAGAAACAGGTATCCCGCAGCAAGCCGGGTGGTGGGCAGTAAGGAGGCTGAAATGGAAATCGCTTGGGCAGCCTGGTTCCTTGTGGTGATTTTGCTTCTGTTCACGTTCTGGTCCTTCATTCGGTGGCCCTACCATCCCTGGTCGCGGAATCGTGGCGGACCGAAATCAGAAGCGCTTCGCTGAAGCAGTGGCTGACTTTGTTCCTGGTGTCCATGACGTAAGAAACGAGTTGGTGCTTAGCAAAGGGCGGGCGGATCAGAAACGAGTGGCTTAAAGCTCGGCCGCAAGCTTGAGGATGACTTCGCCGTATCCAATGGACCGGTTGTAGTGGAAGAGTGCGGCCTTTTGCGCTTCACGGTCGCCGTTTTTCCAGCCGTTCGCGCTTAGATAGTGCGCGACGCTGTGAATCGCATCGCGGACATCGAAGAGATTCGCGGCGCGACCGGCGCGTCGTGCGGCGCCCCACTTGAGGTAACTCGACGGCAGGAACTGCGGAATGCCGAAGGCTCCGGCGTAGGAACCGTTCATGTGACGGAACATTCGCGGATTTTCTTTCAGGACAGTATCGAGCGACTTCAACTCGGAAAGGGCCCACTCCGCCTTGGCTGTGGATCGTTCGATCGCCTTCTGCCGGTCTTCGGGAGTCGGCTGTGGCTGGCGCGAGTCCATTTCCGCGAGCGTCGCCTTGATCACGTCCGGATGATCCGCCTGCACGATGCTGAAGAGCACATGACTGATGTGCGTGCGGCCGAGCATACGTCCCAGCTTCGTTTCCACCCACAAGAGCGCCGCGATCGCCTCTTTGGAAACCCCATAGCGTTTCTCGGCGGACGTGAGATCGCGTCGGTGCAGCCGCAGGAACTGCCGGCATTTTTTCCGGGCTTCAGGCGTGTCGTGCACGGAGTAGTTCGCACGATACATGAAGCCCAACACATTGAGCGCGACGATCCGGTCGCGTTCCGTTTCATCGTGCTTCCTGCGGATGACTTCCATGAGTTCCTGCGAGATTCCCGCGTCCCGAAGTTTCTGGAGCGCAAGCAGGCGAGGCGACACAGGCTCCGTCGCCGAGATGGCAACAGGAAGAAGGCTTAGAAACGCGACAACGGCGGCAGTCCAAGTCTTTCGGTAGGCCAAGGACACCATTGTAGCGCGAGTGCGCCGCATGAGAAGGGCTCCCGAACGATTTATCTATCCGGCGTCACGAGCGGGCGGCCCCTCTTGTGATGATGCACTGAGTTAGTTCGGCGACTTCATTGCTCATCCCTAGCAATTTCCTGGAAATTCGACAGTA
>CAYOWB010000044.1:10572-10873 GCA_964407515.1 uncultured Bacteriovoracaceae bacterium
TTCTTTTTTCGTCAAGACGCAGATTCTGGTTCTTTTCTTGAGGCTGCCCGTTTAGGTCTAGGGGAACATTCAACACTGGTTAGGATTCCTGGGGAGGGTTTGTGCCAGTTCGCAATCGTGTATTCGCTCGGATCTCGATGTTGGTTTGTCTCTTTGTTTGGCTTTCCACGGCACTCGCGGATGAGCACTTCACTCCGACCCCGCAGGATCGCACGGTTCCTGTCCACTGTGTCGAGCCGGATATTCGGCACTTCAAGGAAATCAAAGAATACATTTTCTTCGGAATTCGCGGCGCATTGGC
>CAYOWB010000044.1:10901-11207 GCA_964407515.1 uncultured Bacteriovoracaceae bacterium
ATTTCGCGTGATGACGCGGCCCAGGTCTGGACCGCTTTTGCTGGCGGGCACCTGAATCAAGGCATCCTCCAGGACGTGATTCAGGACAATCCGCGTATCGCCGATGATTTGCGGGCTCTCCCCTCGTTGGTGGATGAGCTGGGCATGGACTTCGGGAAAGAAGGCGACGTGCTTGAGGCACTCTCCGTTCTGGCGCTCCGTAAGCAGTATGATGCCGCCCAGTACTACATTACCGGCGGTATTATCTATCACGAACGCGAAGGCATGAGTGCCCTTGGTGAACTCGACATCGTCGTCGCTCGCCGG